>NZ_BAABDQ010000015.1:0-287328 GCF_039539705.1 Nonomuraea rosea | reverse complement strand
CCGTCACGTCCGACCTTCTGCCGTCAATCTTCTACTTCAGCCTGCTGCGGGCAGTTCGTCGTGTTGCCGATAACTGCTGCTGCTGCCCGGTGGATCCGTTCCTTGCGATGCGAGAAACGATAGTACGCACAGCAGCGAATGTCTACTACGGCCGGTGCAGATTTTCGGCTCCAGGTGCTGCAGCCTTCTGGCCTGCGCGAGTGCGGTGACAGATGCCTCCGAGTGGATCCGGACGCCCCGGCCCGCGCCTGATTCTCGATCTCGGCCAGGTCTCGTTTCCATCGCCGCTCTCCAGGCGCCACCACCCAGCTCATCCGCGACAGAAAAGACCCCATCCTGGTCACCGAACTCCTCGGCCACGCTCCCTGGACACCACCCGCCGCTACGCCCTGCCCATCGAAGCCGACAAGGCTGCCGCCCTGGACGCCTCATCACCGATCACTGGACAGCCTGTTCAGCAACGCTCCCCGGCGCTCCATCTGCACGAGATCGCCTCACGACTCCCGCCGGGGCCGCCTTGCGAAGCACCGTCCGGATCGCCGCGGCGTCGCGATGACGTACCGTCCACAACCGCCGACCGCCCGAGCCGTACCCCGATGGTCATCTGGGGGTTGTCAAGCGTTCTAGCTGGTCAGTCGCTTGAAGCTGGTTAAGCCACGTAAGACGTGCAAGTCAGTCTCTCCCTTAACGCGGCTCCAGGACCTCGTTCGGACTTCGAGGGTTCGTCTGCGAGCACGTCGCGCTCGCGCAGAGCAGTGGAGGCTTGGTGCTCAGCCACGCCGTATTGCGTACGGTCGCGATCGAACCGGCCGTGACCGTACGCCAATGTCGATCTTGCTGCTACTTGAGGGGCGTGCCGTTGACCAGCGGCAGCGTGATCGAGGTGCCGGCCAGGTCGATGGTGACCTCGGCGCCGGTGCCGGGTTCGGCGTCGGCCCCGGTGCCGTTGCCGCTCTCGTCGAGGTTGAAGTCGTCGTTGGCTCCGGTCAGCACCAGGCCGAGGCGGTGGCCGGCCTTGAACTCGTAGTCCTGCGGCAGCATCTTCCAGGTGATCTGGTACGCCTTGCCCGGCGTCAGCGGTGTCGAGCGGCTCAGCGACCGGTGGTTCTGCGCGTCCAGGATTCCCCGGGTGACCACGTTGAAGTCGGAGGCCGCCGTGTTGTCGCCGGCCTTGAGGTAGCAGCCGTCGTCGTCGGCCGTGCTCTGGCCGACGCAGTCCTCGCCGCCGATGAACTTGAGGCCTTCCGCGGCCGTAGCACCGCGTTCGCGGTAGTTGATGCGGGTGTCGGTGCCGTAGTCGACGAGCAGGACGCCCAGGTTGGCGGTCGGCTTGTCCAGCTTGAGGCGCAGGCTCACCGACGGCGTTCCGGACAGCCGCATCGCGTCCTTCAGCGGCGGGGTCAGGAAGGCCAGCCGGTTGGGATGGGTGGTGCCGGGGTTGTCGGCCATCGCGACCTCGGTCTGGGCGAGGTCGAGGTAGCTGCCGGCGCCGGTGGAGGGCTTGCGGTCCAGGGAGCCGTCCTGCTGCGGCCGCAGGGTCGTCGTCCGTGCCGCGGGTGCGGGCCAGTCGGCCTGGGTGATCCACCGGTCCGGGCCGAGCTGCACGTCGACGCGGGGCCGGCGCAGGATGTCGTTGGCGACGCCCATCAGCTCGTGGTCGAACCACTGGTGCAGGGTGTCCATCCACACCTCGCGGCGGGCCCAGAACGGGTCAATGTGCCCGTACTGCGTCACCCACGCCTTGCGCGGCACGTCACGGGGCAGCTTGGCCCACCATTCGGAGAACTGGCTGCCCACCACGTTGCGGTCCTGCATGCCCATCACCGAGAACACGCTGGCGCGCACGTTGCGCGCCTGGGAGATCGTCCCGGTCCGGTAGTTGCGCTCGTCCCAGTAGGCGTTGTAGTTGCCGGTGGCGTCATCGGAGTCTTGGAGCAGCTTCTCACTCACCGCCGCGCATTTGCCCGGATCGGCGGCGACCCGGTTGGCCTGCCAGGAGGCCAGGCCCGCGAACCAGCTGAGCGTGCCGTTGATCCGTGCGTTCTCATACCCGCTGGTGTAGCCGGAGATGTTCACGATCGTCGCCAGCCCCTGCACGCCGGTGCCGGCCACGGCGGCACCGAGCGCTCCCTCGTAGGAGTGGCCGATCATCCCGGTGCGTCCGGTGGTCCAGGTGGCCTTGACCGGTTGGCCCTGGTCGTCGTAGGCGCTGGCCCGGCCGTTCAGCCAGTCGACGACCGCCTTGCCGCCCAGCACGTCGGCGGCGCCGTAGGAGGTCGGGCAGCCCTCGGACAGCCTGGTGCCGATCATGTCGACGGCCAGGTACGCATATCCGCGGGGCACGAAGTAGTTGTCGTAGGCCAGCGGGAACTTCGTCACGTTCCCGTTCGCGTCGTACTTCTTGTGATCCAGCTCGTAGCCGACGCCGGGATTGTCGTAGTACGGGCTCTCATGCATGATCACCGGGACCTTGAGCCCGGAACCTGACTCTTTCGGCCGGATGATGTCCACCCGGACTAAATCCTTCTTGCCGTCGCCGTCGCTGTCCACCGACGACTGCACCCGGACGTGCTCACGGATGGCGTCGGTGTAGGAGAAGACGGGCTGCGTGAGCCCGCCGGAGATGTCAATCTTCGGCTCCGCCGTCGCGGAGGCGGCGGGGGTGCCGGCGATCACGAGCGGAGTCGCGAGTGCGACCGCGGCGAGGAACCCCCGCCATTTCAAATCGGACATGTGCCATCCCCTTGAGCTGGTAGCTGCTATCGACAAAGGCGCTGCATCACGGGCCGCCGAGACCCTCGCGACAAGTCCGTCAGACGACGTCGAGGGCTTCGATGATCTTGCGGGTCATATCCGCCTGGGTGGGGCTGGGCTGGGCCTGATGGGTGCGGGCGGTGGCGTCGGCGGCGACGAGGACGGTGTGGCGGAAGTTGTCGGCCCGGTGGGGCTTGCCGGCGGCGTCGGCGGCCGACATCAGCGTGACGGCGCCGTACGCGGCGGTTCGCAAAGTGATCTGCCTGTTCGTCACGCCGATCTGGATCAGGACAGGCTCGCTCGCCACGGTCTAGGAGAGCTTGCGGCGGTAGGTGTTCATGGCGAAGACGTAGGCGACGACGAGGATGCCGACGCACCAGGCCAGCGCGATCCAGATGTCGCTGCCGACCGGCTGCTGGCTGAACAGGGCGCGGATGGCGTTGACGATGGAGGTGACCGGCTGGTGCTCGGCGACAAAACGCACCGGGCCGGGCATGGTGTCGGTGGGCACGAACGCCGAGCTGAGGAAGGGCAGGAAGATGAGCGGGTAGGAGAACGCGCTCGCGCCGTCGATGGTCTTGGCGGTGAGGCCGGGGATGACGGCGATCCACGTCAGCGCCAGGGTGAACAGGATCAGGATGCCGGCGACCGCGAGCCAGGCCGCCACTCCAGCCGACGAGCGGAAGCCCATGAGCAGGGCGACGAGGACGACGACCACGAGCGAGATCGAGTTGGCGATCAGCGAGGTCAGCACGTGCGCCCACAGCACCGAAGAGCGGGCGGTCGGCATGGACTGGAAGCGCTCGAAGATGCCGCCCTGCATGTCGGTGAAGAGCCGGAAGGCGGTGTAGGCGATGCCCGAGGCGACCGTGATGAGCAGGATGCCGGGCAGCATGTAGTTCACGTACGAGTCCGACCCGGTGTCGATCGCGCCGCCGAACACGTAGACGAACAGCAGCATCATGGCGATCGGCATGATCGCGGTCGTGACGATGGTGTCCACGCTGCGGGTGATGTGGCGCAGGGAGCGTCCCAGCAGGACGGTGGTGTCGCCGAAGAAATGCTTGGTCATCGTGGTTCCCTACGCGTTCGTGGCGACGTTGCGGTCATCGCCGGTGTGCTTGTGGCCGTCGGCGCCGACGAGGGTGAGGAAGACGTCCTCCAGGGTCGGCTGCTTTTCGATGTATTCGACCTTGGCGGGCGGCAGCAGCTGCTTGAGCTCGGCCAGGGTGCCGTTGACGATGATGCGGCCCTGGTGCAGGATCGCGATCCGGTCGGCGAGCTGCTCGGCCTCGTCCAGGTACTGCGTGGTGAGCAGCACCGTCGTCCCCCGGTCGGCGAGCTCCCTGACGGTCTGCCAGACCTCGATGCGCGCCTGGGGGTCGAGCCCGGTCGTGGGCTCGTCGAGGAAGATGACCGGCGGGTTCCCCACCAGGCTCATCGCGATGTCGATGCGACGGCGCATGCCGCCCGAATACGTCGACACCTTCCGCCCTCCCGCGTCGGTCAGCGAGAACCGCGCGAGCAGGTCATCGGCTATCTGGCCCGGATCGCTCAGGTGCCGCAACCGGGCGATCAGCACCAGGTTCTCCCGCCCGCTGAGGATCTCGTCGACGGCCGCGAACTGCCCGGTCAGGCTGATCGACTCGCGTACGTCGGCCGGTTGGGTGGCGACGTCGAAGCCGTGCACACTGGCAGTCCCCGCGTCGGCCTTGAGCAGCGTGGACAGGATTTTCACCGCGGTGGTCTTGCCGGCTCCGTTGGAGCCGAGCAGGGCGAAGATGCTGCCCCGCGCCACCTCGAAGTCCACGCCGCGCAGCACCTGCAGCTCTTTGTACGACTTCTGCAGGCCCTGCACGCGGATCGCAGGGCCCTGGGCCTGATGGACTGTCATCTGGACATCCGTTCTCTCGTTGTTGATGGCGCGATTGATGGCGTTGGTCAGGTGGCTCCGGTCGCTGAGCCGTTCATGTCGTTCACCATCGCCGACCGCGCTGATTCCGGGCCGTTGCGGCGCTGACGCGGCCGCTGACACGACATCGCGGATGGTCAGCAGCCGAGCCTGTCGGCGATCACACCCAGCACCTGCCGCAGATCGCGTGACATGCGGGCACGCAGGCCGATCTCGGCGATGCCGGCGGCGAATCCCGGATGCCCGGGAAGGACTCGGTGGACGCTGTGGGCCACCCGGGTGCCCGCGGGGCAGACGGTGACGGCGTACACCCCGCCGTACCAGCTCTGCACCGCCAGCCTGGACCGGGCCCGGTCCACCTGGATCTCCACCGGCTCCACGGGCCCCGCGAACTCGGCGCTGTAGGCGTCGGCGCCGGGCCCGGCCACCACGGTCATCGCTCCCTGGCGTGCCGCCGACGCCCGGGCCAGCACCAGCAGGTTGTCATCGCCCACCCGCCCTTCGGCGACGGCGAGCAGGAGTGCGGAGACGGCTGGAACGGGCGCGGGGAGTATCCCGTCCACTTCCCATCGGACGGGCAGCGCGTCCAGCTCGTCCAGCAGAAAAGGCGTCGTGTGCATGGCGATGAGCTTCGACCCGGCGGCCTGTCCGGGACAATCCGTACCGCGCCTTCCGGGACGCCGCAGATTCCACCGATATCGGGCTGGCCTGCGCTGTCACGCCCGCGAACGGCTGGTGCGCAGGTGTCCCGGGACGGGACGGGACACCGGGGCCAGACTCAGGACACCGGGGCCAGACCCGCTTGAGCCGCCGAGGCCAGATAGCTGAGGCCGTGCGCGGTGGCGATCTCCAGCGCCTCCTGGAAGTGCCGCGCCGCGGCATCTCGATCGCCTGTGGCCAGACAGGCCTTCGCGTACGGGAGGAGGCTGCGCACCATCCGATGCGGCTCACCGGCCTCTTCGAGCATCAGCATGGCCTCGGCGTGCATGGCCGTCGCCTCCTCGGCGTGGCCGAGGTGGCGCAAGGCGACGGCGACGTCTGTGCGGCTGATCGCCTCGAAGACCGGATGGCGGGTGGCCCGGCTGAGCGCGACGGCCTGCTCAGCCAGGTCGAGAGCGGTCTGGGCGGCCCCCAGGCCGAGTGCCGCCCGGCCGAGCACATCCAGGCACATCCGCTCCTTCTGCCGGTCCAGCCCGCGCGCGGTCTCGAGCAGGTCCCAGACGACCTTGCGGGCCTCGCCGTACTCTCCCAGCTGCACCAGAGCCCGCCCGAGGCGTACGCGTACGTACACGCCGGCGGCGGCTTCGCAGGGTGGCACCAGTCCGGTCGCCTGGCGCAGGAGTTCGATGGCGCCTTCGGCGTCACCGGCATACAGCCGGACCTCCGCCAGCTGTTCGATGGCGATGGCCTCGCCGACGACGTCGCCCTCCGCGGCCATCAGCGCGCGAGCCGCCTGGAGCTCTGGCACCGCCTCCGCCAGCCGGCCGGTGCGCAGCAGCGCGGCGCCCAGCAGGTACCGGTGCGAGGCGAGCATCCGGGGCGCGCCGAGCCTTTCCGCTGCGGGCATACTGACCTCGAGCCCGCGGCACAGCTGTGCCATGCCACCGCGCCGCCCGAGGGAGATCACGAAGGCGAACTGGCCGAGCCCGACCGCCGGCGCATCGACGCGCAGCTCCACGGCGAGCGAGAACGTCGCGGTGATGTTGTCCCACTCGGTGTCCAGCCAGTCGGCTCCGGCATGAGAGAGATCGGGCAGCGCGGGAGGCGGCTGCGACACGATGACCGGCACGGGGATGACGACCAGCTCGATCACGTCCTTCACGGCCAGCAGACCGCTCAGGTAATAGTCGGCCAGCCGGGCGATCGCCGGGCCGGAGTCGGCTGCGGTGTCGTCGGCGCGGGCGACCTGACGCAGCAGGTCGTGCATCCGATAGCGACCCGCCGCAGGCTCCTGCAGCAGATGGACATCGACCAGGTCCTCCAGCAGGGCACGGGCGTTGCCCAGCGAGATCTGGGCCAGGGCGGCCGCGCCGTAGGCGTCGATGTCCTCGCCCGGCACCAGCCCGAGCAGCCGGAACATCCGCCGCTGGGCGGGGTCGAGCTGCCGCAGCGACATCCCGAACACGTCCGAGACCGCCAGCTCGCCCTCGCGCAGCCGTTCCGCCAGGGTGTCGAGCGTCCACGCGGGCCGGTGCCGCAGCCGCGCGGCGGCCACCCGGATGGCCAGCGGCAGGTTCCCGCATCGGCGCAGCACCTCGCCGACGTCACCGGGCCGGGTCCCGCCCGCGGAGGCGACGAACAGCTCGGCCGCCTCCTGCGTCGGCAGGACGTCCAGCGAGATCGGCTGGACGGCGTCCAGCTCCACCAGCCGCCGGCGGCTGGTGATCACGACAAAGCTCTCGCCGGCGCCGGGCAGCAGATCGCGTACGTGAAGAGCATTGGCGGCGTTGTCCAGCAGCACGATCGCGCGCCGCGTCGCCAGCTCCGACCGCCACAGCGCGGCCCGTTCGGCCACCCCGTCGGGAATCCTGCCGGGCGGCACTCCGAGCGCGGCCAGCAGCACGCGCAGCGCCTCGGCGGGCTCGACCCGCTCCTTGCCCGGAGTGAACCCGTGCAGGTCCAGGTAGAGCCGGCCGCTGGGGAAGTCGGCGGTCAGCAGATGCGCGGCGTGTACGGCCAGCGCGGTCTTGCCGACGCCGCCCATGCCGTCGATCGCCACCATCGTCGTGTTCCGCGCGGCGTCGAGGAGGGCGGCCAGCTCCTCCCTGCGGCCGGTGAAGGCGGTGACGTCGTGCGGCAAGTCGTTGCGCACCGGCGCGGCGGCAGCCGTACTCACCTGAGGCCCCTCCTTGGCCCGCTCCCACACCTCACGCAGCAGCCTCGGATCACGACCGGCCGCCTTGCACAGCGCCACCACCGCCGGCCAGGGCGGAACAGCCTGGCCGGCGAAGTAGCGCGACAGCGAGGAACTGCTGACGTGGACGTCGCGGGCCAGCTCGCGCAAGCTCCGCCCGGTCGCATCACGCAGCTGCCGCAGCCGCCCCGCCAACTCCTCGCTCATTCTTGCCAGCCCTTCGCAAAGCTCTAAATGGCCCCAAACTATGGCGCGTCGAAAGCGAAGCGGCTACGACCTCGCGCACGATTGGGCCGCGATCTCACTCGCGGGGCGATGACGTTCAGGAGGTTACAGCGGGGCGGCCGTCGGCTCAGATCCGAGGGCCGAGGAACCAGGCGGGGCACCGAGCTCGATGACCGGGAAGCCGGTGCCCTGCGAGTGGTTCAGGGCCTTATGGCCGGACGTACTTGATGGAGCTGGTCTTGTTGTCGAACCCGTTGTTCGTCAGGTCGCCGTCCGAGGAGCTCGGGCTCGCCGCGTAGCCGTACGCGCCGGAGCAGTTGGAGGTGTTGTAGAACTGCACCCTGGCGGCGCTGTTGTTCCGCATGGAGCTCGCCTTGTTGTTCACTCTGGCCACGCTGTAGCACAGGTTCCAGCCTTCGAACATGAACTCCTCTTCTGCGCCCTCGAACTTGTCGTGCTCGTACAGGCAGAAGGCCAGCGCGCAGGAGCTCGCCGCCTCGGCCTGCGCGGTGGGGCCGGCTCCCATCAGGCTCAGCAGGGTCAGTGCCGCCACACCGGCGCCGCGCACTCTCGCTCGCTTCATGCACACCTCATTCTCGGGGAACCGAAGTCGGGGTGATCATGTCAGGTGCATGCCGGAAAATTCCACGAATTTGGTTAAGTGGTGGACATGTGCCGTGTCAGCGCTCCAGCCGCACCCCGCTCTGGTCGAAGTGCCGCTGGAAGGGGGTGTTTCAGCAGATCATCCGCAGTGCGGCCGATCTTGCACGGAGCGTGGGCAACAGGGTGACAACAACCTGTTCGGGCCTGTCTGGCATCGCCCCAACAGCCTCATGAGAAGGAATAGGCTCAGGCGAGAACTTTGGGCCGGCGCGCAGTTGGGGGATGGGTGAGCAAGTCGTTCGTGCACCTGCATGTTCACACCGAGTACAGCATGCTGGACGGGGCAGCAAAGATGAAACCCCTGTTCAAGGAGGCCGAGCGGCTGGGCATGCCGGCGATCGCGATGTCCGATCACGGGAACATGTTCGGCGCGTACGAGTTCCAGTCGGTGGCCAAGAACAGCCCGGTCCAGCCGATCATCGGGATCGAAGCCTATGTGGCGCCCGCGTCGCGCTTCTTCAAGAAGCAGGTCTTCTGGGGGTCCCGCGCGGAGACCGGCGTCGCCGACGGCGAGGGCGGCAAGGACGTGTCCGGCGGAGGCCGGTACACCCACATGACCATGTGGGCCAAGAACGCGACCGGGCTGCGGAATCTGTTCCGGCTCTCCTCCAAGGCCTCGTTCGAGGGCTACTACGGTAAGCCGCGCATGGACCAGGAGCTGGTCGCCGAGTACGCGGAAGGGATCATCGCCACCACGGGCTGCCCGTCCGGCGCGGTGCAGACCCGGTTGCGGCTCGGCCAGTTCGACGAGGCGGTGCGCGTCGCGGGCGAATATCAGGAGATCTTCGGCCGTGACAGCTACTTCCTGGAGCTGATGGACCACGGGATCGACATCGAGCGGGAGGTCCGGGCCGATCTGCTCAAGCTGGCCAAGCATCTCGACATCCCGCTGCTCGCCACGAACGACTCCCACTACGTGACCGAGGACCAGGCCGACGCGCACGACAGCCTCCTGTGCGTCGGCGTCGGCAAGAACAAGGCCGACCCGAACCGGTTCCGGTTCAACGGCTCCGGCTACTACCTCAAGTCCGCGGACGAGATGTACGCCCTGTTCCCCGAGCTCCCGGACGCGTGCGACAACACGCTGCTCGTCGCCGAGATGGTCGGCGACTACAGCGAGGTGTTCGCGGAGGTCAACCGGATGCCGGACTATCCGGACGTGCCCGAGGGGGAGACGCAGGAGTCGTGGCTGCGCAAGGAGTGCGAGCGCGGCCTGGAGCTGCGGTACGGCACCCCGGTCCCGCCGGAGGTGCTGGACAGGTACGAGACCGAGATGAAGGTCATCGGCCCGATGGGGTTCTCCTCCTACTTCCTCGTGGTCGCCGACATCTGCCGGCACGCCCGCGACAACGGCATCCCGGTCGGGCCCGGCCGAGGGTCGGCGACCGGCTCGATCGTCGCCTACGCCACCCGCATCACCGAGCTGGATCCGCTGGAGCACGGGCTGCTGTTCGAGCGGTTCCTCAACCCCGAGCGGATCAACCCGCCCGACGTCGACCTCGACTTCGACGACCGCCAGCGCGACCGCATGGTGGCGTACGTGACCGAGAAGTACGGCGAGGAGATGACCGCGCAGGTCAACACGTTCGGCACGATCAAGGCCAAGGCCGCGGTCAAGGACTCCTCCCGCATCCTCGGTTACCCGTTCGCGGTGGGCGACAAGATCACCAAGGCGATGCCGCCGGACGTCATGGGCAAGGGCGTGCCGCTCGCCGACCTGTTCAACAAGGACCACCCCCGCTACAACGAGGGCAACGAGATCCGCGCCCTGTACGAGAACGACAACGACGTCCGCCAGGTGATCGACACGGGCCTCGGCATCGAAGGGCTCATCCGCGGCACGGGCGTGCACGCGGCCGCGGTCATCCTGTCGTCGGATCCGCTGCTCGACCTCATCCCGATGCACAAGCGGGACAAGGACGGCGTGATCATCACGGGGTTCGACTACCCGAGCTGCGAGAACATGGGCCTGGTCAAGATGGACTTCCTGGGTCTGCGGAACCTGGGCATCCTCGACCACGCCATCAAGATCATCGAGCAGAACAAGGGGGTGAAGCTCGACACCCTGACGATCCCGCTCGACGACGAGACGACCTACCGGCTGATGGCCCGCGGCGACACCCTGGGCGTGTTCCAGCTCGACGGCGGCCCCATGCGGCAGCTGCTCAAGCTGATGGAGCCGACCCGGTTCGAGGACATCGCGGCCGTGCTCGCCCTCTACCGGCCGGGCCCGATGGCGGCCAACGCGCACACCAACTACGCGCACCGCAAGAACAACCGCCAGGACATCGACCCCATCCACCCCGAGCTGAAGGAGGCTCTGGAGCCGATCCTCGGCCCCACCTTCCACCTGCTCGTCTACCAAGAGCAGATCATGGCCGTGGCCCGTGAGCTGGCCGGATACACGCTCGGCGGCGCCGACCTCCTTCGCCGCGCCATGGGCAAGAAGAAGAAGGAGATCCTGGACGCCGAGTTCGCCAACTTCCAGGCCGGCATGCGCGGCAACGGCTACTCGGACGAGGCGATCCAGGCGCTGTGGGACGTCATGCTGCCGTTCTCCGGCTATGCGTTCAACAAGTCGCACACCGCCGGCTACGGCCTCGTCGCCTACTGGACCGCCTACCTGAAGGCGAACTACCCCGCCGAATACATGGCGGCGTTGCTCACCTCCGTGGGCGACGACAAGGACAAGGCCGCCGTCTACCTGGCCGAATGCCGCAAGATGGGCATCCAGGTCCTGCCGCCGTGCGTCAACGACTCCCAGCTCGACTTCGTCGCCGTCGGTGACACCCAGGTCCGCTTCGGGCTCGGCGCGGTCCGCAACGTCGGCGAGAACGTCGTGGAAGGCATCGTCAAGGCCCGCAAGGAGAAGGGCCCCTACACCGACTTCAACGACTACCTGGCCAAGGTGCCGCTGACGGTCTGCAACAAGCGGGTCATCGAATCGCTGATCAAGGCGGGCGCGTTCGACGCGCTCGAACACCCGCGCAAGGCCCTGCTCATGATCCACGAGCAGGCCGTCGAGTCCGTCATCGACATCAAGAAGAACGAGGCCCACGGCCAGGACTCGCTGTTCGGCGGGATGGACGACGACGGCGACGACGCGGCCTTCACGATCGCCATTCCCGAGATGGAGTGGGACAAGAAGACCAAGCTCGACTTCGAGCGGGAGATGCTCGGCCTGTACGTGTCCGACCACCCGCTGGCCGGCACCGAACGGCTCCTGGCCCGCAACCGGGACACCACGATCGCCGACCTGCTCGACAGCGGCCGCGACGACCGCGGCGACGTCCGCGTGTGCGGGCTGATCACGAAGGTGGACAAGCGGGTCAACAAGGCCGGCAATGTGTGGGCGATCGCGACCGTCGAGGACATGGACGCCGCCGTGGAGTGCCTGTTCTTCCCCAAGAGCTACGAGCTGTACGCGCCGGAGCTGCGCGAGGACGTCGTGGTGTCGGTGGGCGGGCAGATCAACAACCGCGACGGAGCCATCAGCATCTTCGGGCAGGACCTGACGCCGCTCGACGTGTCCGGCGTCACCAGCGACGCGGGGCACCCGGTCACCCTGCAGCTGCGCGAGGAACGCATCAACCCGCAGCTCGTGGACGAGCTGCGTAACGTGCTGAAGCTGCACGAGGGGCCGGCGCCCCTGCTGATCAACCTGCGGCGCACGGCAGGGAAGACGATGGTGCTGGCGGTGCCGGAGTTCCGCGTCAACCCCGAGCCGTCGTTCGCGGCCGACATCAAGCAGTTGTTCGGTCCGGAGGCGATATCGCTCTGATCCATCGGCCCAGGCCCCAAAGGACACAGGAAGCTTCCGTACCGTAACCAAACATTGCTTTGCGTATGCTTAGGTGTTCTTTGACATTTCCTGTGTCGGATGGGGTTAACGGGTGTCAAGGTACGGCTGGCGTCATTCGGTGTTCGCGCCCGTGGTGGGACTGGCGGTCTCCGCGCTGCTCATGATCGCCGGAATGGTGGAGGCGCTTCTGGTGTCCGTGGGCGCGGCCACGGCGCCGGTGGCCGCGGAGCTGGTGGTCACGCTCATCATCGCGGTGTTCCTGACCACGGTGCTCAGGATCGTCCGGGCCATCCCGGACATCCGGCGGGAGAGCGAGGCGACGGCGCGGGCGGTGACGAGCATCCAAGCCGTGACGCCGGGCGAGGACACGCTGGTGGGGCGGCGGCTCCGGCTGTTCAAGGAGGCGGCTGAGGCCGGGAACGACTGCGAGGCCGTGCTGAGCGCCCGTTCCGCGCTGGACGACAGCGAGATGGTGAACAAGCACCACCTCGACCACGCGCTGATCTGGGCGCTGCCGGTCTTCGGGTTCATCGGCACGGCGCTGACGATGGGCGCGATGGTCAGCTCGTTCTCCAGCGCCCTGGACAGCAAGGGCGACCCCGGCGTCCTGATCGCCGCGCTCAAGCAGCACGTGCTGCCCGAGCTGGCCTCGGCGTTCGGCGTCACGCTGATCGCGTTGTTCCTGAGCGTGCTCGCGTTCGGCTCGATGGCCCTGGTCGAGCGGGCGGAGCGGGCCAGCGTGGTGGAGGCCGACGAGGTGTTCCTGATCTACATCGCGCGCCTGCCGGCCAAGCAGGCGGCGCCGGCCATGCACGGGCTCACCCAGGAGCTGGCCCAGTCGAGGGGCCGGACGGAAGAGCTGGTCAAGGGCCTGGACGCGCTGCGCACGGCGGTGGAGCGGCTGAGCGCCGCCGAGAGCCGGCCGCAGAAGTACACCCTGGTGAGGGACCAGTGAGGAAACGACCCGTCAGGTCGTTCGCACCGCCGCTCGACCTGCGTTTCATCGACCTGTTCATGGCCATCGTGCTGGCGCTGTCGTTCGTCGCGATCATGCTGACGGTCGTGGCGCGGATGCTGCCGACGGAGGCGGCCACGCCGCCCCCGCGCCAGGAGACGAGTCAGGTGACGCGCCAGGAGCTGCGCCAGAACGTGGCGCAGCTGAAGAAGCAGCTCGACGCCGCCGTGGCGGCCAGGCAGCGGGCCGAGGCGGAGCTGCGTACGGCCCAGGCGCAGTTCGCCGACCAGACGGCCTTCGCGCTGCCCTGGTGGCTGATCGGGTTCTGTGCCGTGCTGGGGGTGCTCGCCGTGTTCATGAGCTGGCGGATCCGGCTGTGGAACAAGGGGAACCTGCCGCGCCTGCGCAGCTGGCTGGTCATCACCGTGGTGGTCGCGGCGGTCACGATGGTGATCAGGTCGCTGAGCGACGCCGACGGCTATCTGCTGCTGGCCGAGATCCCCTGGTGGGGCGCGGCCGCCCTGTGCCTGGGGCTGTTGCTGGTCGCGTACGTGTTGATCACTGACATCCGGGACAGCCGCAGCACGCTCGGCAAGATCAAGGTGCGGTCGGCGAGCGGCTCTGCGCCCGGCCAGTAGCAGATGTTCCCTGATCGTTCAGCGGGCTGTCGGCAGGCGGTCACGGTGATCGGGGGTGACGACTCCACTCTTTATATCGGCTTGCCCGTAATCAAGATCAGGGCTGGTCGTAACGCTGGAGGAGTTCCGCATGCCGAGCAAGTTCCTGTCCGTCCTGACGATGGGCGCCACGGCCGCCGCCGTGCTCGCGAGCGGCGCGGGCACGCCCGCCGCCGCCCAGGCGTCCACCTGCGCCGACGCCCCGCGCGGGCCGGTCGTGACCGGAGCGGTGTTCAGCGAGCCGGTGGGTGGTGACCCGGCCGCCATCGTGCGCGAGCTCTGCGGGCTGGTACGGCAGACGCCCGCGGGTGCGACCATCCAGATCGCGCACTTCGTCATGTCCGGAACGGCCGGCACGGAGTTCGTCGCCGAGCTGGTGAAGGCGCACCAGCGCGGGGTCAAGGTGCGGGTCATCCTGGACGGCGACACGCGGGGCGCGGCGATCGCGGCCCAGCTCGCGACGGCGCTGGGCACCGACGCGGCCGGCGACTCCTGGGTGCACGTCTGCACGGGACCCATGTCGGGCGGCACCGCGGCCTGCATCGGGGACAAGGGGCAGCACAACAAGTTCTACCTGTTCTCGCGGGCGGGCCGGGCCTCCGACGTGGTGGTGCAGTCCTCGGCCAACCTCACCGACCTCAACTCCACGACGTACTGGAACAACGCGGTCGTCCTGCCGGGCAACCGGCGTCTCTACGCCGCGCACGAGTCCTACTTCGGCGACCTGGCCGCCGAGCGGAAGAACCTGGACTACAACCGCGTCGTCCAGACGGGCTCGCGCGGCGGCTCGGTCCTGGCGCACTTCTTCCCCCGCGCCCAGGGCGACCCCATCGTCGACTACCTGGACAAGGTCTCCTGCCGGGGCCGTACGAAGCTCCGGGTCGGCATGTCCGAATGGGACACCTACCGCATCGCCATCGCCGAGCGGCTGCGCGACCTGGCGGGCGACGGGTGCGCGGTGCAGATCGTGTACGGGATCATGGACGAGGAGGTCAAGGCCGTGCTGGCGGCGCAGCCGCGCATCGAGCTGGCCACCCTCGGGTCGGGCAGCGCGCTGCTCGGGCGGATCCACTCCAAGTACCTGCTCGTGGAGGGCTCGTACGACGGGGACCGCGACGCGCGCCGGGTGTTCACCGGCAGCCACAACTACAACGAGACGTCGCTGCGGCGTAACGACGAGACGTTGCTGCAGCTCAACGACAAGGACGTCTACCGGCAGTACGTGGCGAACTTCGACAGGATGCGGGCCGCGGCAGGGGCCGCGCAGACGTCGAGCTGACGGGCCACGCTCGCACCCGCGCGGATCGGATCCTGGAGCGGTCAGCGGTCAGCGGTCAGCGGTCAGCGGTCAGCGGTCAGCGGGCCGGCACGGTCTCGGGATCCGTACGGGTGCCGAGCTCGAACTCGGCGGCGAAGCGCTCATCCCCGAGCGCGTGGCGCAGGGCCCGGGTGATGCGATCCACGTCCCCTCGCTCGGCCGGTGGCAGCGGCGCGCCGACCGAACGGCGGAGGGCGGTGGCGATGCCGAGCAGGCGGGCGGCGCGCGGCGCGTCCCCGGCGAGCCGGTGCGCGCCCGCCAGGCCCTCCATGGACAGGGCGACCGCGCGGGGGTCGCCGATCGCGCGCGCCGAGCCGAGCCCCCGCAGGTGCAGCCGCAGGGCCGCATCGGCGTCGCCGAGCTGCTCCGCGGCGAAGCCCAGCTCCGCCAGGACCAGCGCCAGGCCGGGCTCCCCGCCGACACCCCGCAGCCAGTCCACCCACTTCGACAGGTGGGCGCGGACCTCCTCGTGCCTGCCCTGACGGCGGGCGCTCAACGCCAGCCCCACTTCGGCGAAGTGCTCGGCCACCTTGTCGAACTGCCCGGCGGCCAGCACCATCGCCCGCCGGTGCAGCTCGTCGGCCCCCGTCAGGTCGCCCTCCAGCAGGCTGATCCGGCCCAGGCCCGACAGCCTGAACGAGACGTCGCCCCAGAGCGACAGCTCCTCCGCCATGCGCAGGCCCTCCCGGTGCAGGCGGGCCGCCCGCGGATAGTCCCCGCTGATCTCGGCGAGCTCGGCGAGCGTGTTGGTCGCCTTGACCTGGCCCCACTGGTCGCCGAGTGCGCGGAAGATCGCCTCGCTCTCCAGCGCGTCGCTCTCGGCGGCGGACAGCTCGCCGCGGGCACGCGCGATCGTGGCCCGGACGCTCAGCGCCGCGGCGACGCCCCAGCGGTCGTCCAGCGCGCGGCAGCTCTCCAGCGCCTCGGCGAGGAGGCCGGAGGTGGCGGACAGGCCGGTGAAACCGCGCTGGGCGTAGCTGAGGAACCATTGGGTCCTGGCGCGGGCGCGGGGGCCGGCGATTCGCTCGTACGGGATCGGGGTGATCTCGTCGGTGCCGCTGCTGAGCAGCAGCGATATTCCCGTACGCCAGGCGGCGGCCTGGACGTCGGCGCTGACCTCCAATGCCAGGTCCAGCGACCTGCGGGCCTCGGCCAGGCGGCCGCGTAGCACCCAGTACCAGGCCAGCGCGTTGACCAGCCGGGCGGCGTCCTCGCCCGCGCCGAGCTGCGCGGCGGACTCCAGGGCCGTGCGCAGGTTGGCCCACTCGCTGTCCAGTCGCTCCAGCCGGCGCCGCTGGTCGTGGCCGTGGAGGTGCGGCTGGGCGCGTTCGGCGAGGCCGGTGTAGTAGCGGAGGTGGCGGCGGCGGAGCTCGTCGTACTCCCCGGCCTCGCGCAGGCGCTCGGCGCAGTAGTCCCTGACGGACTCCAGGAGCCAGTAGCGGGGGCCGTCGGCGCTGTCGGCCATGGTGACGAGCGAGCGGTCCACCAGGCGGGCGAGCAGGTCCAGCACGTCGATCCCGGGCTCCGCCGCGACCTGCTCGGCCGCGTCCAGCGCGCACCCGTCGGCGTGTACGGCCAGCCGCCGCAAAACCACGTGTTCCTGCTCGGACAGCAGGCTCCAGCTCCAGTCGATCATCGCGCGGAGCGTCTGCTGCCGTGCGGGCCCGCCACGCCTGCCCGAGGTCAGGACCCGGAACCGGTCGTCCAGGCGGTCAGCCAGCTCGCGCACGCCGAGGGCGCGTACGCGGGTGGCGGCCAGCTCCAGCGCGAGGGGGATCCCGTCCAGGCGGCGGCAGATCGCCGCTATGGCGGAGGCGTTGTCGTGGTCGAGCTCGAACCCGGGCGCCGCAGCGGCGGCTCTGGCCACGAAGAGCGCCACCGCGCTGGAGGTCTTCATGCCCGACGGCGTCGCGTCCTGGGCCGGCAGGTCAAGCGGGGGCACCGGCCACAGCCGCTCACCGGCGATCGCCAGCGGCTCCTGGCCGGTGGCGAGGACCCGCAGGTCCGGCGCCGCCCGCAAGAGCGCCCCGGCCAGTGCGGCGACGGCCTCGACGACGTGCTCGCAGTTGTCGAGCACGAGCAGCATGCGCCTGGCACGCAGTGCCCCCGCCAGCCGCCCCAACGGCCCCTCGCCGGCCAACCTCCCCAACGGCCTTGCGCCGGCCGTCCGTTCCAACGGCCCCTTGCCCGGCAACCGCTCCAACGGTGCCGGTCGGGTCAGGGGGTCGGCTGCAGGGGTGACGTCGTCGCGGATGCCGAGCACCGAGGCCACCACGTCGGCCACGGCAGCCGCCGAGCCGCCGGAGGCGCGTTCGAGGCCGGCCAGCTCCACCAGCCAGACGCCGTCGGCGAACGTGTCCTCGACCGACCGCGCGACCTCCAGCGCGAGCTGGGTCTTGCCCACGCCGCCCGGCCCCGTGAGGGTGACCAGGCGGGACGACTCCACGAGGGCGCGGACCCGGGTCAGCGCTTCCGCCCGGCCGACCAGGTCGGTCACCGCCGCGGGCAGGTTGGTGCGGGAACGTGCCGGGGCGGCGGCCGGAGCCTGCAGCGCCGGGTCCTGCCTGAGCATCGACGTGTGCAGCGCCACCAGCTCAGGGCCGGGATCCGCCCCGAGTGTGTCAGCGAGGTGCTCGCGCAGGTCGGCGTAACCGGCCAGGGCCTCGCCCGCCCGGCCCGCGCGGTAGAGGGCGAGCAGCTGCGCGGCGCGGAGCCGCTCGCGCAGCGGATGGCGGGCCACCAGGTCGCCGAGCTCGCCGGTCAGCAGGCTGTGCTCGCCCAGCTCCAGGCGTACCTCGGCGTGCTCCTCCAGCGCCACCAGCCGCTCCTCTTCGAGCCTGGCGGCCACCGGGCGGGCGAACTCGGCGTCGGCGAAGTCCGCGTACGCCGGCCCCCGCCACAGCGCCAGCGCGTCGGCCAGCAGCCCAGCGCGCGCCCGGGCGTCGCTCGTGGCGCGTGCCCGCGCCGTCATGGCCAGGAACCGGCCCGCGTCCACGGCGTCGGCGGAGACCTTGAGACGGTAGCCCGGCGACTGGGAGTCGACCAGGTCCCGCCCGCCGGGCTCGGCGGCCTCCAGCGCGCGGCGCAGCTGGGAGACCCTCGTGTGCAGCGTGCCGACCGGGTTGCGGGGCAGCCGCTCGCCCCACAGGTCGTCGATCAGCCGCTCGGCCGGCACCGGGCGGCCTTCGTGCGCGAGCAGATCGGCCAGCAGCGCTCGGACCTTCAGGTCGGGGATCCGTACGGGCCTCCCGCCGGCCGTCCAGACGGCCTGCGGGCCGAGCACCCCGAAAAGCATGCCGGAAGGTTACCCGAGCACCGGAAACCGGCCCAGGACCGGGGCTTGCGGCGGGACCTGCAGCGGACCTGCAGAAGACCCGAAGGGCCAGGAGGCAGGGTGAAGCCATCGAACCCGATCGACTGAAGGAACCGACATGATCAACCGTGTGTACCGGCTCGCCTCCCGTCCGCTCGGCGAGCCGCGTCCGGAGAACTTCGAGCTGGTGGAGGAGGAGGTGCCGCGGCCGGGTGCGGGACAGATCCTGGTGCGCAACACCTGGATGTCGGTCGATCCCTACATGCGGGGCCGGATGGACGACGCGGAGTCGTATATTCCGCCGTTCCAGGTCGGCGGCCCGCTGGAAGGCTCCGCCGTCGGAGAGGTGATCGCCTCAGAGGCCGGGGAGATCCCGGTCGGCGCGACGGTGTCGCACTTCCTGGGCTGGCGGGAGTACGCCCTGCTGAACGCCGCGGAGGCGACCGTCGTGGACACCGGCATCGCGCGCCCGCAGGACTACCTCGGCGCGCTGGGCACGACCGGGCTGACGGCGTACCTGGCGCTGACCGTGATCGCGCCGGTGCGGGAGGGCGATGTGGTGTTCGTCTCCGCCGCCGCGGGAGCGGTCGGCAGCATCGCCGGGCAGCTCGCCCGCAAGCTCGGCGCCGCCAAGGTGATCGGCTCGGCCGGAGGGCCGGACAAGGGCAAGAAACTGATCGAGACGTTCGGCTTCGACACCGCGATCGACCACCGGGCCGGCTCGGTGGCCGGGCAGCTCGCCGCCGCCGCGCCGCAGGGCATCGACGTGTACGTGGACAACGTCGGCGGCGACCACCTGGAGGCCGCCATCGGCGCGCTCAGGACCCACGGCAGGGCCGCTCTGGTAGGCATGATCAGCCAGTACAACGCCACCGGGCCGGTCCCAGGCCCGCGCAACGTCTACGACCTGGTCACCAAGCGCCTCTCGTTGCGCGGCGTGCTGGTGACCGATCATCTCGACCGCTTCCCGGAGTACATCGGGAAGGCGGCGGCCTGGCTCACCGACGGCACCCTGCGTACCGAGGAGACCGTGTTCGAGGGCATCGAGCAGGCACCGGCCGCGTTCCTCGGCGTGCTCCGCGGCGCCAACACCGGCAAGATGCTCGTCCGGCTCGGCCGATGACCGGCGACGGCGGCCGGGCTGAAGGAGATCGGGCTGAAGGAGGCCGGGCTGAAGGAGGCCGGGCGATGCCGGGTGCGCTGCTGGTCGTCGCGCACCCGCGCGGTGACTCCCTCACCGCCGCGGTCGCCCGCCGGGCGCGGAGCCGTCTCCAGGCAGCCGGCCTGACCGTGGACACGCTGGACCTGTACGCCGCCGCCTTCGACCCCCGGATGACGCCGGCGGACGAGCCTGACTGGGGCGACCCGGGCAAGACCTATTCCGCCGAGGTCCGCGAGCACATGCGGCGGATCGACGCGGCCGAGGTGATCGCCGTGGTGTTCCCGGTCTGGTGGTACGGGCTGCCGGCCATCCTCAAGGGCTGGATCGACCGGGTCTGGAACTACGGTTTCGCCTACGGTCAGGGCAAGGCCCGCCTGGGAGGCAAACGGCTGCTGTGGCTGGGCCTGGCCGGCGAGTCGCGAGAGTCCTACACCGAGCACGGTCTCGACGAGATGCTGGAGCGCCAGCTCCGGATCGGGATCTCCGCCTTCTGCGGGATCGAGGACGTGGGAGTGCGCTTCCTGTACGGGTGCCTGCCCCAGGACGCCGGAGCGGCGGCGCGGCCCCTGGGCGAGGCGGACGACGTACTGACCGGGTTCCTGCCCGAAGCCGGGGCCGGCCGCGCTCAATGAGCGCAGCCGGCGTACTCGTCGAGGCGGCGCAGCATCGCCACCAGCATGAGCGGGAACATGGCCACGTGCGAGACGATCATCAGCCCGCCGCCGTCGATGACGCCCAGCCACAGCAGCGGGAAGAGCGGCACGACCGGCGCGAACATGACCGCGCACATCTCCAGCGTCGGGGCCCAGCCGTGCCCGCGGAACCGCATCCACGCGGCCATGCCGACGGACATGTTGAAGGCCATCGAGAGGTACCAGAGCTCCGGCTGCTCGGCGTGGGAGACGCCGAGGCCGACGGCGGACTGCAGCAGGCCGAGCGCGAACATCCCGACGAACATCGCGATGATCATCTCGACGTAGTGGAGGGCGAACTTGCCCCAGCGGCGACCGGTGTTCGGGGTTGTCGTAGTCATGCTCCGACTGTGGCGGGCAGGGGCGGCCGGGGGCCAGGGCGGCGGCGAGGGAGGTCCGGAAACTTGGGTTCTCCGTCCCTCGGACCTACAGTCGGTGCCATGGACGTACGGCGGGTCGTGATCGTGGCCTACGAAGCGGCCGAATTACTCGAGATCGCCTCCGTCACCTCGACGCTGGAGAGCGCCAACTGGCACGGCGCGCTGCCGTACTACGAATATCGCGTGGCCACGCCGGGCGGGCACGCCATCACCACCGCCACCGCGCTGACCCTGGACGCGCAGCTGGCGCTGGAGCGGGTCACCGGCCCGCTCGACACGCTGCTCGTGGCCGGCGGCATCGGCCACGAGGACGCCGCGGGCAACCCGCTGGTGGTGGGCCATGTGCGGCGGCTGGCCCGCGAGAGCCGCCGGGTGGCGTCCGTCTGCACGGGCTCGCACATCCTCGCCGCCGCCGGCCTGCTCGACGGCCGGCGCGCCACCACGCACTGGATGCAGGCCCAGGAGATGGCCGCCCGCTTCCCCAAGGTCATCGTGGACCCCGACCCGATCTTCATCCGTGACGGCAACATCGCCACGTCCGCGGGCATCACCGCCGCCCTCGACCTCACGCTGGCCTTCGTCGAGGAGGACAACGGCACCGAGCTGGCCAGGACCGTGGCCCGGAACTTGGTCACCTACCTCCAGCGGCCCGGCAACCAGGCGCAGATGAGCATGTTCGTCAGCGCCCCCTCGCCGGCGAACAGCCTGGTCAAGCGGACCCTCGAATACATCGGCGCCCACCTGCGCGACGACCTGAGCACCTCCGCGCTGGCGACCGAGGCGGGCGTCAGCGAGCGGCACCTGACCCGGCTCTTCCTCAAGCACCTGGGGGAGACGCCGGGCCGCTACGTCCGGCTGGCCCGCACCGAGGCCGCCGCGCATCTGCTGGCCTCCACGTCGCTGCCGATGGCGTCGGTGGCGGTGCGGTGCGGGTTCGGGACGGCGGAGACGCTGCGGCAGGCGTTCGTCGACCGGTACGGGATCCCGCCCTCGCGCTACCGGCTGACCCAGGCTCCCGCGGCCGGATGAACAGTACGGTTCGAGGGTCTGGCTAGTGTGTCTGCGATGAACGGTGACCGCGTCATAGCCGGGTACACGCTGCGGCGCCTGCTCGGCCAGGGCGGCATGGGCGAGGTGCATCTCGCTGCCACGCCCACCGGCGGCCTGGCCGCGGTCAAGGTCATCCACCCGGCGCTGGCCCGGGATCCGGCGTTCAGGCGGCGCTTCGGCCGGGAGGTGGCGGCGGCGCGGCGGGTGGCCAGGTTCTGCACCGCGCCGGTGCTGGACGCGGGGATCGACGGGGACGTCGCCTACCTCGTCACCGAGTACGTCAGAGGGCCCGACCTGGCGCAGGCCGTGCACGATCAGGGGCCGCTGTCGGGCGGGAACCTCGAAGCGCTGGCGGTCGGCATCGCGACCGCGCTGAGCGCCATCCACGGGGCCGGGGTGATCCACCGCGACCTCAAGCCCTCCAACGTGCTCCTCTCGCCGCTCGGCCCGCGGGTGATCGACTTCGGCATCGCCCAGCTCGTCGAGAACGACAGCCTGGCCAGCCAGGCGATACTCGGGACGCCCGCGTTCATGGCGCCCGAGCAGGTGCGCGGGGAGCCGCTCACGCCCGCCGCCGACGTCTTCGCCTGGGGCGGGGTGATCGCGTTCGCGGGGACGGGGCGGCTGCCGTTCGGGGGCGGGGCTCGTGGCGAGGTGCTGTACCGGATCATGCAGGAGGGGCCCGTGCTGGACGGGCTCGACGAGGCGATCAGGGGGGTGGTGGAGCGGGCGCTCGCCAAGGATCCCCGGCTACGGCCCACCGCTCAGCAACTGCTCGGCGAGCTGGTGGGCGGGACGCGTCTGGCCGCGGCCACCGAGGTCGTCGAACGCACCTGGACCGGCGCCACCACCGCCGACCTGCGCTCCGGCGAAGCGGCCCGCCTTGGGGAAGAGGGCCGCTCCGGCGATCCCGCCCGCTTCGGCGATCCTGCCCGCTTCGGCGATCCTGCCCGCTTCGGCGATCCTGCCCGCTCCGGGGAGCCTGCCCGCTCCGGCGATCCTGGCCGCCCTGGGGAGGCCGCCCGCTCCGGGGAAGCCCGCCTCGGGGAAGGGGGCCGTTCTGGGGAGGCTGGCCGCTTCGGGGAGGCGGGCCGTTCCGGCACCGCTCCTGTGGTGGCCGGGTCCCCGGGGGCGGTCGCCGTCGCCGGGAAGCACCGGGCCCGGTGGCCGTGGGTCGCGGGCGGCGGGGTGCTCGCCGTGGCCGTCGCCGTGACGCTGGTGGCCGTGCCGGGGCTCTGGCGGACGACCTGGCCGTACGAGGCGGCCTTCGGCGACTCCTGGGCTCTCGGCTCGTCGGAGGGCGGCGACGCCCGGCTCTCCGGCGCCGGCTACGAGCTGACGGTCAATCCGGAGTGGCGGCTGTGGAAGTCGGCCCCGCGGCAGGAGCCGGAGGGCGGCGTGATCGTCAGCGCGAAGGCCACCCTTGAGGACGGGACCGGGGAGTACGGTGTGTGGTGCCACGGCTCGGCGCGTTCGGGAGAGCGCTACGAGTTCGGGATGAGCGACGCGGGCTACGTCACGATCGTCAAGCGCCGCACGGGCACGCGGGGCCGGACCCTGTTCGGCCCGGCGAAGGCGCAGGGCGCCGAGAGCGACCGCATCGTGGCGGAGTGCGGCCGGAGCGGGGGCAAGGTGACGTTACGCATGTGGCTGAACGAACGCCTGGTCGCCGAGGCGTCCGACGCCGACTCCCCGTACGGTCCGAGCGAGGCCGGCGTCTACGCGGCGGCCGGCGGGAGTGCGTCCGCGCGGGTCCGCTTCGACTCGTTCGCGCTCAGACCGGTGGGCGAGTGAGCCGTAACGTGCTGCTGAGGGGTGCGTGAGCGTGCGGTTCGGCGTGCTCGGGCCGCTGCGTGTGCACGGCGGGCAGGCGCCGGGGCCGGCCAAGCACCGCACGCTGCTGGCCGCGCTGCTGCTGTCGGCCCGTGTGCAGGTGCCGGTCGAGCGGCTGATGTCCGTGGTCTGGGACGACCGGCCGCCGGCGTCGGCGGAGTCGGTGCTCAGGGTGTACGTGAGCGCGTTGCGCAAGCTCGTGGACGGCATCCGTACGGTGCCGGGCGGCTATCTGATCGACGTCGAGCCCGAGGACGTCGACTGCCACCGGTTCGAGGCCCTGGTCGCCGAGGCCAGGCGGGTCAGGGCGGCCGGGCGGGTCGCGGAGGCGGCCGACGCGTACCGGACGGCGCTGGGGCTGTGGCGGGGGCAGGCGCTGGCCGATGTCGAGTCGTCGGTGCTGCGCAGGGCGCACGCGGTGCCGCTGGAGGAGCTGCGCCTGACCGCGGTGGAGGAGCGCGTCCAGCTGGATCTCCGGCTGGGGAGGGGCGCGGAGGTGGTCGGGGAGCTGCGGGCGCTGGTCGGGGCGCACCCGCTGCGGGAACGGGCCTGGGTCCGCCTCATCGAGGCCCTGCACCAGGCGGGGCGCCGGTCGGAGGCGCTCGGGGCCTACCAGGACGCGCGGCGGACGCTGGTCGAGGAGCTGGGCCTGGAGCCGGGGACCGAGCTGGTGGCGGCGCATCAGCGGGTGCTGACGGACGCGCAGGACGGCCTCGCCGGCCCGCATGAGCCCGGCCCGCATGAGCCAGGCCTGCGGGAGCCCGGTCTCTGGGAGCCGATGCGCGAGCCGGCGTCGGCGGGCGCGTACCAGCGGGAGGTGTCCGGCGGTCGCGGGCCGGTGGACGAGCTTCCGCCGGATATTTCGGACTTCGCCGGGCGGCAGGACGTGATCGACTGGATCACCCGGACGGCCGGCGAGAACGTGGCGGGGAGCGGGCACGCCCCAGGGGACGGGCACGTAGCGGGGGAGCGGCGCGGCACGGAGGACGCGCGCGAGCACGCAGGGGCGCCGGTGCATGTGGTGCTGCATGGTCCGCCCGGTTGCGGCAAGTCGGCGGTGGCCGTGCATGCCGCCGCCCGGCTCCGGCGTCCCGACGGACGGCTCTACGCCGCGCTCGGCGCCAGGCCCCCAGGGGCGGTGCTGGAGGACCTGCTGCGTTCGCTGGGCTGCCCGGACGGCGCGGTGCCGCCCGGGCTGGACGAGCGTGTACGGCTGTACCGCAGCATGACGGCCCGCAAGCGACTGCTCGTCGTGCTGGACGACGCCGCCGACGAGGCCCAGGTGCGTCCGCTGCTCCCGACCGGGCCCGGCAGCCTCACCCTGGTGACGAGCCGGTCGTCGATGGCCGGGCTGGAGGCGGCGCGGGCGTACGAGCTGGGGGTGCTCGGCCCGGACGAGGCCGTGGCCATGCTCGGCGGGGTGGCCGGGCACGATCGGGTACGCGCGGAGCCCGAGGCGGCCGCCCGCATCGTCCAGCTCTGCGGCCACCTGCCGCTGGCGCTGCGCATCGCCGGATCCCGGCTGGCCAGGAAGCCCGGCTGGACGCTCGCGCACCTGGCAGGCCGGCTCGGGGACGAACGGCGCAGGCTGGACGAGCTCAGCGCCGGCGACCTGGCCGTACGCGGCAGCCTCGCGCTCGGCTACCGCGGCCTGCCCGACCGGGAACGCCGGCTGCTGCGCGGGCTCGGCGCGCTGTCGGCGCCCGACTTCGCGCCCTGGGTGCTCGACGCCGACCTGGAGCCGCTGGCGGAGGCCGGCCTGCTGCAGTCGCGGGGGCTGGACGAGGCAGGCCAGGAGCGGTACGGGTGGCACGACCTGACCAGGCTCTACGCCGCCGAGCGGCTGGCCGAGGAGGACGGCGGGGCCGGTGCCGTGCTGGCGGCGCGCGCGGGCGCGATCCTGGAGCGGACCCGGCAGGCCAGGGCGTCCCTCCTGCCCGCCGAGCCCGGCACGGGCCGCACGGAGGTCCATCCGCCCGAGCCGTCCCGGCAGAGCGGAGCCTCGCTCCCGCCCGAGTCGTCCCGGGAGAGCGGAGCCTCGCTCCCGCCCGAGTCGTCCCGGCAGAGCGGAGCCTCGCTCCCGCCCGAGTCGTCCCGGGAGAGCGGAGCCTCGCTCCCGCCCGAGCCGTCCCGGCAGAGCGGAGCCTCGCTCCCGCCCGAGCCGTCCCCGGAGGCCGGTGCCTCGCTCAGGACCGGGTGGTTGCGGCAGGAGTCGCGGTGGCTGAGCGCCGAGCGCCGGTTCCTGGTCGCGACGGTCGCCGACTTCCACCACGCGGGCCTGTACGAGGCCGCGTGGCGGCTGGCGTTCTACCTGACGCCGCTGTTCGAGCTGGGCGCGTACCACGACGACTGGCACACGACCACGGCCACCGGGCTGGACGCGGCCAGGGCGGCGGGCCACCGGCACGGCGAGGCGCTGCTGCTCCGCGGCCTGGCCGATCTGCACCTGGCAGAAGGCCGCACGGAAGCGGCGGCCGCGGCGCTGCGGGCGGCCCAGCCGCTGGTGCACGGGCTGGAGCTGGCCAGGCTCACCCTCCGGCTCGGCCTCGTCCAGACCAGGCGGGCGGAGGCGGAGCGGGCGTTCGTACGGGCGCTCGGTGTCTTCGAGGAGGCGGGCGACCGGCGCGGCCGGGCGGACGCGCTGCGTGCCCTGGGCGCGTTGCGCGGCGAAGAGCGCTCGCTCGACGAGAGCCTGGCCGCCTACCAGGCGCTGGGCGATCCGCGCGGCGAGTCGGAAGCCCTGCTGGACCTGGCCAGGCTGCATCTCGCCGCCGGACGGCGCCCGCAGGCCCGCGACTGCGCGGAGCGGCGCCTGGGGATCAACCGCCGCCTCGGCGACCGGCTGCCGGAGGCGGCGGCTCAGCTCGTCCTGGCCGAGATCGCCAGGGCGGAGGGGGCAGCGGGCGCGGCGGCGGACGCGGCGCGGGCGGCGCTGGAGACGTTCAGCGCGTACGGCGACCGCAGGAACGCCGCCCAAGCCCTCCTGTCGCTCGCCCGAGCCGCGTCGGACCTCGGGGATCTCGACGGCGAAGTTGATGCGCTTATGCGTGCTATGGGAGAGTTTGACGGCCTCGGCGACGAACCCGGCAAGGCGGAGGCCGAAAGGCTCGCGCAGGACGCCCGCAGGCGGCGTGGTCAGCGGATATAGCGGACTATGCGGATCCTGAACATCGCCTCCCTACGGTGAGAGCCACATCCCGAACGACGAAGGTGATCACATCATGCGAAAGACGATCGCGCTGGCAGCCGCGGCCGTCGCGCTGGCAGGTTGCGGCATGCTCCCTGGTCAGCAGGGCGGTGGCGGCGAGGAGAAGCAGTCGCAGCCGGTCGCGGCCGAGCCGTCCGCGACGGCGACCGCCACGGCCGCACCCGAGCAGAGCGCGCCCGCGCAGGAGACCGCGGCGATCGCCACCCGCGAGGCCAAGGTGGGCGCGGGCGACATGTACGGCAAGGCCCGCGCGGACATCACCTCGCTCAAGCGCCAGGGCAGGACCATCAGCCTCAACTGGACGATCACCGCGACCGACGGCAAGGTCAACCTGCACAACGGCATGGGCGGCGGCTCGCTCGACTACACGGTCTCGGCCGTGTCCCTGATCGACCCCGTCAACGCCAAGCGTTACCGCGTGGCCCGCAACGGCACGGGCGAGGACGCGGAGTGCGTGTGCTCCGGCACCCAGGGCCAGTTCCTGGAGACGGGCGAGGCGTCCTCCCTGTACGCGGTGTTCGCCGCGCCTCCCGCGGACGTCACGAAGATCAACGTCGAGATGCCGATGATCGGCGTGTTCACCGATGTTCCGATCTCTTAGCCTCGCCCTGACGCTCGTCCTGTCGCCGACGCCCCAGCCGAGCACGCCGCCCGGCGCGACCGGCGCCATCGAGGACCTGGTGCTGCCCGTGGAGGACATCATCGGCGAGGTCGAGTCGCTGGACGGGACCGAGAGCGAGACCAAGCAGGGGCGCCAGGTGACGGTGGCGCTGACCAGCGACGTGCTGTTCGCGCTGGACAAGTGGCAACTGACCGCCAAGGCCCGGCAGCGCCTTCAGCAGGTGGCTGGGAAGGTCAACGCCGAGGGGGCCGGCGGGGTGGTCAAGATCGAGGGGCATACCGACGATCAGGGCGCCGACGCGTACAACGTCGCCTTGTCGCGGCGGCGGGCGCAGGCCGTGCAGACCGCCATGCGCGGGCTGCTGACCGGCGCGGGCGTCACCCTCCAGGCGAGCGGGTACGGCGAGAGCCGCCCCAAGCTGCCGAACCTGGTGGACGGGAAGCCCATGCCGAAGAACCGGGCCAAGAACCGCCGGGTGGAGATCGTCTTCACCGCCAAGCAGTGACCCCACCCCGAATCTTGAGGTAGGCGCAAGCGGCCCGCCCGATGCCGGGGCCGGGGTCACTCGCCTTGGAGCTGGCCCATGGTCACGACGATGGTCTGCTTGGCTCCGTTCGAGCGGACCAGCCCCACGCGGGCCCGCTGGCCGGGCTGGAGAGTGGTGATGGTCTCCGACAGGTCGGCCATCGTCGGGGTCGGCTCGCCGTTGATCGAGACGATCACGTCACCGGCCTTGATCCCGGCCTTCGCCGCGCCGCCGTTCGGCTCCACCCTGGCCACCCCCACGCCGCTGGGCTGGCCGTCGGAGCCGATGATCGTGCTGCCCCTGACGCCCAGCGCGGCCCGGTGGCTGTTGGTGACCTTGCCGTTCTTGACGATCTGATCCGCGATGTCGGTGGCCGTGTTGCTCGGGATCGCGAACCCGATGCCCGGCGCGGCGCCCCCGGCGAGGTCGGGGTCCGTGGCCGCGAGCGTCGGGATGCCGATCACGTGGCCGGACAGGTCCACGAGCGCGCCACCGCTGTTCCCCGGGTTGATGGCGGCCGAGGTCTGGATCGCGCCCGCGATCGTGGCACCGGGCGAGCCCGGGTTCTGCGGCTCCGTGACCGTGCGGCCGAGCGCCGAGATGATGCCGTTCGTGACGCTGCCCGACAGGCCCAGCGGGTTGCCCATGGCGAGCACGATCTGCCCGACCCGCAGCTTGGACGAGTCGCCGAACCGGGCCGGTCGCAGCCCGTCCGGATTGGTCACCTTGATGACCGCCAGGTCCCCGGCGCTGAACGACTTGACCAGCTTGGCCTTGCGCGGCGCGCCGCCGGTGGCGAACGTGACGTCCATCTCGGTGGCCTGGCCGACCACGTGAGCGTTCGTGACGATGTGCCCGGCCGAGTCGAACACGATGCCGGACCCGAGCCCCACCTTGGTGGTGATCTGCACGATCGACGGCAGGACGTCCGTGATGACCTTCTCGTACGCGGCCTCCAGCGGCTGCACCGCGGCGGGCGAGCTCGGAGACGGTTTCGCGGACGTCGCGGTCCGGCTGGGTGAAACGGTGGTCGGACTGGCGGACGGCCCGGCGGCCGGTGGAGGGCCGCAGCCGGCGAGCAGCAGTACGGCGGCGGCCAGTCCAGCGGCGATCTCCCTCATGGGAGATCTGTGCCCACCTCAGCCCGAAAGATACGTTTCACGGACATGTCGCCTGCTCAGCTTGCCTGTCGGCGTGCGCGGCAGCGACTCCCGATATTCGATCAGGCGGGGGTGCTTCAGCCTGGCCAGCCGGGGTGCGCAGTGGCGCAGCAGCTCCGCGGTCAGCTCTTCGCCGCCCGCCACACCCGCCTCCGGCTGGATGAGCGCCACGACCTTGTGCCCCCACTCGGGATCGGGTACGCCGATCACCGCGACGTCCGCCACCGAGGGATGTTCGAGCAGCGCCGCCTCGATCTCCGCCGGATAGATGTTGACCCCGCCGGAGATGATCAGGTCCGTCCGCCGGTCCAGCAGGAACAGGTAGCCGTCCGCGTCCAGATAGCCGATGTCCCCGGGCGTGTACGCCCGGCCACGCATCGACGCGGCCGTCTTGTCCGGATCGCGGTGGTACTCGAACCTGTTGATCCCGCCGATGTACACGAGCCCGGGCAGGCCGGCCGCCACCTCCTGCCCGTCCTCCCCGATGATCGTGAACGCCATCCCGTCCAGTGCCTTGCCGACCGTGCCCGGCCTGGCCAGCCACTCCTGCGACGACACCATGGTCGCGACGGCCGCCTCGGTCGAGCCGTAGTACTCCCACAGCACCGGCCCCAGCCAGTCGATCATCGCCTGTTTGGTGGCCGGCGGACATGGCGCGGCCCCGTGGTACAGGTGGGTGAGGGACGACAGATCGTACGACTCCCGGTCGGGCACCGCCAGCAGCCGGTGGAACATCGTGGGCACCATGAACGCGTTCGTCACCCGATACCGCTCGATCAGCCCCAGCACGGAGGCGGCCTCGAACCGCTCGGGCGCCACGATCGAGTGCCCGAGCTGCAGCGCCATCATCGCCTGCCCGTACGGAGCCGAGTGGTAGAGCTGCGAGCACACCAGGTGCACGCCGCCGGGCGGGAGCCTGAAATGCCGCCAGCTCTTACGCATCAGGATCGGGTGCAGCTCCTCCGGCGTCAGGTCCAGCAGCCGCCGGCGGACCCCCTTGGGCTGTCCGGTGGTCCCGGAGGTGTAGAGCATCATCGACCCGGCCCGCCGCTGCGCGGGCGCGGTGCCCGGCTGCCCGGTCAGCAGCTCGCCGACCGTGAGCGCCTCCGGTGAGATCACCACCTTGGCCCCGCAGTCGGCCACGATGTAGTCGGTCTCCTCGGCGGTGAAGTGCCAGTTGACCGGAACGAGGTATGCGCCGATCTGGTACGTCGCCAGCATCATGGTGAGGGCGTCGAGCCCGTTCTTCAGCACGGTGACCACGCAGTCGCCCGGTCCGGTTCCGCGCGAGGTCAGGCCGTTGGAAGCCTGGTTCACCCGGGTCAGCAACTCGCCATAGGTCGCGCCCTCGTCACCGAGCAGGGCAGGACGTTCAGGGTCGTCGGCCGCGATCTCATAGAAACCCCTCATGTCCGCAGACCATACAGAATTAGATTCTGCTGGGGGAATAGAGGAATTATCCTGCGCTGTCGTGACGTAACCTCAAGGCCATGGCGGACGTCGGCGACCAGAGACCTTCATATGACTCACCCACCACCCCGTTCCGCAAGATCGTCCTTCCCGCCGAGGAGACGATCAGGATCTCTCGGCCGCCCGCGCCGGGCCCGTCCAGCCCGATAAAGCCCCCGAACCAGGCACCGGGCCAGCCGTCGAACCAGCCTCCCAGCCAGGCCCCCGCTCAGCCGCAGAACCAGCCGCAGAACCAGCCGCCGGGCCAGCCGCAGAACCAGCCGCCGGGCCAGCCGCAGAACCAGCCGCCGGGCCAGCCGCCGAGCCAGCAGAACCAGTCGCCCAACCAGGAGCCGCCGCGGCAGCCGCCCGTGTGGCCGCCCGCGAACTTCCCCGTCTCGGGCAACCGGGGGCAGCAGCGGACCCAGCCGCCCCCGCACCACCCGTTGCCGATCCCGCCCAAGCCCCCGGCCAGGCGTCTCGGGGACATCCCGATCAAGGCCATCTACCTGCTCGGCGCCATCCTCGGCACCGTCGTGGCCGTAGCGCTGATCTTCGTGCTGTTCTCGGGCGACGTGCCCGCCAACAAGCAGTCGTCGGAGACGGTCGCCCCCGTCGCGCCGGTCCCGAGCGCCAGCGTCTCCGCGTCGGCGTCGCCCAGCCCGACCGTCAGCGAGAGCCCGATCGTGCTCCCGCCGGTGCCGGAGAGCAAGAAGTTCCCGACCCTGTCGGGCACGGCGTCCCTGGTCTCGGGGCTCATCACCGACAAGACGGTCGGAATCACCTACCCGCGGCTGGCTGCGCCGTGGAAGGCCAAGTCGTTCCCGCCGTTCTCGATCGCGCAGCGCATCGGCAAGGTGGCCATCCCGCACACGGTGGTCGCCTCGGCCATGTTCCCCGGCGATTCGCCGACCAAGAAGCCCACCACGAACGCCGACTACCGCGAGATCGCCACCCAGGCGGCCCGCTGGGCGATGCGCACCCAGTACCCCAAGGGCGCCACGCTGGCCTGGACCGGCTCCCAGAAGAACCCGCTCGGCAAGGGCTGGACGCTCGGCTTCAAGGTCACCTTCACCTCCGGCGGCAAGCAGCAGGTCGCCCAGGCCGTGGTGACGGTCGTCGAAGTGGGCAAGACGAAGCCCGGCATGCTCATGGCCTCGATCCCCGAGTCGAACAAGACCCGCTGGCCCGATCTGAACACGCTCATCAAGCAGGTGCGACCGCTCTAGCCCGGCCGTCCGTCTAGGTCAGAAGCATGCTCTAGAATATGATTCTGGCATGGACGCGTACCTGGCTGGAGGATGAGCAGATGGCGATCGGGTTGAGCGAGGAGCACGAGGCGCTCCGCGATTCGGTGAGCGGCTGGGCGGAGCGCAACGTGCCCGCGGATTTGCCGCGCACCGGGGCGGACGAACGCCCCGCGTTCTGGTCGGGCCTCGCCGAGCAGGGGCTGCTCGGCCTTCACCTGCCCGAGGAGTCCGGTGGGTCGGGCTACGGGCTGCTGGAGACGGCTGTGGCCGTCGAGGCGCTGGCCGAGCGGCTGGCGCCGGGGCCTTATGTGCCGACCGTGCTGGCCAGCGCGGTCATCCACGCGTCCAAGCGGCGCGAGCTGCTGGAGTCGCTGGCCGACGGGAGCCGCACCGGCGCCGTCGCCCTGACAGGCGCGCTGAGCGGCCGCCGCGCCGACGACGGCTCGCTGGTCGTCTCCGGTACGGCGGAGCCCGTGCTCGGCGGTTCGCTGGCCGACGTGCTGGTGCTGCCGGTGACCACCTCGGAAGGCGAGGAGTGGATCGCTATCGACGCCTCCGCCGCCACGGTCACCACGATCAGGTCGCTCGACCTGACCAGGCCGGTGGCCAAGGTGGAGCTGTCGGACGCGACCGTGCCCGTGGAGCGGATCCTCGACGGCGTCGAGGGCCCCGACGTGCTCAACCTGGCCGCCATCCTGCTCGGCGCCGAGGCGGCGGGCCTGGCCTCGTGGTGCGTATCGGCCGCTTCCGACTACGCCAAGGTACGCGTCCAGTTCGGCCGCCCGATCGGCCAGTTCCAGGGCATCAAGCACAAGCTCTCACGCATGCTCGTCGCCCTTGAGCAGGCCCGCGCGACCGTCTGGGACGCCACCAGGGCCGAAGGCAAGGAGCTCGAGTTCGCCGCCGCCGTCGCCGGGGTGATGGCCCCCGACGCCGCGGTCCAGTGCGCCAAGGACGCCATCCAGACGTTCGGCGGCATCGGCTACACCTTCGAGCACGACGTCCACCTCTACTACCGCCGCGCGCTCACCCTGCGCGCCCTGCTCGGCTCGTCGAGCGAGTGGGCCGCCACGGTGACCTCGCTGGTCCTGCAGGGCGTCTCCCGCGAGATGGAGATCGACCTGCCCGAGGACGCCGAGGAGCTGCGCGAGTCGATCCGTACGGAGGTCGCGGAGATCGCCACGCTCGAAGGCAAGGAGCAGAAGCGGGCCCTGGCGAGCCGCGGGTTCGTCATGTCCCACCTGCCCAAGCCGTGGGGCCGCGACGCCAAGCCCCTGGAGCAGGTGCTGATCGCGCAGGAGCTCAAGGCCGCCAAGGTCAGGCTGCCCGCGATGATCATCGGCGCCTGGGTGGTGCCGTCCATCGCCGCCTACGGCACGCCCGAGCAGCAGGAGCGGTTCCTGCCGAAGACGCTCAGCGGCGAGATGATCTGGTGCCAGCTCTTCTCCGAGCCCGGCGCCGGCTCCGACCTGGCCTCGCTGCAGATGAAGGCGGAGCAGGTCGAGGGCGGCTGGCGGCTCAACGGCCAGAAGATCTGGACCTCGGTCGCCCACGTGGCGGAGTGGGGCATCTGCATCGCCCGCAACTCCAGCGAGGGCTCCAAGCACGAGGGCATCACCTACTTCCTCGTGGACATGAAGGCCCCGGGCGTCACGGTCAGGCCGCTGACCGAGATGACCGGCGAGAACCTGTTCAACGAGGTCTTCCTGGACGACGTCTTCGTCCCCGACGACCTGGTCGTGGGCGAGGTCGGCGAGGGCTGGAAGGTCGCGCGCAACACGCTGTCGAACGAGCGCGTCTCGCTGTCGTCCGGCTCGGGCGGCACCGGCGCGTCCGTGCCCGACCTGGTGGGCCTGATCGGCAGGCTGGGCCGCGAGCTCACGCCGGCCGAGGAGCAGGAGGTCGCCGGGGTCGTCTGCGAGGGCCACTCGATCAACGCCCTGTCGCTGCGGGTCACGCTCAAGCAGCTCGCCGGGTCCGAGCCGGGCGCGGACGCCTCCGTACGCAAGCTGCTGTCCACCTCGCACGCCCAGCACGTCTCGGAGTCGGCTGTGGACCTGCTCGGCGCCGCCGCCGTGGTGGCGGCCGACATGAAGCTCGGCGACGCGGGCTACTGGAACAGGGCGGTGCTCGCCACCAGGGCGATGACCATCTACGGCGGCACCACCGAGGTGCAGCTCAACATCATCGCCGAGCGCATGCTGGGCCTGCCCAGGGACCCTGAGCCGGGCAAGTGACGCGTCCCGCTATCCCCCCACGGGCTGTGGGGGGATGGCCGGGCCGTTCTCCGCGGGGGCGGGGACCCCGATCCTGATCTCCCCGACGCACGACGTGCCGCCGGTCGTCCGGAGGGCCAGCTCGTTCCCGGCGCCCCTGACCGGGACGAAGGTCCTGCCCAGGTCCCGCCCGGCCGGCGCGGAGCCCTGCGCGAACCCGAGCCGCACGTTCATGGTGGTCTCGGCGCCGTTGAGGTAGGAGACCTGGACGGTGTACTCGGCGTCCGGCAGCGGGGCGGGCAGCGGGAAACGTACCTCGTCCCGGCCGACGGGCACGCAGGCGGCGCGGGCGGGGATCGTCACGCCGTCGATCCGCAGCGGGCGCAGCCGCCCTTGCCGGTCGAAGATCAGCGGGTCGGCCACCGGGCCCGCGAGCTGCTTGAGCCAGGAGATCGCGTGCGGCGCGGTCGGGCCGAGCACGCGGGAGTGCCGGGCGTAGTCGTAGAAGAACACCGGGAAGGCCACCTTGTCCGGCACGAACGTGTCCAGGACCACCGTGCCCGCGGGCACCGCCGCGAGCGCCTGCGCGCCGGTCTCCACGTAGCTCTTGACGTTGCGGCCGAGCGGCCGGTCGGCGTAGGCGGCGACCGACCACACCGAGCCCGCCGCGAACACCACCGCCACCGGCGCCCACACCCATTTGAGCGGGATCGCGGGGCGGCGCCAGGGCCGCTCCTCGCCCTGGAGCGGGATGAACGCCAGCCCGATGACCAGGGCCACGACCACGGCGGTGGAGGAGACGTACCGGAGCTCGAATCCGCTCAGATCGGGACCGAGCAGCTCGACCCGCCCGAGCATGATCGGCACCACGTCCGCCAGCAGGAAGTAGCCCAGCAGCAGGAGCCAGGCCAGCCACGCGCGCCGCCGCCAGAGCACGGACACGGTCACCGCGACGACCGCGACGGCCAGGCTCGCCCACATGAGCGCGGGCGGCGTGGCGCCCAGCGCGTAGTCCTCGCCGATCGGCTGCCACCGCCACGGCCCGCCCAGCGACGTCGGCACGAGAGAGCCGGTCAGCAGCGTCCACGCCGCCTTCACGGCGACCTCGGCGCTCGGCAGCGACGGCTCGAACGCGGCGTTCGTGAGCTGCACGGAGGAGAAGAGCTGACGGAAGAACACCACCGCGTACGGCACGAGCACGCCCAGGTAGAGCAGCCACACCCGGCGCAGCCGCACCCCGCCGAGCCAGCCGATCGTGAGCACGAACGCCAGCACCGGGATGAACGGCGCCTTCACGAAGAAGACCATCCCGAGCACCGTCCAGCCCGCCGCCGCCACCGCGTGCCTGAACAGCCCGGTACGGGTGTAGAGCACGTGCGAGCCGAGCGCCATCGGCAACGCGATCTGGAACGGCAGGGTCTCCGCCACCACCGCCCACCACGACAGCCCCGGCACCGTCATCGGCGTCAGCAGGTAGAACCCGAGCGGCACGAGGATCGCCGGCCGCGTCCCGAACAGCAGCCGCAGCAGCCGCAGCAGCGCCAGCCCGGCCGCCGCCTGCAGCCCGATCGCGAGCCCGTGCGCGAGCACGTCGTTGTAGACGCCGAGCCGGCCCATCGCCCAGTGGATCCCGAACGCCCCCGGCATCAGGTGGCCGAAGTCGATCCGCATCAGGTAGTCCCAGGAGAGCGGGCCCTCCAGCCCCCTGGCGATGAACATGAAGTCGTCCTGACGGAAGAACGTCCGTCTGACCAGGTCGAACTTCCACACGAGCTGCACCGCGACCAGCACCAGCCCGATCGCGAGCACGGCGTCGCCACTGCGCAGCCGCTCGCGTAACCGTTCGAGTCGCCCTTGACGTGCCCCCGCTGTCATCACGCTCGTCATCACCCCGTGCCTCCCGCCGAAGAGTAACCAGGCGGAGCTCGGGCGGGGAATGGTCGTATCAGGCTTGTGATGTCATAGCGGGATGCCGCACGCGTCCCGAGCCGGGCTCGCCTCCGCCCTCCTCGGGCTCGCTCTCGGCTGCCTGGCCCTCGGCCCGGCGCTGGGCTGGGGGTTCACGCTGCTCCAGGACATGGTGTTCGTGCCGGACCCGGAGTTCTCGCGGTTCACGTTCGGGCTGGCCGGCGGGGCCGCGCGGGTGGTGCCCAGCGACGCCGTCGTGACCGCGCTGTCGATGGTGCTGCCCGCCGAGCTGGTGCAGAAGCTGATCCTGCTGGCGATCTTCGTGCTGGGCTGCTCGGGGGCCGCGCTGCTGCTGCCCGCGGACTCGCTGGGGCCCAGGCTGGTGGCGGGGACGTTCTACGTGTGGAACCCGTACGTGGCCGAGCGGCTGCTGATGGGGCAGTGGGCGCTGCTGCTCGGGTACGCGGGCCTGCCCTGGGTGGTGCGGGCCGTGTGGCCGGGGCGGCGGGTGGCGCTCGCGGTGCTGCCCGCGGCGGTCGGCGGGTTCGCGGCGATGACGGTCACCGCGCTCACGGCGCTGCCCGTCGCGCTCCCGCGTTGGAAGGCGGTCGCGCGGGTGGCGGGGGTGCTGGCGGTGTTCAGCCTGCCGTGGCTGGTGCCGACCGCGCTGCGGCCGCAGGGGATCGACGGGGACCCGGTGGGGGTGGAGGCGTTCGCGGCGCGCGCGGACACGCCGTTCGGCGCGGTGGGGAGCCTGCTGTCGCTCGGCGGGATCTGGAACGCGCACGCGGTGCCGCCCGGCTACGAGACCTGGGCGGGGGCGGTGGCCAGGCTCCTGCTCACCCTGGCCGGGCTGGTCTTCTTCCTGCGTGGCGAGGCGCCGTACAAGCGGGGGCTGGCCGTGGCGGCGGCCGTCGGGCTGGGCGTGGCGTGCGTGGGGGTGAGCGAGCCGGGCAGGCAGGCGTTCACCTGGGTCATCGGGGTGTGGGGCGGGTTCGCGGTGTTCAGGGACGCCCAGCAGTTCATCGCGCCGCTGGCGCTGGCGGCGGCCCTGGGGCTCGGGCTGCTGACCGCAGCCGTCGGCCGCAACCGGGCGTGGGCGGGGGCGATGGCCCTGGTGCCGGTGGCGGTGCTGCCGACGATGGCCTGGGGCTCCCTGGGGGCGCTCGGCGCGGTGCCCTACCCCGAGAGCTGGGCGGCCGCCCGCGCGGCCATCAGAGGCGACCAGGCGGCCGGGGACGTGCTGGTGCTGCCGTACGAGTCGTACCGGCGGTTCCCGTGGAACGGGGGGCGGGCGGTGCTCGATCCGGCGCAGCGCTACTTCGCCGTCCCGGGGCGGCGGGTGGTCGCCAACGACGCCGTACGGGTCGGGGGACTGGTCGTGGAGAGCGAGGATCCGCGGGCCCAGGAGGTAGAACGCGTACTAGAAGGACCCTCACCGGACCTGCCGCGGGCGGGGTTTCGCTACGTGATAGTCGATGCGGGGACTGGTGAAGAACGGGACCGGTTCGGCATCTGGCTACGGAGTGCGAGGGTCCTGGTCGACACCGGTGACCTGCGACTGTACAGATTTGAAGGGCCTGTCGCGGAGGTCTCGTCAGGATAGGCATCCTGATCAGCGGATTTATTAAGATTTCGTAGAGCTACTTCCGAGTAGCAAGAATTGGTTCTAAGTTTGGGGACGCCCGCACCATTGCCCGCTTGAGGAGGAACCCCCGTGATCAAGATCCTCTTAGCAGCGATCATCGGCGTCGCTGTAGCGGCTCTCGTGGCCACGGTCACCACGGTCTCCCTCACCGGTGCCACTGCGACGCCGGTCAATCAGCCGCTCTACAACTACGGCGACCGGTAACCAGAGCCGCCATGCCTCCCTCTCCGCGAGGGGACGAGGGGACCAGCCGACCACCACTGCTTGAGATCGTCATTCCCGCGTACAACGAGGAACGACGACTGCCAGGGGGGCTCCTGCAGCTGTGCGCGAAGCTTGCCCGCATGCCGTTCCCGACTGCCGTCATCGTCGTAGACAACAACAGCACCGACCGCACGGCCGAGATCGTCGAGACCTGGCCGCGCGGCTCCGTGCCTGTCCGGCTCATCCACTGCGCGACTCCAGGGAAGGGAGCCGCCGTCCGCGCCGGCCTGCTCGGTACGAGCGCGCCGTTCGTCGGCTTCTGTGATGCCGACATGGCCACCGACCTCGACGCCATCGACGCGGCCTTCGGGCTGCTGCTGTCCGGCGAGCGGGTGGTGATCGGCTCCAGGGGGCATCAGGGGTCCCTGGTGGAGAACCGGCACAGCAAGGTCCGCGAGCTGGGCGCCTTCGGGTTCCGCGCGCTCGCCGGCGTGCTCGTGCCGGGAGTGAGCGACACCCAGTGCGGCTTCAAGTTCTTCGACGGCGTCCTGGCCCGCGAGGCCGCCGCCGTGCTGCGCACGCCCGGCTTCGCCTTCGACGTCGAGCTGCTCGCGCGCTGCGTCGAGCACGGCTCGGCGGTCCAGGAGATCCCCGTGCGCTGGCACGACGTGCCGGGCTCGCGCTTCTCGCCGGCCAGGCACACCTTCGGCATCGTGCTGGAGCTGGGCAGGATCTGGCTCCGGCTGCGGGCCCAGCCGCGCGTCGTCGAGCGCCCGGCCTGGGAGCCGCCGCTCGACCCCGTCGGATATCCGTGAAGATCGCCGTCGTCAACTGGCGTGACCCCTGGCATCCCCAGGCAGGTGGCGCCGAGACGTACGCCTGGGAGCTGGCGCGCCGCTTCGCGCGCTCCGGCCACGAGGTGTGCTTCGTCACCGCCCGGGCGCCGGGGCAGAGCAGGAGAGAGCGCGTCCAGGGGGTGCGGATCGAGCGGATGGGCGGTGTTTTCACCGTCTATCCGCTGGTCCTGGGCTGGCTGCTGGCCCGGCGCGGCCGGTTCGACGCGGTGCTCGACTGCCAGAACGGGATCCCGTTCTTCACCCCGTGGGTGGTGCGGCGGGGCACCAAGGTGTTCTGCGTCATGCATCACGTGCACGACCGGCAGTTCGGGGTGCACATGCCGGGGTGGCTGGCGGCGTTCGGGCGCTTCCTCGAAGGGCCGGTGTCCCGGTGGAGCTACCGGCGGCACGAGAGCGTGGCCGTCTCGCCGTCCACCGTGCAGGCCATGCGGGAGCGGCTTGGGTGGCACGGAACGGTGCACATCGTGCCGAACGGGGTGAGCGTCGCTCAGCCCGGAGAGGTCGTGCGAAGTCCGGCGCCACGGCTCGTGTGCCTGGGCAGGCTCGTCGCGCACAAGCGGGTCCACCTGCTGCTCGACGCCGTGGACTCGCTCAGGGAGCGCTGGCCGGGGCTGACCGTGGACATCGTCGGCAGAGGGCCTGAGGAGGCGCGGCTGCGGGCCCGGCTGCCCGAGGGCGTCACGTTGCACGGCTATCTGTCCGAGGAGGACAAGGCCCGGCTGGTCGCTCAGGCCTGGTTGCACGTGAGCGCCTCGCAGGGGGAGGGCTGGGGGCTGAGCGTGCTGGAGTCGGCCGCGCTCGGCGTCCCTACCGTGGCGTACGACGTGGACGGGCTGCGGGACGCGGTACGGCCTGGCGAGACGGGCTGGCTGCTGTCCGAGGGGACGGACCTGGCCAAGGGCATTGCCGCCGCACTCGACGAGCTGGACCACACTTATACCGTGAAATGTCGGGATTGGGCGGACCGTTTCTCCTGGGATCGCAGCGCGGAACGCTTCACCGCGCTGCTGCTCGGCCATGACGTCGAGCCGGGCTGGGGGGCGCGGTGACCCGGCGGCCACCGATCGACCGGCTGGTCGCCGGTCGGGCGGCGACCCAACCGGCGACAGACCGCCTGGTCGCGGGCCGCCCCGGCACCGGCCGCCAAGGTCGCCCCGCCGCCGGCCAACCCGCCGCCGGCCAGCCTGTCTCCGGCCAGCCTGTCTCCGGCCAGCCCGTCTCCGGCCAGCCCGTCTCCGGCCGGCCCGTCTCCGGCGCGCCTGCCTTCGGGCGGCCGGACGGCGCGGCCGCCGCCGGTCCGGCGGAGCGCGTGCCCGCAGGACGCGGGGATGGCGCGCAGCCGGTTGACGCGGATCAGACGCCGGCGGCGCGGTTGCCCGGAGGTGCCGGGCAGGCGGCGGGGCGGATGACCGGGCGGGCGATGGGGGAGCGGGCCAGGCAGCGGTTCTGGCTGCTGATCTGCTGCCTCGGCTTCGGCGTGCTGGCGTTCACCACCAAGCCCGGCCACCTGATCTCCGACACCAAGATGGACCTCGCGCTCAACCCGGTCGGCTGGCTGGAACGTGCCGCTCACCTGTGGGACCTCCAGCACTTCGGCCAGCTGCAGAACCAGGTCGCCGGCTACATCTTCCCGATGGGCCCGTTCTTCACGCTGGGCGACCTGGCGGGCGTCGCGCCCTGGGTGACGCAGCGCCTCTGGCTGACGCTGCTCATGTGCGTGGCCTTCCTCGGCGTCGAGCGGCTGGGCAGGCAGCTCGGCATCGGCACGCCGGGCACCAGGATCGTCGGCGCGCTCGCGTACGCGCTGGCTCCCAGGACGTTGTCCATCCTCGGCGAGATCTCGATCGAGTGGCTGCCCGCCGCGATGCTGCCGTGGATCCTCATCCCGCTGCTCACGGCCTCGGAGACGGGCCAGCGGGCGCGCGCGGCCGTCAGGTCGGCGCTGGCCGTGGCGCTGTGCGGCGGCGTGAACGCGGTAGCCGTGCTGGCCGTGCTCGTCGCGCCCGTCCTCTACATCCTCACCAGGCCGCGCCCGGTGCCACGCTGGCGCATGTTCGGCTGGTGGACGGCCGCGGTCTCGGTCGCCACCCTGTTCTGGTGGCTGCCGCTGCTGCTGGTCGGCCGCTACGCGTTCTCGTTCCTGCCGTACACCGAGACCGCCGAGACCACCACGCAGGTCACCTCGCTCACGAACGTCCTGCGCGGCGCCTCCGACTGGGTGCGCTACCTGCCGCTCAGCGGCGTCTTCGAGCAGCCGGCCAGCTACGCGATCGCCACCTCCGCGGTCATGATCGTGGTCACCGGCCTCCTGGCCGCGCTCGGCCTGGCCGGGCTGGCCCGCCGCGACCTGCCCGCCAAGGGTTTCGTGGTGCTGCTGTTCCTGGTGGGCGTGACCGCGCTGGTGGCGGGGCACATCAGCGCGCTGGAGCCGATCGTGGCCGAGCCGGTGCGCTGGCTGCTCGACGGCCCGCTCGCGCCGCTCCGCAACCTGCGCAAGTTCGACCCCCTGGTACGCCTCGCGCTCGCCTTCGGGCTGGCCCACCTGCTCGTCAGGGCCCGGCTGCCGCTGCGTACGGTCTCGGTCGTGGCCTTCGCCGCGCTCGTGCTGCCGGTCTTCAACCAGGGGCTGGCCGCGCCCGGCGACTTCAAGGAGGTGCCCGCGCACTGGCGGGAGGCGGCGGCCTGGCTCGACCAGAACGCCGGCGACGACGGCGTGCTGATCGTCCCCGGCGCCAAGTTCGGCGAGTACGTCTGGGGCCGCCCCCTGGACGAGCCCATGCAGGCCCTGTCCACCGCCCGCTGGACCACGAGGCAGATCACGCCACCGGGCTCCGTGGGCCTGACCAGGCTCCTGGACGCCATCGACCAGCGGCTCACCGCCGGCCAGGGCTCGCCGGGGCTGACCGCCGTGCTGCGCCGCATGGGCGTGCGCTACCTGCTCGTCAGGAACGACCTGATCAGGCAGAACCTCCAGGGGGCCTGGCCCGCCCGGATCTTCGAGGCACTGCGCGAGTCGCCCGGCATCAAGCGGACCCGCTCGTTCGGCGAGCCCGTCGGCGACAAGGAGACCGACGACGCCGTCAACTCGCTGGACGCGCCGTTCCCCGCGCTCGACCTGTACGAGGTGACCGGCGGCTCGGACCTCGTCTCCGTGCAGCCGGTGGCCGACGCGCTGGCCGTGCGCGGCGGCCCCGACTCCCTGCTCACCATGGGCGACCTCGGCCTGCTCGGCGACGGCCCGGTCCTGGTCAACGGCGACGCGGGCAAGCGCGAGACGCCGACCGTGGTCAGCGACGCGCTGCGGCTGCGCGAGCGTTCGTTCGGCGAGATCAGGTCGAACTGGTCGCCCACCCTCACGGCGGACAAGAAGGCGGATTTCGCCGGGGTCAGGGAGCTGGACCTGCTGGAGGACGGCTGGCTGGAGGACACCGCCACCGCCGAGTACCGCGGCATCTCCGGCATCAGCGCCTCCTCCTCGGTCGCGGATCCGTACGCGATCGCCGGGATCAGCACCACGGGCCGCAGCCCGTGGGCGGCCATGGACGGCAATGTGGGCACCGGCTGGGAGAGCGACGGCACGAAGGCCCCGCAGGGCGAGTGGCTGCGCGTGGACCTGCCGGGACAGATGCGGATCCCGGATCTGCAGGTCATGTTCGCCCCCGACCTGCTGCTCGGCCAGGCGGTCAAGCGGGTGGCCGTGGAGACCGAGTCGGGCAGCCTGGAGCAGGACGTCCAGCGGACCACGGACCCGCAGCGGCTGCGCGTCCCCGCGGGGCCCACGAGCTGGGTACGGATCAAGGTCGTCGCGACCGCGTCCGCCGAGTGGAGCTACGGACAGCGCGTCGGCATCGTCGAGCTGTCCATCCCCGGAATCGTGGCGGCCCGCACGGTGCGGCTGCCCGGCAAGGGCGGCGACGTGTTCGTCATGGACCGCGGGCTCGACGAGCGGCCCGCGTGCATGCGCAACCAGACCCGGTGGATCTGCAACGAGCTGGCGCTGGCCAAGCAGGGCGAGGAGACCGGGTTCGACCGGACGTTCGCCGCCGGATCCGGCATGAGCGCGAACGTGCGGGGATCGGCCGTGCTGAGGGATCCCGAGCTGGCCGACCGCTTCACCCGGGTCCGTGCGGACCTGACCACCGTGACCGGCTCGTCCCAGCTCAGCGACGACGCGGTCGTGTCGCCCAGGTCGGCGTTCGACGGGGACGCGAGCACCACCTGGATCCCCAAGTCCGAGGACGCCGAGCCCACGCTCACGCTCGCCTGGAAGGGCAGGCGGACGATCTCCAAGCTGCAGATCGGCCGCCCCGGCGGCGACAAGCAGCCGCTCGACGTGATCGTGACGGGGGACCGCGGCGCCGTCCGCGCCGGCCGGGCCGACGAGCGGGGCGTGCTCACGTTCAAGGCCATGTCCACCACCCGGCTCAAGCTCCGCTTCGCGCCGTTCTCCAAGCGGCTGCAGGTGACCGAGCTGGTGGTCCCCGGCGTCGACCCGGTGGGCAGGCCCGCCGACATTCCGCTCAGGCTCGGGTGCGGGCTCGGGCCCGCCATCCAGGTGAACGGCAAGACGATCCGCACCAAGGTCGCCGGCACCCACGCCGACCTGCTCGAACAGCGGCCCGTGCAGATACTCGGCTGCTCGAGGGCGGAGGTCGCGGAGGGCGACAACCGGGTGCGGGTGGCGGGCTGGGAGCCGTTCACGGTCGAGAACCTGGTGATCGGCACGCTCCCCGGCAAGCCGCGCGGCGTGGAGGGCGGCGTGGTGCAGAGCGTCTGGACGCCGGCGGAGCGCGAGCTCAAGGTGAGCGCGCCCAAGGACTCCTTCCTCGTCGTCAACGAGAACTACAACGCCGGCTGGCGGGCGCAGATCGGCGGGAAGACGCTCAAGCCCGTACGGATCGATGGCTGGAAGCAGGGCTGGGAGCTGCCGGCGGGCACCACCGGGACCGCGCGGCTGGAGTACGTGCCGGACCGCGCCTACTGGTTCGCGCTCGTCGGCGGGCTGGCCGGGATCGCCCTGCTCGCCCTGATCGCTCTCGTGCTGCGCGGCCCGCGGCCCGAGCACGTGCGCTCGACCGCCCCCGCCTGGGCCGCCCGCCCGGGGCGCTGGCGCGCGCCCTACGCGGTCGCGCTGGGCCTGGCGTTCGGCGGCTGGGTGGCGAACTGGCCGGGCATGCTCGCGGTGCTGGGGGCCGTCCTGGTGACCCTCCTGCTACGCGCCAGGCGGCTGCCCGCGCACTGGGCGGCGGCCGTCGCGTTCGGCGGGGCCACGCTGTCCCTGGCGGCGGCCATGGTGCTCAGGAACCAGGGGGTGGACGTGGCGCTGTTCCTGGATCCGGTGCCGCAGCTGGCCGCCTGCGCGGCGGTGGGCGTGCTGTTCGGGCAGCTCGTCACGGAGCCGGCGCGACCGGCACAGGAGCAGGAGAGCCCGGCGGCCGAGCAGCTGCTGACCGGCGTCCGCTGAGCCTGAGCACGGGCGACTCCACCAGGTGGTAGCTGCCCACGCTGAGCAGCGTCGTCACCACGAACGACACCACCGCCACGCTGGTGAAGTCGGCGGAGAACGGCTGCGCCCCGGTGAGCTTGAGCTGCAACGTGATCACCGGCGCGTGCCAGAGGAAGAAGCTGTAGGAGACGCGACCCAGGTAGGCAGCCACGGGGTTGCCGATCACCCGGTTCCTGAGCGAGCCGGGCCTGGACGCCAGCGCGAACGGCGCCACCAGCAGCACCGCCACCGCGGCCTCCAGGCTCACCCGCCACAGCGACTGCGACAGGGTCGGCAGCGTCAGCGAACGCGGCCCGCCCAGCTCCGTGCTCAGCACCGCGTACAGCAGCAGGGCCAGCACCAGGAGCTGCGGCGCCAGCGAGTCGATCACCCTGCTGTGCCCGATCCAGACCGACAGCACCGCCATCGCCATGCCACAGGCGAAGAACACCAGGTGGTACGGCAGCCAGAGCGCCAGCTGCGGCTGCTCGAACGTCCGCGCGACGACCACCGTGGCCACCGAGACGACCGGCAGCACCGCGATCCCCGCCAGCAGCCTGACCGCCCTGTTCGCGCCCGCCCGCGCCCACTTGTGCAGCGCCCAGGCCAGCACCGGCAGCAGCACGTAGAACGACATCTCGATGGGCAGCGTCCACATCTGGTAGAGGCCGTCGGGCGTGGGATCGCCGGGGAAGTAGTTCTGCAGCAGCAGCATCCATTTCGCCCAGCCGGTCCAGTCGAACGAGCTCCACGCCCACAGCGCCAGCCCGGTCACGAGCCAGTAGACGGGCATGACGCGCAGCACCCGGCGCCACAGGTAACGCAGCGGACGCGGACGTGGCGTATCCTCGATCACCGCGCGCGCCCACGGGCGGTACAACAGCAGGCCCGACAGGAGGAAGAAGATGGGGACGGCGATGCCGAGCCGGCTCATCATCCAGGCGTACATGCCCTCGCGGTACATGACGCCGGTGTTGCTGCCGACGTGCAGCAGCCAGACGCCGAGAGCGGCGACCGCGCGGATGCCGTCGAGGGCGGCGTCCCTGCTTCTCATCCCTGCCTCCACGCTGCTGTCCCCCCGGCTGTCCACTGGGCTATGCCCCTCGGCCAAACCACGATAGAACTTGTTTCTATCGATTTGGTTGCGGTGGTATGGCCGCCAGTGACGCGCATCACCCCCTGTCATACTTTGTTGCTCGACGCTCACACCAGACGGAAACACGTTCTACAAATGCGGAGGATTCGATGGGCCGTATCTCCACGCTCGTCCTCATCGGGTTCGGCGCTTTCTTCATCGCGTTGGCGCCACTGGTGAAATTCTGGGCCGCCGAGCAGATCATCTCCGCCCCGGCCGACCAGTTCGGCATCTCGCGGCTGGAGGCCAAGGGCGCCCAGTACTTCTCCCTGCAGGACCTGAAGGTTCTCACCGGTGACCTGGACATCATCGTCACCACGCGCGGGGACGTGAAGGAGGCCAACTCCGACCGGGTGGTCTGGGACGAGGCCACGGTCGTCAACGACGTGACGAACGCCCGCCCGCAGATCGACATCTCGGAGCGGCGCAGCGCCTTCAACCGCTACACCGGCACGGGCGTCAACTGCTGCGGGACCAGCATCGAGAAGGCGCCGGTCACGCTTGAGGGGCAGATCTACAAGTTCCCGTTCGACGTGGAGAAGAAGACGTACAAGGTGTTCAACTCCACGGCGGCCAAGGCGTTCGACGCCACGTTCGTCCGCGAGGACAACGTCAACGGCCTGCCGGTCTACGTCTTCGAGCAGACCATCCCGCCGACCAAGACCGAGACCCGCAGCGCGCCGGCCAACGTGCTCGGCATCACCGGCACCACCGGGGACGTGCAGGTGGACCGCTGGTACGACGGCAAGACGACGTTCTGGATCGAGCCGGTCACCGGCGCGCCGGTCCGGCAGGAGCAGCAGCGTCACGAGGTGCTGAAGACGCAGGACGGCGTCGAGCGCACCGCGGCCTTCATCGCCACCGCGAAGATGACCGAGCAGACCGTGAACGACCTGGTCAAGAGCGCGCAGGACGGCAAGAGCCAGATCAACCTGGTACGCAACATCATCCCGCTGGTGCTGCTGGTCCTGGGCGTCGTGCTCGTCGTCGCGGGCATCGTCCTGGGCCGCAGCCGCCGCACCGAGTGACCAGCCGCACTTTCAGGGGCCCGCATTTCGCGATGCGGGCCCTTTTTCGCGCTGGCGGCGAGGCGAACTAGAACACGTTATCGCTGTAGGTTACTCGCTGGTACCGACGAAAGGTTCTAGTCTAGAACGCGTTGCAGTTCGCCGTTCTGCGGACGTATTGTCGGGGCCATGCGGACACGTGTCACGGACATGTTCGGAATCGAGCTCCCGATCTTCGCCTTCAGCCACTGCCGGGATGTGGTCGCCGCCGTCAGCCGCGCGGGCGGCATGGGGGTCCTCGGGGCGCTCTACTTCACACCTGAAGAGCTCGAGATGGAGCTCAAGTGGATCGACGACCACGTGGACGGCAAGCCGTACGGCGTGGACGTCGTCATGCCGGCCTCCTACGAGGGCGCGGACTTCGCGCCCGAGGAGCTCGTCGGCCGCCTGCAGTCGATGATCCCCGACGGGCACCGCGCCTTCGTCGAGGACCTGCTCGCCAAGCACGGCGTGCCGCCGCTGTCCTCGGACTCGGATCACGGCCGCGTGCTGCTCGGCTGGACGGACGCGACGGCCAGGCCGCAGGTGGAGGTGGCCCTGCGCCATCCCATCGCGCTCCTCGCCAACGCCCTCGGCCCGCCGCCCGCCGACGTCGTGGACCTCGCCCACTCCCACGGGGTGAAGGTGGCCGCGCTCGCCTCCACCCCCCGCCACGCGCTCAAGCAGGTGGAGGTCGGGGTGGACGTGGTCGTGGCCCAGGGCACGGAGGCCGGCGGCCACACCGGCGAGATCTCCACCATGGTGCTGATCCCTCAGGTGGTGGACGCGGTGGACGTGCCCGTGCTGGCCGCGGGCGGCATCGGCAACGGCCGTCAGATGGCCGCGGGGATGGCGCTCGGCGCGGAAGGCGTCTGGACGGGCTCCATCTGGCTCACGGTCGAGGAGGCCGACACCCCGGAGATGGCCAGGCAGCGCATCCTGGAGGCCACCTCCAGGGACACCGTGCGCTCGCGGAGCTGGACGGGCAAGCCCGCCCGGCTGCTCAAGAACGAGTGGACGGAGGCGTGGGAGTCCGAGGAGTCGCCGGGGACGCTGCCGATGCCGATGCAGTTCATGCTGGTGTCGGACGCGCTGCGGCGGATCGGGCGCTCGGACGTCTCGGAGCTGGCCACGTTCCCCGCCGGGCAGATCATCGGCATCATGAACCAGGTCCGCTCGACCAAGGACGTGGTCTTCGGGCTCGTGGAAGAGTACGCGGAAGCCCTCGAACGGCTGGACCGCATCACCGGCGACTGATCCGGCGACCTCGGCGGGCGTGTGCTCGCCGAGGTCTCCCGGTCTCAGTGGGCCTGATAGGTCGGAGGGCGCTTCTCGCGGAAGGCCCTGGTGCCCTCCTTGGCGTCCTCCGAGCCGATCACCGGCCACCCGAGGTCGTCCGAGACCTTCAGCGCCTCGGGCTCCGGCAGGCCGAGCGTGTCGCGATAGGTGCGCAGGATCGCCTGCACCGCCAGCGGTCCCGACGCGGCGACGTCCGCCGCCAGCTCGCGCGCCACCGCCAGCGCCTGGCCGTCCGGGACCACCCGGTTGACCAGCCCCATCGACAGTGCCTCCGCCGCCGTGACCGGGCGGCCGGTGAGCAGCAGGTCCATGGCATGGCAGTACGGGATCTGCCGGGGCAGCCGGACGGCGCTGCCGCCCATGGGGAACAGCGCGCGCTTGGCCTCGAACAGGCCCAGCGTGGCCGACTCCGCCACCACCCGGAGGTCGGTGCCGACCAGCAGCTCGGTGCCGCCGGCCACCGCGTAGCCCTCGACCGCGCAGATGATCGGCTTGGTCGGCAGGTCCTCCCGCAGCAGGCCCTTCCAGTGGAAGTTGGGGATCTGGGCGGCTCTGGCCTGGACGTCCGGGTCCGCCGACGGCTGGCCCATGGCCTTGAGGTCCGCGCCGGAGCAGAACGTGCCCTCCGCGCCGGTCAGGATCGCGACCCGGATCCCGGGCTCGGCGGACGCGTACGCCCATGCCGAGGCCAGGCCGATCAGCATGTCCGAGGACAGCGCGTTGCGGGCCTCGGGCCGGTTCATCGTGACGGTCAGCACGTGGCCGTCGCGTTCGATCCGGCAGTGCGGCGTGCTGATCGGCAGGAGCTCCACGTATGCCTCCGAAGTCGGTTAATCAAGCGCTTGCTACGAACTTCGGCCCCAGGATACGCTCCCAGCATCAAACAAGAACAGGTTCCAATTTTGCTTCACCCGAACCGCCGTGCGAGGGAGTGCCGTCGTCTGGGCAGCGGCGTGAGGCGACAGCGCCGTTTCGCGGAGCGAGGTCTGAGGTTTTGCGAGGGAGTGCCGTCGTCTGGAGGAGCGTCGGGAGCGCAGCGACCAGAGCGGGGGAAGACGGCGGCGTAGGGCGACCGAGCCCGCCGAACGGAGTGAGGCCATGAACAGGAGGAGCAGATGGGGACGCTCGGTTTCTGGCGGCTCGCGCAGGCGGATCCCGAGTGGATCGCGGTCGTGGACCCCGACGGCACGCAGCACCGCGCAGGTGACCTGCTGGCCCGCTCGAACCGCCTCGTACACGGACTGCGCGAGCTGGGCCTGAAGCCGGGTGACGGCATCTGCGGCCTGGCCCCGAACGGCGCCGACGGCCTGGTGCTCTACCTGGCCGCGCTGCAGGCCGGCTGGTACTACACCCCGGTCAACTGGCACCTCACCGGGCACGAGATCGCCTACATCGTCTCCGACAGCGAGGCCAAGGCGTTCTTCGTTCACCCCCGCCACCTCAAGGACGGCGCCATCGGCGCGGAGGCCATCGAGCCGGACCGCCGCTTCCTGCTGGGCGAGGCCGGCGACGAGGGCGCGGGGTTCCGCCCGGTCGCCGACCTGACCGACGGGCAGCCCGACACCGCGCCCGCCGACCGCACCGCCGGCGCCACCATGCACTACACCTCCGGCACGACGGGCAAGCCCAAAGGCGTCAGACGCCGGCTGAACGGCCTGGACCCGGACGACGCCGCCGAGCTGATGACCTTCCTGCTCGGCCTGTTCGGCATCACGCCCGGCCGCCCCAACGCCCACCTGGTCACCTCCCCGAGCTACCACACGGCGGTGACCCAGTTCGGCGGCACGGCCCTGCACATGGGCCACACGCTCATCTACATGGACAGATGGGACGCCGAGGAGATGCTGCGCCTCTGCGAGCGTCACCGCGTCACGAGCTCCCACATGGTCCCGACGCACTTCAAGCGCCTGCTCTCGCTGCCGGAGAAGACCCGCGAACGGTACGACCTGTCCTCGCTCACGTGGATGATCCACGCCGCCGCCCCCTGCCCGGTCCCGGTGAAGTGGGCCATGTTCGAGTGGTGGGGCGACTGCGTGTACGAGTACTACGCGGCCACCGAGGGCGGCGGCACCCTGGCCACGCCCGAGGGCTGGAAGTCCCACCCGGGCACGGTCGGCTCCGCCTGGCCGATCAGCGAGCTGCTCATCGCGGACGACCAGGGCGAGGCCGTAGCGACCGGCACGCCGGGCACGATCTACATGAAGATGATGGGCGTCCCGTTCGAGTACAAGGGCGACCCCGCCAAGACCGCCGCGAACCGGCTCAAGGACTACTTCACCGTAGGAGACATCGGATACCTGGACGAGGACGGCTTCCTCTACCTCTGCGACCGCAAGGCCGACATGATCATCTCCGGAGGAGCGAACATCTACCCCGCCGAGATCGAGAACGAGCTCATGGTCCACCCGAAGGTGGCGGACGTGGCCGTGTTCGGCATCCCGGACGAGGAGTGGGGCGAGCAGATCAAGGCCGTCGTCGAGCCCGCCGAGGGCGTGCGGCCCGGCCCCGAGCTCGTCGCCGAGCTGCTCGCGTCGCTGGAGGGCCGCCTGGCCAGGATGAAGTGGCCCAAGACGGTCGACTTCATCGCCGAGATGCCCCGCGAGCCGAACGGCAAGCTGCTCAAGCGCAAGCTCCGCGACCCGTACTGGGAGGGACACGACCGTGCCATCTGACCCGCTGGTAGCTCAGCACGTCCTGGAGTTCCCCGGCGGCTACACGCGCACCACGGGCCCGGTGATCGGCCGCTTCCTGAGCGAGTTACGCGGCCGTCGCATCGTCGGGGTGCGGACCGCCGAAGGCCGGGTGCTCGTGCCGCCCCTGGAGTACGACCCCGCGACCGGGGAGCCGGTGACCGGCGAGTACGTCGAGGTCGGCCCGGCCGGCACGGTCGTGACGTGGGCGTACGTCCAGGAGCCGATCGACGGCCACCCTCTCGACCGCCCCTTCGCCTGGGCCACGATCAAGCTGGACGGCGCGGACACCGCCCTCGTCCACGCCGTCGACGCCGACAACCCGAAGCTGCTGCAGGCGGGGCTGCGCGTCTGGCCGGTCTGGCGCGACCGGCCCACCGGCAACATCACCGACATCTCCTACTTCGCCCCCGAAGTCACGAAGATCGTGTCCAGCGTGCGCGCCGAATACCGCCTCCAGGCGGGCGGCGCGCTGCGCGTGTTCCTCGAAGGCGTCGCGCGCGGCGTCCTGCTCGGCGGCCGATGCGCGACCTGCGACAAGGTGTACGTGCCCTATCGCCGCTCGTGCCCGGAATGCGGGAGCGGCATCGCGGAGACCCTGGAGATCCCCGACACCGGGACGATCACCACGTTCGCCATCAACAACCTGCCCGACCCGCGCGCGCCCGAGGTGCCGTTCGTGTCGGCGTACATCCTGCTGGACCAGGCGGACATCCCCTTCATCGCGCTGATCGGCGGCGTGCCGGCGCACGAGGTGCGCCAGGGCATGCGGGTCAAGGCGGTCTGGGTGCCCGAGAGCGAGCGCACGGCGTCCATGGCGAACATCCGCTGGTTCGCCCCCACCGGCGAGCCAGACGTGGAGCTGACATGAGAGACGTGGCGATCGTCGCGTTCGCCCAGACGCGGCACACCGATCACGACACCGGGCTGACCGAGCCCGAGCTGATCCTGCCGGTGATCAACGAGGTCAAGGAGCGCACGGGGCTCAAGCGCTTCGGCTTCACCTGCTCGGGGAGCTGCGACTACCTGGCCGGCGCGCCCTTCTCGTTCGTCTCCGCCCTGGACGCGCTGGGCGCCTGGCCGCCCATCTCGGAGAGCCACGTGGAGATGGACGGCGCCTGGGCGCTCTACGAGGCCTGGGTACGCCTCCAGCACGGCGACATCGACTCGGCCCTGGTCTACGGCTTCGGCAAGTCGTCACTCGGGGACCTGAACAAGATCATGACGTTCCAGCTCGATCCGTACTATCTGGCGCCGCTCGGCCTCGACCAGCTCTCCTACGCCGCGCTCCAGGCCAACGCGGTCGGCGCGGACCGGAAGGAGCTCGACGAGATCGTCCGGCGCAGCCGTACCGACGGGCGAAGCAACCCGTACGCGCTCGATCTGCCCGACCCGGACGGCGCGGAGTTCGCCGTACAACCGCTGCTGAAGACGGACGTGCCGCCCATCACGGACGGCGCGGCCGCGATCGTGCTGGCGACCGGCGACCTGGCTGCGCGGCTGTGCCCGCATCCCGCCTACATCAGGGGGATCGCCCACCGCATCGAGCCCCACTACCTGGGCATGCGTGATCTGGCCAGGTCGGTCTCCGCGGCCGACGCCGCGCGTGCCGCGGGCATCGGCAAGGGGCCGGTCGAGGTGGCCGAGCTGCACGCCCAGTTCCCGCACGAGGAGCTCATCCTGCGGGAGGCGCTGGAGCTGCGCGGCGACACGGTGATCAACCCCTCGGGCGGGCCGCTGGCCGCCAACCCCGTCATGGCCACCGGCCTCATCCGCATCGGCGAGGCGGCGCGGCGCATCCACGACGGCACCGCGGTCCGGACCGTCGCGCACGCCGCCGGAGGCCCCTGCCTGCAGCACAACCTCGTCACGGTCCTGGAGGCTTGAGATGGGCAACCGGTGTGCGGTCATCGGCGTCGGGCAGACGCACTACACGACCAAGCGCAGGGACGTGTCGATCGCCGGGCTCGTCCGCGAGGCGGCGCTGCGGGCGCTGGAGGACGCGGGGCTCACGTTCAAGGACATCGACGCCGTGGTCGTCGGCAAGGCGCCCGACCTGTTCGAGGGCGTGATGATGCCGGAGGCGTACCTGGCCGACGCGCTCGGGGCGGCCGGCAAGCCGATGATGCGGGTGCACACGGCGGGCAGCGTCGGCGGCTCCACGGCGCTGGTCGGGGCCAGCCTCATCCAGGGCGGCGTGCACGAGCGCGTGCTGGTCGTGGCGTTCGAGAAGCAGTCGGAGTCCAACGCCACCTGGGCGCTGTCCACGCACCTGCCGTTCAGCGCGTCGCTGGTGGTGGGCGCGGGCGGCTACTTCGCGCCGCACATCCGCGAGTACATGCGCAGGTCGGGCGCGCCAGGACACATCGGCTCGCTGGTGGCGGTCAAGGACCGGCGCAACGCGCTGAAGAACCCGTACGCGCACCTCAAGATCCCCGGCATCGACCAGCGGATGGTCGAGTCCACGCCGATGCTGTGGGAGCCGATCCGCTACCTGGAGACCTGCCCGTCCAGCGACGGCGCGTGCGCGATCGTCCTGTCGTCGGAGTCCGCGGTCACCGGGACCCCGGCCTGGGTGCACGGGACGGCGATGCGCTCCGAGCCGATCTTCCGCGCCGGGCGCGACGCGGTCAGCCCGCTGGCGGGCAAGGACTGCGCGGCCGACGTCTACCGCCAGGCCGGGATCGCCGACCCGCGGCGGCAGATCGACGTGGCCGAGGTGTACGTGCCGTTCTCCTGGTACGAGCCGATGTGGCTGGAGAACCTGGGGTTCGCGGCGGAAGGCGAGGGATGGAAGCTCACCGAGTCCGGCGCCACGGCGCTCGACGGTGACATCCCGTGGAACCCCTCGGGCGGGGTGCTGTCCAGCAACCCGATCGGGGCCTCAGGTCTGATCAGGTTCGCCGAGGCCGCGCTGCAGGTGCGCGGGATGGCCGGCGAGCACCAGGTGGACGGCGCCCGTACGGCGCTCGGCCACGCCTATGGCGGGGGAGCACAGTTCTTCGCGATGTGGATCGTCGGACGGGAGAAGCTCTGATGGAGTTCAACCACGCTGACTTGTTCGAAGGGCTCGCGGACACGATCGGAGACAGGACGGCCATGGTGTGCGGCGCCGAGCGCCGTACCTACGCCGAGCTGGAGGCCGAGTCGAACCGGCTCGCCCACTACCTCATGGACCTCGGCGTGCAGCCGGGACAGCACGTCGGGCTGCACCTCTACAACGGCGTCGAATACGTCGCCGGCCTCCTCGCCGCGCTGAAGATCAGAGCGGTGCCGATCAACGTCAACTACCGCTACGTCGAGGCCGAGCTGCTCTACCTGTACCAGGACTCCGACATTCGGGCGCTGCTCTACGACGTCGAGTTCGACGCACGGGTGGCCGCCGTCGCGCACCAGGCGCCGCTGCTGGACCACCTCGTCTCGGTGGGCGGGCCGTCGTCGATCGCGTCGGCGGTGCCGTACGAGACGGCTCTCGAACGGGGCAAGCCCGAACGCGGCTTCCCGCCGCGCTCGGGGCAGGACGTGTACATCATCTACACCGGCGGCACCACCGGCATGCCGAAGGGCGCGATGTGGCACGTCGAGGACCTGTTCATGGGCTTCGGCGGCGGCAACCCCTACGGCGCCCCGCGCACCACCCCGCAGGAGGTCGTCGACGAGGCGATCAAGGCCGGTCCCATGGTCATGATGGCCGCGCCGCCGCTGATGCACGGCGCGGCGCAGATGGCCACGTTCATCGCCTGGTGGATGGGCGCGACCATCGTGTACGTGCGCAAGTTCGACGCCGCGGAGGTGTGGCGGACGGTCGAGCGCGAACACGTGTTCACCATGAACATCACCGGCGACGCCATGGCCAGGCCCCTGGCCGAGGCGCTGCAGGGCGGCGGCTACGACGTCTCCTCCCTTCTGGTGGTCAGCTCGACCGGCGCGATCCTGTCCGGCGCGGTCCGCGACCGCCTCCAGGAGCTGCTGCCCAACGTGATGATCCTGGACAACTTCGGCTCCACCGAGTCCGGCTACACCGCCTCGGGCGTGGCCGGGTCCTCGCCGGAGAAGGGCCTGCGCTACCAGCCGAACTCCGTGGTCAACCTGGCCGTGCTGGACGAGCAGGGCCGGCCCGTCGAGCCTGGCTCCGGCCAGATGGGGACGATGGCGAGGACCGGGCGAGTGGCGTTCGGCTACTACAACGATCCCGAGAAGACCGCCCGCACGTTCGTCACCGACGCCGACGGCACCCGCTGGCTGCTGACCGGCGACCTGGCGACCGTGGACGCCGACGGGACCGTGAACGTGTTCGGCAGGGGCTCGCAGTGCATCAACACCGGCGGGGAGAAGGTGTTCCCCGAAGAGGTCGAAGCGGTGCTCAAAGGGCATCCGTCGGTGTTCGACGCGGTGGTGACCGGGGTGCCCGACGAACGGTGGGGCAACCGGGTGGCGGCCGTGGTGGAGCCGCGCGAGGGCGTCGAGGTGACGGCCGCTGAGCTGGACGAGCACTGCAGGACGCTGCTGTCGGGGTACAAGGTGCCTCGTTCGTACGCGTTCGTGGCGGAAATGGTGCGCTCGCCCGCGGGCAAGGCGGACTACCGCTGGGCCCGCGAAACGGTGCAGGCGAACGACTCCTAGCCTTTCCCGCGCCGTAGCTTTCCCGCGCTGCACGCCCCCGCTGCTCGCCCCCGCTGCTCGCCCCCGCTGCTCGCTCAGCGGGGCGTGAGGCGCCTGAGCTCGTCCTCGACGGCCTTCCGCTCCTCGTGCACGCCGGCCTTCTCCAGCAGCCGCAGCCGGCGGTGCAGCACGTCACGGAGCAGCGCGCCCAGCTCTTCGCCCTGGTCCGTGCCCTCGTCGGCGGGCGTCTTCGTGGCGGCCAGGTCGCGCAGCAGCCCGGCGGAGACCCGCAGCGCGGCGTCGGCGGCGTCGTCCCTGCCCAGCTCCTGCTGGCAGAAGCCGAGCCGGGCGTGCGCCACGGCCCTGGACAGCTCGTCCCGCGTCACCTGCGTGCCGCGATGGAAGACGAGCCCGGCCTCCAGCGCGCGGCCCGCCTCCATGAGCGCGTCGCCCAGCATGAGCATCGCCCTGGACAGCAGCCCGCCGAGCAGCGGATCCCCGTCCGGGGCGAACCGCTCCAGCGCCGCCACCGCCTCCCGCAGCGGCTGGACGGCCTCGGCCGCCAGGTCCCGCATCCTGAGCGCGGCGGCCAGCGTGAGGCAGGCGCCGGCCCGGCTGGTGTGCAGGGCGTGCGCGTTCATGCCCGTGGTCAGCAGCTCGTCGTAGATCGCGATGGCCTCCCGCGCCCTGGCCTCGGCCTCCGTGCCGCCGTCCAGCCGCAGCAGGGGCAGCAGCTCGGAGCTCTGCGCCAGCGAGTCGGCCAGGATCGCCCGGTACGTGAGATCGCCCGGCGACCGCCTGGCCACCGGGATCAGGCCCTCCACCAGCGCGTTCGCTTCGGCCAGCGCGCCCAGCATCATGTGGCACCTGGCCAGCCGCTGGGTGGCCAGCGCGTGCTTGAGCGTGTCCAGCGGATGCCCGGACGCGGCGATTCGCGCGTACTCGGCGGCCTCGGCCGGCCGACCGGCCGCCAGGAGGTCGTCGGCGATCACCGCGGCGGTCTCGGCCGCGGCCGGCGGATCGGGCAGCCGGGTGAACAGGCCGAACGCCTCCACGAGGTGCGCCATCGCCTCCTGCTTCCTGCCGAACGCCCGCAGCACCCGCCCGCGCACCTGGATCGCCTGGGCACGTACGTGCGGCAGCTCCGGTCCGGTCTCCTCGGCCCGGTCGAGCTCGGCCAGCGACCAGGTGATCGCCTCAAGGGCGGCCTGCGGGCGGTCCAGCATGGCCAGGCTGGAGCCGAGCCGGGCGTAGGTGACCGCGGCGACGGCGGGGTCGTCGAGCTCGTCGCACAGGTCGGCGGCGCGCTCGCAGTGCGCCAGGGCTTCGACGGGGCGGCCGTGTTCGAGCAGCTTGACGGCGTACCGGTTGAGGGTGTCGGCCAGCAGCCCGCCGTCGGCCTCTTCCCTGCCGAGCAGGTCGACGGCCCGCTCCAGCACGGCCAGCTCGTCGCCGGCCCGGTCCGGCGACGCGGGGCCGCCGTGGCTCGCGTGGCTCGCGTGGCTCGCGTGGCTTTCGTGACCGAAACGGGCGAGCGCGGCCAGGGCCTGGCCGAGGGCGCGCCGGTGGGAGCCGGCGACGGCGGCGAGCCCTTCGTACACCCGCACGGCCAGCTCGGCGGCCAGGATCGCGCTCTCCCCATCGCCCGCACGCTCCGCGGCGTCGGCGAACCGCGCCAGGCACCGGCCGTACTCGTCGTGCACCTCGGGATTCCCGCTCGCCGCCACCTCACGCTCCAGCGCCTGCGCGAACCCGCCGAGCGACGGGAGCAGCAGCCGTCCGGCCCCTTCGGCGCCCGCGAGCTCGCTGAGGAAGCCGGAAAGCTCCTGGACGAGGACGTGGAGCACGTCCGGCCCGGGCAGCGGCCGCAGATCGAGGATCCGCGCGTGCAGGCCGATGCCGGCCGCGGGCCCCTCCTCCGCCACCCGCATCCGGGCCAGCCGGATCAACGCCAGCAGATGGACGTCGACGAGATCGGGCGGCGCGGACCCGTGCCGCATGAGCAAAGCGGTCCCCTCGGCCAGCTTCGCCGCGGCCGCGTCCCTGGCCGCGTCTCTGGCTGCGTCCCTGTCGCGCGGCCTGTCGCTATCGCGTGGCCTGTCGCCGTCGTGCGGCTCATCCCTGCCGTGCGGCTCGTCGCTGTCGTCCGGCCCGGCACCGTCGTCCGGCTCGTCACCGTCGTCCGGCCCGGCACCGTCGTGTGGGTCGTCGCCGTTGTGCAGCTGGTCGTCCCGGTCGGACAGCTCGGCCAGGCACAGGCCGCTGAGCTCCAGGCAGGTGGCGAAGAGCAACTCGTCGCGACCGCCCGGCTCGGCCGGCAGGAGGTCGAGCGCCTCGGTGACCGCCTGGAGCGCGCCCTCCACGTTCTGCCTGGTGAAGCGGATCCCGGCCTGGAGCCGCAACGCTCCGGCGAGCGCCCGCGGCGCCTCGAACCGCTCTCCCACAAGCCCCGCGTACAGCTCGACCAGCCGACCGGCGGCCGACTCCGCTTCGGACGCGCGGCCGGCGCGGGACAGCGCGACGGTCTCCAGGATCCGCAGCTCGGCCAGCTCCGTGCGGAACGCGAGGTTCGTACCGATCTGCGGCTCGTAGGACTCGATGGCGGTGAGCAGGTGCGGCAGGGCCTCCTGGTCGCGGCCGAGCGCCACGAGCGTCCGCCCGAGCGCCGCCGCCACCATCCCCACGGCGATCGGATGCAACCGCTCCGGTACGGAGTGCCGCTGGAGCAGCTCGGCGGCCTGCGTCGCGAGCACGAACCCGTCCCCGGCCCGCCCCGCGTCCGCCCAGGCGCGGGCCAGCACGGTCTGGGCGGAGAGGTAGGCGTGGACCTCCTCGGGCCCGGGCGTGCCCGCGCTCTCGACCGCATTCCTGCGCTCGGCCAGCAACCGCTCGGCCCTGTCGACGGCCTGCTCCGGCCGATCGGCGACCAGCGCCAGCAACCAAGGCCGCTCATGACGCCGCTCGCCGACGAGAGCTGTCAGCCGAGGTAGCTCATGGCGGTGCTCGCCGACCGGAGCCGCCGGCTCAGGCTGCTCATGGGGACGCTCCCCGACCGGAGTCGGCAGCCAAGGCCGCTCATGGCGGCGCTCGCCGACCAGAGCCGCCAGCGCCGGTTGCCCGGTGGCCGGTTCTAGCTGGTCATGTGCGCGTTCTGCGACCTGTGCCGCCCGCAGCCGTCCCAGGCCGGCCCGGACCTCGGACCGATGGCGCAGGTAGGTGCCGTCCGCCGCGTCCAGCACGTCGTACAGCTCGGCGGCGAGTTCGAGCTGAGCCACGCCGTCGGCGGTCCTGCCGAGCTCGGTCAGGCACAGGCCGAGCAGCCGTCTGGCCCTGGCCTGCGTCGCCGTGTCGTCCTCCGCCGTCACGCACCCGGCCTCCTGGAGCGGATCGAGCGCCTCCTCCGGCCGGTCGTCGATCAGCAGCAGCTCGCCCAGATGGAGCAACTGCCCGGCCAGCTCGTGGCGGTGCTCGTCGGGCTCCAGGGCGACGAGGGCACGCAGGTTCCGTACGGCCTCGGCGGCGGCTCGTACGGCGGCGTCCAGATCGTCCAGCCGGTCGTGCAACCTGGCCAGCAGGGCGGCGGCCTCGGCCAGCATGAGCCGCAGCCCGGGCTCCTCGCCGGCCAGGCCGCGCAGGCGTACGACGGCTTCGGTGGCGGGGACGAGGGCGTCGCGCGGCCGGTCGTGGGCGTCCAGCCAGGCGGCGAGCAGGTGCAGGCGATGGGCCACGTCGCGGTTCGTGGCGGCCGCGGCCCTGACGGCGGTGGCGACGGCGACGGCCAGACAGGCGGCCAGCTCGGGCAACGCGGCCGCGTCCGACTCCTCGAACGGCGCCAGCGGCTCCGGCCCCTGCCCAACTCCCACTTCGACCAGCCCAGACGTCCCAGACCCGGCGCCCCGAGTAGTCCTGCCGGCTACGTCCCTCGGCACACCCGGGTTCGCCCCGACCCCACCCGCCAGCGCGCCGGCGCCCTGACCTGCGGTGCCTCCACCTGCGGTGCCTCCCGGCGCACCGATACCGCCCTCGGGACGGACTGTCCTGGCCTCCGGCAGGCCGCCCGCTCGGACGGCCGTCGCCGGAACAACGGGCGCCTGGGCGGTGGCCGCTGGGGCAACGCCGGGGTCTCCCGATCGCTCGCCGCCAGGGTCTCCCGATCGCGTCTCCGGTCGCCTGTCGCCGGGGCGTCCCGATGGTGCCCCCAGAAGCCCCGCCGCACCCTCCGCCCGCTCTCCCGCCAGGCGTTCGTCCGGGCGGTCCGGCGGCGTCAGCAGGCGTGGAGTCGTCCGTCCGGAAGGCGCCGGCGGGCGTTCGTGCGTGCGGCCGAGAGGCGTCGGCGGGCGTTCGTAGGCGCGTCCGGGAGGTGTCGGCGGGCGTTCGTACGGGCGGCCGGGAAGTATCGGCGGGAACTCGTGCGCACCGGACGCGGTGGTGACGGCGGCGGGCAGCACCGACAGTACGCCCGCAAGATCCGCCGCGAACGCCGCGTCACCGCCCGCCGCCTCGAACGCGTCGATCGCCTCGCTCAGCCGCCCGACCTCCAGCAGCGCGCACGCCAGGTTGTGGTGGGCCTGCGCCGCCGGCCCCACGTACCTCGGGTCGTCCTCGGCCAGGATGCGATACCGGGTCGCCGCCTCCTGTGCCGTCTTGAGCGCGCTGCCCGGCTCACTCGTCAGCAGCAGGCAGGCCGCGAGGTTGAACAGCGCCTCCGCCTGCCCGGCCGCCTCCCCGTACGGGGGAGCCGCGGCGAAGATCTCCACCGATTCGGCAGCCGCGACGATGGCCTCGCCCAACCGGCCCACGGAGGCAAGCCGGCCCGACAGCAGGGACAGCGCCCCCGCCAGCGCGTTCCGCTCACCCCTTGCCCGCCGGTGACGTACGGCCAGCTCGCCGAGCGTCACCCCGAGGGCGCGCAACCCCAGCGACGTGTCCCGCAGCGGCAGGGCGTCCGCGGCAGACCCCGCCGCGTCCCCGAGCCCACCGGGGAACAACCCCAGCGCGGCGTCGAGCACGTCGCCGAGCCGCGTCCCGGGCGCCGACGCCGCCTCCGCGACCAGGCTGCCGATCCTGGCCGAGATCAGTGAGCGCAGCGCCGACCGGACCGGTTCCCTGTTCGCGGACAGCCGCAGGACGTCGAGCATCCGTACGAGATGCCGCACCGTGCGGCCTTCGTCGTCGTGCACGGCGAGTACGAGGGCGTCCAGCCCCTCCGTCTCGGCCAAAAGCTGCTCGGCCACGACGTCAGGACCGAGCGGGGACAGTCGCGCACCGCCGGGGAAGACCCGGCTCAGCCAGCTGCCCATGTGCGAGGCCCGGCCGCGGAGCCCGGCCTCGCTCATCGCACGAACCCGGAGCCCCGGTACGGCCGTCAGCAGGCCGGGCAGCTCCGCCGGCGTCGGCTCGGTCAGCGTGAGCACCGCGACGGCCTGCCGCACGGTCACGTCGTCCACCCGGTCGTACCCCGACGGCCAGACCCGCGCCCACTGATCGCACTCACGCGTCAGGAAGCGCCCGAGCAGCCCCCAGCCGGTTTCGCGCGACGTGCCCAGCCCGCTGCCCGGTCTGTTGCTGGGTCCGTTGCCCGGCCCGTTGCCCGGTCCGTTGCCCGTGTTGGGCCGGTGCGTTTCCTCCGGCTCCACGTCCTCGCCGCCGTCGCGCAGCCGCATCAGGGCGGCCAGATGGACGTGCAGCGGAAGGCCGTGATCCGGGTCGTCGAGACGGGGCAGATCCGGCAACGCGGCCCTGCTGGGCGCGAACGCCTTCATGGCCGCCCGCGCGTGCTCGGTGCGTTCCGCCAGGGTGAGCGGATGGCCGTTGAGCTGGATGGTGGTGGTCGTGAGCCGTCTCAGCCACCCGCCCGCCGCCGTGTCGAGCCGCCGCCGCCACTCCGCCTCGGCGGGCTCGCGGGTCACCAGCAGGAGCCGTGCGCGGGGGTTGCGCCCGTGCTTGGCCAGCCGCCGTACCAGCTCGCCCACCAGCGGCGACGACGGCTCGGGGTGGTCGATGACGAGCAGCGCGGGGCGTAGGGCGTTCAGGGCGGTGGCCTGCTCGGCCAGCGGGCCGCAGGCGGCATCCAGCGGGAGGAATCCGGCGTCCCACCCCGATTCCGCCAGCTCCGCGCACAGCTCGCCGGCCAACCGGGTCTTGCCTGTGCCGCTGCGGCCGGTCAGGACGGCGATCGACAGCGCGGCGGGCTCGGCGGCCCAGGCGCGCAGCTCCGCCAGCTCGTCCTCCCGCCCCAGGTAAGGCACCACCGCGTGCCGTGCCATCAGCAGCATCCAGTCCGGGGAGTCCTGCGGCAGCGGGGCGCGAGCCGGCGTCAGCAGGCTGGAGAGGGTCACCGCGGGCTCGCCCTCCGCCACGGTTTCGAGCTGCCCGGGCGCCACGCCCGTCAGCTCGCGGAACCGTTCGTCGCTCAGCAGCGCCGTCACGGGGACTGCGTCGAGGCGGCGCTGGATGTATCCGGCGGGACCGGCCGCGATCACGCCGATGAGCTGCCCGGCGGGCTCGGCGAGCAGGACGGCGCCCGACATGCCGTGCCAGAGGGAGGCGGGCACCGACTCGGGCTCCGGGCTGAGCACGCTGACCGCCAGCGCCTTCGACACCGCGCCCGTGGGGGCGTCCACGAGACCGGACAACGTCTCCGCCGCCCTGAACCCGGCCCGCTGCCGCGCCTGCGGAAAACCCCTGGCCACGCAGCGCAGCCGGTAGCCGGAACGGTCGGCGGCGACGCGGGCCCAGCGGACGTGTTCGATGCCGGGCAGGTCGCTCCACGGCGAATCGGCCACCCGCAGCAGGACCGCGCCCGATCCGCCGCGCCCGCGCCACACCTGCTCGGCCGCGACCCAGCGGGCCGACCACGGCGGGCGTACGTGACACGGCGTGTCAGGATCGACCACGCTGCCAGAGGTCAGCACGAGATCGGCACCGATCACGTAACCCGACCCGGTCATGCCGACGAGGTCGTCATGACCCGAGTAGACCTCGACGACCCGTTCGAGCCCGAGGCGTTGTGGTGGCGTGTCCATGGGGTCCGCCTATGCGCTACGTCCGGACGTGCCGTCTCCCGCGATCAGCTTGTGATCTCACTATCGCACTATGGCTCGGAAATTTCGCGGCTTGTCGGGCCATCTTGAAAGGGCGATATATCAAGAGTCATCAAATTCCCGATATATGCCGTCGGGGACCGCGCGACAGGGTCAGGTCTTCTCGGCGGTGAGCCAGGCGGCCAGCCCGAGGTACACCACGCCGCTGCCGACATCGAGCCGCCGGCGGATGCGGGCGGACCTGCGCACCCGCCCGGCGAGCGCGGAGGCGAGCATCGCGTACGTGCCGTCCGTCGACATCCCGAGCGCCATCCACAGCAGCCCGAGCACCAGGATCTGCGGCCCGACCGGTCCCGCCGCCGGGTTCGTGAACTGCGGCAGGAACGCCAGGAAGAAGATGGCGGTCTTCGGGTTGAGCACGTTCACCACGAAGCCCTCCCAGAACAGCCGGCGCTTCGACTGCACGCGCAGCTCGATCGCCTCCTCGGCCTCCTCGCGCCGGATGAGCTTACGCAGGCCGAGCCAGATCAGGTAGGCCACGCCCACGTACTTGACCACGGTGAACGCCGTGGCCGAAGCCGCCAGCAGCGCACTGATGCCCAGCGCGGCGGCGGCCACGTGGACCAGCGAGCCCGCGTGCACGCCGAGCACCGAGATCAGGCCCGCGGCGCGGCCTTGCGAGACGCTTCTTGTGACGATGTAGAGGACCGCGGGTCCGGGAACCAGCAGCAGGCCCAAGGTGACCGCGCAGAAAATGGCAAGTGCGGAAATGTCCGGCATGGGGCAATCGTAAAGGCCACGTCAAAGGCTTTCTCGGCAGGGTGAAGGCTCTCCCGCAGGCGAACACGAGGCCCCCCTAGCACGCGCGGAGGTCCGGCGGGCGGTTAGCCGGGCAGGCTCTGGCGCAAGGACTGGAGCAGGGCTTCCGTGGCCGGCGGGTGCGGGGGCTCGCCGTAGACGGCGGCGTACACGTGCCTGCTCGACCCCGGCACCTCCGCCACCTCCACCTCCGGGTTGCGATGCGCGCTGAGCGCGAGCCCCGGCAGCATGGTCAGCCCCAGCCCCGCCGCCACCAGCGCCTGCACCGCCACGATGTCGTCACTGGTGAACGAGATCCGCGGCTCGAACCCCGCCTTCTCGCAGAGGTCCAGCAAATGGCTGCGGCACCGGTCGCACCCCGCGATCCACCACGATTCCGCATGGTCGGCGAGCTCGCCCGCCGGGCCGCTGGACACCAGGTAGCTGGGGTCGTCGAAGAGGTGGATCAGGTGCAGGCCGCCGTCCTCGGGGGCGGTGTCGTCGTACCTGAAGATCACCGCGACGTCCACCCGCCCAGCCCGCAGCAGCCTGAGCGCCTCCGGCGGCTCGGTCTCCGTCAGATGCAGGCGCAGGTCCGGGTGCTCGCCGGACAGAACGCGGGCCGCCTTCGGGATGAACGTGCCCAGCGCGGAAGGGAAGCCCGCCAGGCGTACGCGGCCGGAGCGCAGGCCCACGTGGGCGGCGAGCTCCTCGGCCGTGGCGTCGAGCCGGCCGAGGATGTCCGCGGCCCGCTCGGCCAGCAGCCGGCCCGCCTCCGTCAGCCTGATGCCGCGCCCGGCGCGCTGGATGAGCCGGGCGCCGGTCTCCGCCTCCAGCCGGGCCAGATGGTGGCTGACCGAGGGCTGGGAGTAGTGCAGCTCCTTGGCGGCCGCGGTCAGCGAGCCCTTGCGGGCCACCGCGACGAGGACCCGCAGGCGTGCGACGTCGAGCATTCATCAATCATATCTATGGATATGCCAGAAGACTTCAGTTGGACCTATCGGTCAGGACATAGGACCGTAGAAGGGGAAGGCAGGTTATCCATTTTCCCTAGGGGGATAGCATGAATATGGCCACCATTACCGCCGTCAGGCCGGGGCTGGATGCGCTCGTGTCCGGCGTTTCCGGCATCGTCGCTCAGCGTCAAGGAGGCCACGAGACCGCGCATGCCGTCGCCGACCTGATCCGCGACCGGCTGCCCGGCCCCGATCTCCTGACCCCGCAGGAACGTGCGGGCGCGCCCGACCACTACGTGTCGTACGTGCTGCACGCGCAGGAGGAGTTCTCGATCGTCGGGGTCGTGTGGCGCCCCGGTCAGTACACGGTGATCCACGACCACGTGTCCTGGTGCACGTTCGGGATCCTCAGCGGGATCGAGCACGAGACCCTCTACCGGGACATGGGCGACCACCTGGTCGAGATCGGGCAGACCGCCAACCGGCCGGGCGAGGTCAGCGGGTTCGCGCCGCCCGGGGACATCCACATGGTGCGCAACACCAGCGCGGAGGTCGGGGTGTCGGTGCACGTCTACGGCGCCGACGTCAGCCGCCTGGGCAGCAGCGTCCGCCGCGCCTACGACCTCCCGGTGAGGTGACCGCCGGCGGCCTGGCCGGTTCGCCTGCGGCGGCGAACGGCTCACCGACGCTCCGGCCGGTCTACGGCCTGACGGGCAGGTAGCCTTCCAGCCGGTCGGCCAGCTCCTTCGGCCGGGCGAGCATGGGTGCGTGGCTGCCGTCGATCTCGTCGGGCGTGATGCCGAGCCGATCGCGTACGACCCGCCGCATGAAGTCAGGCGTGAAGAAGCGGTCGTCCCTGCACAGCAGGAACCTCGTCGGCACGTCCGGCCACCCGTCCAGCGGCCAGGGCTCGGCCGTCGACTTGTCCGCGTGCGACCGGCCGCGCGTCATCGACTCCGCCGCCAGCTCCGCCGGCACGTCGTGCAGGAACAGGCCGATGGGATCGTCCATGTCCTTGTGGTCGAAGCCCGTGTCGCGCCACCAGTCGGCAGGCCGCTCGCCCGGCGCCGGGATCATGGCCGTCACCATCACGAGGAGGTCGGCCGGCCGGCGCGCGCAGACCAGCGGGCCGACGAAGCCGCCCCACGAATGAGCCACCACGACCAGGTCGCGGCGGTCCCCGACGGCCTCGATCACCGTGTCGGCGTAGTCGAGCAGGCCGGCCGACTCGTCCTCGACCGGCAGGTCCACCGCGACCGTGTCATGCCCCCTGCCGCGTAGCTCGGGCTCCAGCAGGTGCCAATCCCAGGCGGAGCCCCCTCCGCCGTGAATCAGCGCGAACGTCGCCATCTCCGCACCTCCCCCGGCGCGTCCAGCACGCGCCCGCTCGACCAGCAGCCTGACATCTCCCTACGACAGTTCTCCGCTGCCGGCGCCCCAAAGCTCGCTGGACTGGGACGGCGTGCGCGTGGAAGGTGGCAGGGAGGTGGTGCCGAGTCCGGCGATGAATTCCGGACGCCGGGGGAGTCTGCCCATGCGTACGGCCGTACCGAAGGAGTGATCATGGAACCGACCACGGAGCTGGACGCCCGGTTCAGCGCGGAGAACGCCACCCCGACCCCCTGGGCACAGGCCCGCGACCAGCTCGAACGAGCGGAGACGTACTGGCTGAGCACCGTACGCCCCGACGGCCGCCCGCACGTCACGACGCTGCTGGCCATCTGGCGGAACGACGCGATCTACTTCTGCACCGGAGCGGAGGAGCAGAAGGGCAGAAACCTCGCTGCCAACCGCAACGTCGCGCTCACCACCGGCGCCAGCTCGTTCAGTGAGGGCCTGGACCTGGTGGTGGAAGGGGTGGCCGAGCGGATCACGGATCCCGGCCACCTCAAGCGCCTCGCCTCGGCCTGGGAGGCCAAGTACGGCGCGGAGTGGCATTTCGAGGTCGGCGACGGCGCATTCGTGAACTCGGCGGGCGGGGAGGCGCTGGTGTTCGAGGTGGCGCCCGCCAAGGTGCTGGGCTTCCGCAAGGGCGACTACAGCCAGACCCGCTGGCGCTTCCAGTAGAGACAGGAAAGGAAATTTGTGCAAACTATATTGCGCAAATTTCCTTTCGCATTTAGAGTCCTGGTATGGCCGCTGAGAAGACCCATCGCGTCACGGACATGGACACGCTCAAGGCGCTGGGTCACCCGCTGCGCATCAAGCTCTACCGCGCCCTGTTCGTGGCGGGCACGGCCACCGCCTCGCAGCTCGCCGACCAGGTGGGCGAGGCCGTCTCGCTGGTCAGCTACCACCTGCGCAAGCTCGCCTCGCACGGCATCATCGAGGAGGCGCGGGCCGGTCGCGGCGACGCCAGGGAGCGATGGTGGCAGCCGACGGCGACCACCATCAGCACCCGGGACGAAGACTGGCGCGACGAGCCCGAGCGCGCCGCCGTGCACACCGCCGTGTCGCGCATCTACGCCGGCCAGCGCACCGAGATGTACGACGCCTACCTCGACGCCAAGGAGTCCTGGGACGAAGACTGGCGCGACTCGGCCTTCGCCTCGGAATACCTGCTGGCGCTCACGTCCGACGAGCTCAGGCAGCTCGGCGCGGAGCTCAACGAGGTCATCTCGAAGTGGCGGTCGCACGGCAGGTCGGCCCGCGAAACAGGCGACACGCAGGGGCGCGAGAACGTCGCCGTGCACGCGTACGGCTTCCCTTTCCGCACCTGAGGAGGACTGATGTATCCGGAGTTATTCCTGTACGTCGAGAACGTGCGAGCCCGCGAGCTGCGGGCCGAGGCGGAGCGTCACCGGCGGGCCGGGCCGTCCTCGGTCGTCCGCACCTGGGAGACGCGCCTGGGCTGGGCCCTGGTGGAGACCGGCCTGCGGCTTGTCTACCGCACCGCCCGCACCACCGCGAACTAGTCGAGACCGAGCTGGTGGCGCATGGCCACGGCGTCGCGGATGGCCCAGTGCTCGACGATCCGGCCGTCCCGTACGCGGATCATGTCCATGCCGCGCACCTCGTACCGGCGGCCTGAGGCCGTGTGGGTGCCCCGGCTGAGGTAGATGTTCGATGACAAGTCATCGTTCGAGAGGTTCTGCTCCACCGTCACGGACACGTCGTGGAAGCCCGTCTCGCCGGAGAACGCCTGCTCCCACTTCGACCGCCAGGCTCCCAGGCCGTGGTGGTCGCCGTCGGTGCCGCCCCGGTGATCGATCACGTCGGGGTCGATGAGAGCGAGCGCCTCGTCCATGTGGCCGCTGGCCAGGACCTCGGGGTAGAGCTCGAGTATCCGCCGATGCACGTCGAGCGCCGTACGCATGGCGCCTCCTTCTGCCGCTAAGTGGGGAACTCCCCGTTTCTGTGTTGCGGTTACACTAACCGGGGAGTTCCCCACTTAGCAAGGAGACCTATGGGATCGCGTCCTCGCCGGGCGGATGCGCAGCGCAACTACGACCTGTTGCTGGCCGCGGCCGCGCGGGTGTTCGCCGAGCGCGGCGCCGACGCGCCCCTCGACGACGTCGCCCGCCGGGCCGGGGTCGGGAACGCCACCATGTACCGACATTTCCCGACTAGGTCGGACTTGCTGGTGGCCGTCTACGCCGACGAGGTCGCCCAGCTCTGCGCGAGCGGCGAGGTCCTGCTGGCCACCGAACCACCCACGGAGGCGCTGCATGAGTGGCTACGGCGGTTCATGGAGCACGTCACCTCCAAGCGCGACCTGGCCACGGCCATCACGAACGACACCCCCGCCGGCGCCCTGCTGGCCGGCTGGCACGAGTCGATGCTCACCACCGCCACGACCCTGCTGGACGCGGCCAAGCGGGCGGGCGCCGTACGCGCCGACCTCGACGTCCGCGACCTGCTGACCCTCGTCATGGGCATCGCCCTGGCCACCGCGGACCAGGCCCACGCCGAACGGCTCCTGTCCCTGATCGCCTGGAACTGACGCGAATCACGGCACGTCGCCCGGCTGGTCCACGATCCCCACGGGGACTCCGAGCGCGACGGCGGCTTCCTCGTACGTGAGCTCCGTCCACGCCACCAGCAGCAGCGTGTCCCGATGCTTCTGGGACAGCCCGGCCAGCGCCTTGGCCAGCCGTCTGCGCGCGCTGCCCGCGGCCACCCGCCGATCGACCTCGTCGGTGAACGGCTCGATCACCGGGTCGGCCCCCGTGCGGCTCAGCGCCTTGTACAGGCCGACCTCACGGCGACGGTGCCGGCCGATGAGGTTGGTGGTGATGCCGTACAGCCAGGAGCGCTCGTCCCCCCGGCCCACGTCGTACGACTCCAGGCTCTGCAGCGCCACCACGAACGTCTCGGCCACGATGTCGTCCGCAGGCTCCACCCCGAGCCGCCGGATGACATAGCGCTTGAGCTCGGGAGCGTGACTGGTGAACAGCGTGGCGAAGCGATCGCGCCCTGTTCCTGCGATCGCCGCGCCGCCGCGTTCGTCCGGTGGCGCGGCCTCGGGCCAGGGTGGCGCGCCCGCCCGGCTCTCGTGTCGCATCTCTTGCCCTCTCGGGTGACTCGGTCATGACACGAGTTAATTGCCACGAACACCCTTCGCGGTTCCATGAATTTTCGCGGCTGCTTCACGCGTCACATGGCGAGGTCTTCGCAAGGGCGAACAGGTTCGAGGAGACCGGGCAGGGCGCAGCGGCCCCGTAGAAAGAAACCGGAAAGAGAAAGCGGGTGGCCGCGGGCGCGAAGGCGCGCCCGCGGCAGGGCTACTACACCCCGAGAGCTGAAGGAAGGCTGAGCTCGCGCAGGAACAGGGCCTCCGTGGTGGCGACCCGGCGCAGCTCCTCCAGGTCCACGCGCTCGTTCGGCGCGTGGATGGCGGCGTCCTCGTCCTCGGCCCCGAACAGCAGGATCTCCGCCGCGGGGAACTGCTTCAGCAGCGTGTTCACCAGCGGGATCGACCCACCGGCCCCCACGTCGCGCGGCGGGCGGCCGAAGGCGCGCTCCATCGCGCGGTTCAGGGCGGTACGGGCCTTGCCGCCCGAGTCCGCCTGGAAGCCGGAGCCCACGGTGAAGTCCCCGAACGACACCTGCGCGCCCCACGGCGCCGCCTGACGCAGGAACTCCACCACGGTGTTCACCGTCGTCTTCGGGTCGCCGGCCGGAGGCACGCGTACGGTGACCCGGGCCCGCGCCGCCGGCTGGACCGCGTTGACCGCGCCCGACACGCTCGGCACGTCCAGGCCGGTCACGGTGATCGCGTACGACGACCACAACCGGTCCGCCAGCGAGCCGGAGCCCACGAGCGACACCCCGTCGACCACGCCCGCCGTCTTCCTGAACTCCTCCTCCGACGGAGGCTGTCCCAGGAACGCGCCGCGGGGCAGCCCGGGGACGCGGATGTCGCCGTTGTCGTCGTGCAGCGCGGTCAGCATGCGCATGAGCGCGGCCAGCGCGTCGGGGGCGGCGCCGCCGAACGAGCCGCTGTGCAGCGCCTCACGCAGCGTGCGGACCTCGATGGTGAAGGCCGCCATGCCGCGCAGCGACGTGGTGACGGCGGGGTCGCCGACGCGCGGGTTGCCGGTGTCGGCCACCACGATGGCGTCCGCGCGCAGCAGATCGGGGTTGCGCTCGACGAACGCCTCCAGACGCTCGCCCGCGTACTCCTCCTGGCCCTCGATGATGACCTTGATGCCCACGGGGAACTGCCCCTGGAAGGCGCGCAGGGCGAGGACGTGCGAGATGACGCCCGACTTGTCGTCGGCGCAGCCCCGCCCGTACAGCTTGCCGTCGATCAGGGTCGGCTCGAACGGCGGCGTACGCCATGCGGCCGGGTCCCCCGCCGGCTGCACGTCGTAGTGCGCGTAGAGCAGGACGGTGGGCGCTCCGGGCGGGGCGGGCGCCTCGCCGTAGATCGCGGGGAAGCTGCCGTCCACCGCGACCTGCTGGACGTGCGGCAGGCCGGCGGAGCGCAGCAGCTCCTCGGTGAGGGCGGCGGCGGCGAACACCGGCTCTTCCGGGTGCCCGGGGAAGGCCACGGAGGGGATGGCGGCGAGCCGCTTCAGCTCCTCCACGGCCTGTGGCATCGCGGCGGCAACAGCGCTCTCTAGCTGGTCAGGAGTCACGGGACGGTCCCCCGGGGGTCGTTCTCTACAGATGTGGACATTTTGCTTTCATTGGATCACAGAAGGTGCACCCTGCGAAAACGGGGATGACCCGCGCGTAAATCTACCTGCGGATTTCGTTGCTGTTACATGTCGGTTCTGCGGATCTCGGTTTTCTTGCAGAGTGCTGCCACCGATTCGCTTGGCAAACCCCAGGTGAACGGGCAGACTGTGATGAGTTCAGACACGAGGGAAGATAACCATGACGCAGCCGGAAAACGACGTCCTCAAGGCCGCGCAGGACAACCTGTGGTTGCACTTCACCAGGCACAGCGCGTACGAGCAGTCCGAGATCCCGACCATCGTGCGCGGTGAGGGGTCCTACGTCTACGACATCCATGGCAAGCGCTACCTCGACGGTCTGGCCGGGCTGTTCGTGGTCCAGGTGGGCCACGGACGCCATGAGCTGGCCGAGGCCGCCGCCAAGCAGGCCCAGGAGCTGGCCTTCTTCCCCCTGTGGTCCTATGCGCACCCGAAGGCGGCGGAGCTGGCCCAGCGTCTGGCCTCCTACACCCCCGGCGAGCTGAACCGCGTCTTCTTCACCACGGGCGGCGGCGAGGCGGTCGAGAGCGCCTGGAAGCTGGCCAAGCAGTACTACAAGCTGGTCGGCAAGCCGCTCAAGCACAAGGTCATCAGCCGCCAGATCGCCTACCACGGCACGCCGCAGGGCGCGCTGTCGATCACCGGCATCCCGGCGTTCAAGGAGATGTTCGAGCCGCTCGTGCCGGGCTCGGTACGCGTCCCGAACACCAACCACTACCGGGCCGAGGAGATCTCCGGCGTCAAGGGCATGACGCCCGAGGAGTACGGGTTCTGGGCCGCCGAGCGCGTGGCCCGCGCGATCGAGATGGAGGGCCCCGACACCGTGGCCGCCGTCTTCGCCGAGCCCGTGCAGAACGCCGGCGGCTGCTTCCCGCCGCCCCCCGGCTACTTCCAGCGCCTGCGCGAGATCTGCGACGAGTACGACGTCCTGCTCGTCTCCGACGAGGTCATCTGCGCCTTCGGCCGGCTCGGCACCATGTTCGGCGGCCAGAAGTTCGACTACGTGCCCGACATCATCACCTGTGCCAAGGGCATGACCAGCGGCTACTCGCCCATCGGCGCGATGATCGCGCACGAGCGGCTGTTCGAGCCGTTCAAGAACGGCGACACCATGTTCGCCCACGGCTACACCTTCGGCGGCCACCCGGTCTCCGCGGCCGTCGCGCTGGCCAACCTCGACATCTTCGAGCGCGAGGACCTGCTCGGCCACGTCACCAGGAACGAGCCGGTGTTCAAGGCGGCGCTCGACGGCCTTCGCGACCTGCCGATCGTCGGCGACGTCCGGGGTTCGGGCTATTTCTGGGGTATCGAGCTGGTCAAGGACAAGGCTACAAAGGAGACATTCAACGCGGAGGAGTCCGAGCGGCTGCTGCGCGGGTTCCTGTCGAAGGCGCTGTTCGACGCCGGCCTCTACTGCCGTGCCGACGACCGCGGCGACCCCGTCATCCAGCTCGCGCCGCCGCTGATCGCGGGCGAGAAGGAGTTCGACGAGATCTCCTCCATCCTCAGGAACGTGCTCACCGAGGCGTGGGCTCGCCTGTAGGGCGATCCGCCGCCGGTGGCGGTCCGCAGGACGCGGCCACCAGAACACCCCTCAATCCGGTACGACGGAGTGCCGGTTCCCGAAAGGATCCACCGCAATGAAGATCGGCGTCCCCGCCGAGGTCAAGAACCACGAATATCGTGTCGCCGCCACGCCGGCGGGCGTTCATGAGCTGGTGCGCAACGGCCATGACGTCACCGTCCAGCGGGGGGCGGGCCTGGGCTCGCACATCACGGATGAGGAGTACCTCGCGGCGGGCGCGAAGATCCTCGACAGCGCCGACGCCGTGTGGGGCGGGGCGGACATGGTGCTCAAGGTCAAGGAGCCGATCGCCGAGGAGTACCACCGGCTGAGGGAGGGGCTGGTGCTGTTCACGTACCTGCACCTGGCCGCCTCCCGGCCGTGCACGGACGCGCTGCTCGCGGCCAGGACGACCGGCATCGCGTACGAGACGGTCCAGGTGGGCCACTCGCTGCCGCTGCTGGCCCCGATGTCCGAGGTCGCCGGGCGGCTGGCGCCGCAGGTGGGCGCGTACAACCTGATGCGCTTCAACGGCGGCCGCGGCGTCCTGCCCGGCGGCGTGCCCGGCGTGGCGCCGGCGAAGGTGGTCGTGATCGGCGGCGGTGTGTCAGGGCTGAACGCCGCGCAGATCGCCGTCGGCATGGGCGCCGACGTGACCGTCCTCGACACGAACGTCGACCGCCTGCGCTTCATCGACGCCATCTACCAGGGCCGGCTCAAGACGCTGGTCTCCACCCGGTACGCGATCGAGCAGGAGGTCCTGGCGGCCGACCTGGTCATCGGCGCCGTGCTGATCCCGGGCGCCAAGGCTCCGACGCTGGTCTCCAACGACCTCGTCTCCCGGATGAAGCCGGGCTCGGTGCTCGTGGACATCGCCATCGACCAGGGCGGCTGCTTCGAGGACTCGCGCCCGACCACGCACGCCGAGCCCACGTACAAGGTGCACGAGTCGATCTTCTACTGCGTGGCGAACATGCCCGGCTCCGTGGCCAACACCTCCACCTACGCCCTGACCAACGCGACCCTCCCGTACGCGGTCAAGCTGGCCAACCTGGGCTGGCGCGAGGCGCTGAAGGCGGACGCCGGGCTCGCGGGCGGGCTCAACACGCACGACGGCCTGCTCACCAACGAGCCGGTCGCGCAGGCGCTCGGGCTGCCGTTCACGCCGGTCGCCGAGCTCGTCTAACCAGTGGCCGGAGGGTACGGCCGCGCCGCCGTGCCCTCCACGATCTCGTCCGGGGTGAGCTGCTCCCTGGCCGTCGTCACCGCCCAGCGGTGCCCGAACGGGTCGCGCAGCACGCCGTACCGCTCGCCCCAGAACATCTCCTGGACCGGCAGCTCCATCTCAGCCCCCGCCGCGACGGCGCGCCCGGCCACCGCGTCCGGGTCGTCCACCTCCAGCAGGATCAGCACCGGGCTGCCGCCCAGCGTCGGCGGCGCCAGCGCGCCCAGGGTGGGCGTCTCCTCGCTCACCAGCAGCCGGCCGGATCCGAGCTGCAGCTCCACGAACAGGATCACCCCGTCGGGCAGCGTGTTGCGGAACACCTCCACCGCCCCGAGCCCCTGACGGTAGAAGGCGACCGCCGCCTCCGCGCCGATCACGAACAGATGCGGGCACAGCCCCTGCGGTCGCAGCGATGTCACGTGATCAGCCCTGCCTCTCTCGCCGCCGTGACCATGCGGGCCAGCAGCGCGGCCTCGTCCCGCGCGGCCTGCTCGCCCAGCGGGGTCAGCTTGTAGTAGCGCCTGCGGGCGTCGTGCGGCGCCGCGGGATCGGCGTCGCCGGACTCCGTGACCAGGCCGTCGGCCACCAGGCGGCTGATCGTCCGGTAGAGCGTGCCGGGGCCGAGCTTGACCGCGCCGCCGCTGGCCTCCTCGACGAACCGCATCACCGCGTAACCGTGCCCTGAGCCGCTGGCCAGCGCGAGAAGCACGTGAAACCCCGCGGCCGTGAGCATGATTGACACCATAGCACCACAATGGTTATATCCACCTTGGATACAATCTGAGGAGGAGCGATGGCGCTCAGCATCAGCCAGGTCACCATCTACGTCGAGGACCAGCAGCAGGCGGTCGACTTCTGGACGGGCAAGATGGGGTTCAAGGTCACCACCGACATGCCGTACGGCGAGGATCGCTGGATCGAGGTCGAGCCGCCCGGCGGCGGGGCCCGGCTGGTGATCTACAAGGCCGACCGCGACATGCCCGCGCTGGCCACGGACCTGCCCAACTACGTGCTGTTCCACGCGGACGACATCGTCCAGACGCATGCCGAGCTGGCCGCGAAGGGCGTGGAGTTCACCCAGGAGCCGAAGCGGGAGCCGTGGGGCTGGTCGGCGGTCTTCAAGGACGACGCCGGCCACCTGTTCCACCTGGGCCAGCGCTAGTCAGCGCCCGCCGGTTTATCGGATGCCGAGGCGGTGCCGCAGGTTCCGGGCCGTGGCCAGGACGTGCTCGATCTCGCCGATCCCCGGCCACGGCGCGCTGCCGGGCCGCAGCAGCGTGCCGCGCACCGACGCCAGGTGCTCGATCGCGCTCATATGCACCCCACTCCGCTCGACCAGCCACCCGATCACGTCCGAATGGTCGTGCAGCGGCCTGGTCACCAGGTCCCACGTGGCCAGGACCTCCGTCAGATCGGTGACGGCCAGCGGTACGTCGCCCCTGCGCCCGGTGGCGGCCGAGGCCAGCTCGGCCCTGGCGGCCAGCTCGGGCTCGGCGGGCCGCCCCCATGCGGGCGGCGGGGGATCGGACAGCCACTCCTGCGCCTCGCCGAGCTCGCCGGCCACCGACAGCAGCCCGCCCAGCTCGACCGCGGCCCCGTGGTGCCCGGCTCTGGCCGCCTGCCTGAACCAGTGCTGGCCCCCGGCCAGGTCGCCGAACTCGGCGATGAGCAGCAGCCCGTAGTTGAAGGCCGACTCGGCGTCCCCGCCCGCCGCCGCCCGGCCGAACCAGTGGCTGGCCGCCGCGCAGTCGCCCAGCTCCACGCACACGAACCCGGCCATCCGCTGGTCCTCCGCCCGCCCGGTGCCCGCGGCCTGCTCGAACCAGGCGCGGGCGGTCCGCAGGTCGCCCCTCGACAGCGCGACGCCGCCGAGCTGGGAGGCGGCGCCGGCGTGCTCGCTCTTGGCGGCCAGCCGGTAGTAGGCCTCCGCGCCCTCGGGGTCGCGGCTGGCGTGCAGGTAGAGGCCCATGCAGTACGCCGAGTCCGCGTGGCCGCCCCGCGCCGCGTACTCCCACCAGCGCACGGTCTCCGCGTCGTCGCCCGAGGAGTAGGCCAGGAAGCCCAGATCGTGGGCCGAGGCCACGTCGCCGTCGCCGGCCGCCTGCCGATGCCACTCGCGCGCCGCCGCGAGCTCGCCCGCGTCCTCGCACAGCAGCGCCAGCCTGCGCGCGGCGGTCCTGGACCCGGCCCGCGCCGCGCTCTCGAACCAGCCCCTGGCCGCCTCCAGGTCGCCGCGCTGCTCCAGCAGGAGCGTGGCGAGGTTCGCCGCCGCCTCGGCGTCGCCGGTGCCCGCGGCGATTTCGTACCAGGTGACGGCCTCCTCCAGGCTGCCGTGCTTCTCGTGCCAGATGCCCAGGTTGTAGGCGCTGTCGACGTTCCCGCCCGCGGCGGCCCGCTCCCACCAGAGCCGGGCGGCCGCCCGGTCGCCGTGCTGGGCGTACAGCTTGCCCAGCCGGTGCGCGGCCTGCGCGTCGCCCGACCGTGCGGCGGTCAGCAATTCGGGCTCGTCTCCCACGCGCGGTGCCGGTACGGCCGGTGCCGCCACCTCTCCTTGCCAGGACATGGCGACAGACTGGCACGTGATCGCTCGATCGCGAACGGTAATCGCCGACAAGCCTTACGAGAAGTTGATGAAGCCCGTATACATGCCCATCCCGCAGACGTAACGCAGCGACCCGGGCCGCTGCGGCGGCAGTCGTACGGTGGCCGGCAGCGCGACGTCGCGCCCCTCGATCGCCACCGTGCCCGTGCAGCCCCGGTCCACCAGCTTGAAGACCACCTCGACCGGGACGCCCGCGCGCGCCGTCACCATGGCGGGCCGGTAGCCGTCGCGGGTGGCGAACACCGTGACCGTCTGGGCCCCCGGGCCGGCCGCGGGGGGCGCGGCGGGGCCGGGGAGCCAGCCGCCCAGGTTCACTCCGGCACCCGCCGTCCAGAGGCCGGCGGCGATCGCCGCGACCCCGGCGAACCGGGCCAGCCGGGTCCGGGAGACGCGGCGCAGGACGTACCCGAGCAGGGCGAAGGCGGGAGCGGTGCCGACGACGAACCCCGCCATGGCCGCCGCCCCCGCCACCGGGGAGCCGCTGGAGATCGCGATCATCTCCACGCCGAGCGTCACGCCGCAGGGCACCAGGATGGTGGCCGCGCCCAGCAGGGGCGCCTTGTAGCGGGAGGACGCGGCGCGCGACGGCGGCGCGCAGTCGGCGCGGCCGCGTCTCATGAGCCGGACGGCGAAGACGATCACGGTGACGCCGGCTGCGATCAGCAGCACCGCCCGCGCCTGGGGCGGCAGGCTGACGACCGAGCCGAGCAGGCCGAGCAACGCGCCCGCCGTGGTGTAGGAGGCCAGCCGCCCTGCGAGGAACCAGCCGACCAGCGCGGGATCGCGACCATGGCAGTGGTCGATCAGGCCCATGAGGAGCCCGCCCTGCGCTGCCGTGCATGTGGCGGTCCCCGCCAGAAGCCCGGCGGCTACTCCGCCGGCGAGCAGGGTGGCGGCCTGTGCGCTCAGTGGACGAGCGCCAGGCTGTCCAGAGCGCCGCTCTTGGCGGCCTCCACGATCGAGCCGAACTGGTCGAGGCTCATCTCGACGCGCTGCCCGAAGTCGTCGGTGATGACCACTTGACGCTCCTCAGGCGCCGTGTGGTCGACGAACAGCTCGGGGCAACCACAACTGCACTGGCCGCAGAACCTGGCGATGGACTGCATTCCTGTCCCCACTCTCTATGAAGCCGGTATACGAAACGTAACGCGGCATCCTGGATGCGGCCAGTGACACTTGTTGCACCCTTAGTGATGTTTATGCAGACCCGCCTTTGAGAACGGATATCTTTTCGAAGTATTCGTCGTCGCTCATCTCGCCGCGGGCGTACCGCTCGGCGAGGATCTGCTCCGCCGACGCGGTGGGGCCGGCCGCGGTGGGGGCGGCCGTACGGTGCGGGCCCCACCAGCCTCTGCGCCTGGCCGTGATCGCGAACGCGACGACGGCGACCCAGAACAGGCCCCAGACGAGCGGGATGACCGGCGAGAAGCCGCCGCCCCAGTGCGGACCCCACTGGGCGCCCCATTCGGTGATGCTGTGCATGTCTCCTCCTTGACGTGTACCTCAAGGGTCCGCCGGAGAGGCGCTCGCCGAATCGGACACCGGGCGGCGTTCTTCCTGCGCCTGGGGGAGTGCTCAGACGGGCCGGCCGTACGCCTGCGGGGGTAGGGCGCCGGTGCGTTTCATCGTCCTCAGGACGGGGGCGGTCTCCAGGGTCTGGATCGCGTCCAGGGCGCTGACCCGTTCCGTGAGATAGCGGTACAGGCCGGCGTTGTCGCGGCAGACGGCGGTGGCGAGGAGGTTCGTCGGGCCGGTGGTGACGGCGGTGAAGGAGATCTCCGGATGACCCGACAGCGTCGTGGCCACGTCGAGCAGCGCGGACGGGCGTACGGACAGCCACAGCCTGGCCTCGGCGCGGTAGCCGAGGAGCCGGGGGGAGTAGTCGAGCTGGATGCGGAGCGCGCCCGAGGCCCTGAGCCGGCCGAGCCGGCGCTTGACGGCGGACTCCGACCAGCCGGTGGCCCCGGCGAGCTCGGGGTACCCGGTCCGGCCGTCCCTGGCCAGCGCGTCGAGGAGGGGGCGGTCCTCCTCCTGGGGGAGGAGGTCGTCCCGTCCGTCCGGCGGCGCGGGGCGCAGGCGCGCGGCCTGCTCCTCGGTCAGGCAGGCCAGCCCCTGCCAGCCCTCGGGCGTGGCGAAGCCGTGCAGGAGCGAGTGCGCGGTCATGTCCAGGACGCGGCGGGTCCGCGGCAGCTTCTCCAGCAGGACCGCGTCGGGGGACTGGGTGAAGCACGAGATCTCGGTGCCGCCGGACAGCAGATGCACCCAGTACGTGTCGGGCCGCCTGGCCAGGGCCTCGGCGATGGCCGGGCCGGCGTCGGGCGTGCAGCGTACGCGGAGGGTCCAGGGCGTGTGGCCGAGCCGCAGTCCGTCCACCCCGCCGACCACTCTGATCACGCCGGCCGCCGACAGCCTGCGGTAGCGGCGGGCCACGGTCTGCTCGGAGACGCCCAGCACGTCCGCGATCCTGGCGAAGGGGGCGCGGCCGTCGAGCTGCAAGGCGTGCACCAGGGCGCGGTCGGTGTCGTCGAGGGTGGCGGATTCCATCGCATCAGGGTATTCACCTGGAGGATATTCACCGAAATATCGCGAGAAGGTGGGGCTGGTTGCGGGGTCGCGGCCACCCTTGACCACATGATTCTCGTAACAGGAGCCACCGGGAACGTCGGCCGTCAGCTCGTCCACCAGCTCGTCGAGGCGGGCCGGCCCGTACGCGCGCTGACCCGCCGCGACCCCGCCGCGGCCGGGCTGCCGAAGGCGGCCGAGGTCGTCCAGGGTGAGCTCGAAACCATCGGCCGCTGCCTGGAGGGCGTGGAGTCGGTGTTCCTCATCTGGCCCTTCCACACCGCCGACGCCGCGCCCGCCGTCGTCCAGGCGATCAGGCGGCACGCGCGCCGCATCGTCCTGCTCTCCTCGGGAGCGGTGCGCGACCAGCCGGACTCGTCCGTGGGCCGCTCGCACCACGACGTCGAGCAGTGCGTCGAGCAGTCGGGGCTGGCCTGGACGATGCTCTGGCCGAGCACGTTCGCGGCGAACGCGCTCTGGTGGGCCGGCCAGATCCGGGCGGGCGACGTGGTGCGCGGCGCGTACGGGGCGGTGCCGATGGCGATGCTGCACGAACGCGACCTCGCCGCCGTCGCCGCGCGCGCCCTGACCTCGGGCCCGCTCTGTCACGACGGGGTCCGCTACGTGCTGACCGGTCCGGAGGTGCTGACCCAGACCGAGCAGGTACGGATCATCGGCGACGCGCTCGGCCGCCCGTTGCGCTGGCAGGAGCTGACCCGCGAGGAGGAGCGGCGGCGGCTGCTGGCCGACGACTCCTTCCCTGATGCGTTCGCCGACGCGCTGCTCGACGGCTACGCCCAGATGCTCGACGGGCCGCCGCCCGTGCTCACCACGACGGTGGAGGAGGTGACGGGACGCCCTGCCCGTACGTTCGCGCAGTGGGCCAGGGACCACGCGGCCGACTTCGCCTAGGCCCGGCTTAGGCTTCGGCCAGGCAGAACTCGTTGCCCTCCGGGTCCGCCATGAGCACCCAGTCGTCGTACGTGGCCAGCAGCCTGGCGCCCAGCCCGGTCAGGTGGGCGATCTCGGCATCGAGGTCGTCGGCTCGGAGGTCGAGGTGGAGGCGGTTCTTGACGATCTTGCGTTCGGGCACCCGCTGGAACCACAGCCGTGGCGACCCGCCCTCGACCAGGACCGTCGGATCGTCCTCAGGATCCTCGATCCCTTCGCCGCGCAGTCGCGCCAGCTCGGCCTCGTCGTAGGGCGCCACGGCGTAGTCGTCGAGCGCGGCGGCCCAGAACCTGGCCAGCGACGCCGGATGCACGCAGTCCACCACGACGTCACGCAGCCTGGCCATCGGGCCTCCTCGCCTCGATGAGGAACCGGGACGAATGCGCCACGAACGCCCCCTCGGCCTCGATCCGGTCATGCAGCTCGCGCACCTTGTCCTGGTAACGCGCGACGGAGAACCCCGGCACGATCCAGATCACCTTCCGCAGGAAGTAGATCACCGCCCCGATGTCGCGGAACTCCATCCGCAGCCGCTCGAACCGCAGGTCCACGACCTCCAGCCCGGCGGACTCGGCCGCCTGCCTGGCCTGCTCAGGATCGCGGCTGGAGCCGTCGTGCGGCCCGTAGAAGTAGTCGGTCAGCTCGGCGACGCTCCACGGCCCGACCTGCTGGGAGAAGTAGGTCCCGCCGGGCCGCAGCACGCGGGCGATCTCCGCCCACCACGTTGCCACCGGGTGGCGGCTGGTCACCAGGTCGAAGACCCCGTTGGCGAAGGGCAGGCGCGGCTCCTCGTCGTCGGCCACCACGTACGCGCCGCGCGGGCGCAGCCGGGAGGCGGCCAGCTCCAGGTTGGGCGGCCACGACTCGGTGGCCACCGTCATCGGTGGCAGGACCGGCACCCCGGCCAGGATCTCGCCACCGCCGGTCTGGACGTCGAGCGCGGCCCGCGCTGCGGCCATCCGCCGGCCGAGCAGCTTGGCGTAACCCCACGAGGGCCGCTCCTCGGTGGCCCGGCCGTCGAGCCACGAGAAGTCCCAGCCGTCCACGGAGACGGTGTCCGCCTCTTGGACGAGGTCGTCGTATGTGCGCCGCATCCTCCGACCTTGTCAGCGGGGCCGGCGGGCGTACAACCAAATTTCCCCCAACTGCCGCACCTTTCGGACGCACCGGACTGGCGCGGGTGCGGCCCTTTTGGGTGTGGGGAGTTATGCCGCGAGGGGTGTGATGTGGCGCGGCCGGTCGCGCGGCTGCGGCCGTTCGGGATGACGGGGTCACGTGGCGGAGGGGCGTGAGGCGCGCGGCGTCACGTGGCGCGGGCGGTCGTTCGGGTGCGGCGGGCGTGCGGCTCGCTCGGCTGGCCGTTCAGGAGGGCCGGGGACTTGTGGGGTGGGGTGGGCCGCGGGTCAGGCGATGCGGGTGCGGACGGCCGTTCGGTCGATGCCGAGCTGGTCGACCAGTTGGGCGACCGGGTCCGGGCGGTCCTGGGCCAGGAGGGCGAGGGTGAGGTGGCGGGGCGCCTGGGTGGACCGGGTCTTCCCCGTCGTGGCCTTGATGGCCTGGTTGATGACCGCTCGGGCGCTCGACGTGATCGCGGTGCCGGGGACCGCCGGATGCTTGCGCGGCGCCGTGGGCGGCATGTCGCCGACCTCCAGGCCCAGCATGCGCAGCGCCGCCCGGTCGAGCTCGTCGAGTGCCGTGCGCGCGGTGGCGAGGTCCACGCCCAGCGCCTGCGCGGAGTCGCCGTGGTGCAGGAGGCCGAGCAGCAGGTGCTCGGTGCCGAGCCGCCGGTCCCCGCGCTGCCTGGCCTCATCGAACGCGGCCTTGACCACCACCGCGAACGGGCTCTTCTTGCTGCCGAACATGGTGAGACCCTCACTTTCCGTATTTGGCGTGCACCGACTGCCGTGACATGCCGAGCGCGTCGCCGATCTGCTCCCAGGTCCAGCCCTGCTCCCTGGCCTGCGCCACCGACATCGCCTCGACCTGCTCGGCCAGCCGGTGCAGCGCGCCCACCGCCCGCAGGCCCATGGCCGGGTCGCTCGACCTGATCCGCTCGGACAGCTCTGTTACGTCCACGGTGTCAGGCTAGCTTGACAGCTCGCCTTTTGTCAATCTAGCCTGACACGCATGGAAGATGTGCTGATCGTAGGTGCGGGTCCGGTGGGCCTCATGCTCGCGTGCGAGCTGGGCCTGGCGGGGATCCGCCCGATCGTGCTGGAGAAGAGACCGGAGCCCGGTGACCTCCCCAAGGCGAACGGCCTGGGCGGGCAGATCATCGACTTACTCGACCATCGCGGCCTGCTGGAGCGCTTCAGCGCGGGCAGCCCGTTCTCGGGGCGGGCTCCCGGGTTCCCGTTCGGCTCGGTGCCGCTGCGGTTCGCGGGGCTGGACGACATTCCGTTGCGGCTGCTGATGATCCAGCAGCCCAGGCTGGAGCGGCTGCTGACCGAGCGGGCGGCAGAGCTCGGGGTCGAGATCAGGCGCGGGCAGGAGGTGGTCTCGCTGGCCCAGGACGAGAATGGCGTGACCCTCGGCATCGAGCCCCAGGGCGGTGGGCGGCGGGAGGTGCGGGCGCGTTATGTCGTGGGTTGCGACGGCGGCCGGAGCAGGCTGCGGGAGCTGGCCGGCGTCGGGTTCCCCGGCACCACGGACGACGAGGTGCTGCGGCTCGGGCACTTCGCCGCCGACGTGCACCTGTTCGAGTCCCCGCAGGTGAGCGGCCTGCAGCCGGGCTGGAACCAGATGCCCACCGGCCGCGTGCTGCTCACCTCGCTCCAGCAGGGCGTGGTGATCGCCGGGGTAAGGGAGAAGGGCACGTACTCGGACGGCCCGGTGAAGCTGGAGGAGTTCAGGGCGGCCGTGCGCCGGGTGGTGGGCGAGGACCTGCCGCTGGGCGAGCCGATCTGGCTGTCGAGCACGGTCTCGCAGGCCAGGCTGGCCGAGCGGTACCGGGAAGGGCGGGTGTTCCTGGCGGGGGACGCGGCTCACCTGTTCCCCGCGGGCGGCTCGGCGCTCAACGTCGGCATGACGGACGCGGCCAATCTCGCCTGGAAACTGGCCGCCGGGCTGCGCGGGCGGGGGCCGGAGTGGCTGCTGGACACGTACGAGTCCGAGCGCCGGCCCGTCGCCGAGCGGGCCATGATCCAGACCCGGGCCCAGGCGGCGCTCGACCGGGCGGAGGGCGCGGACGGCGAGGCGCTGCGGGCGTTGCTCACCGAGGTGTTCGCGTACGAGCAGGCCGCACGGCACCTCGCCGCGATGCTGCAGGGCTCCGACACCCGATACGCCCGGTACGGCCCCGACTCCGGTCTAGGCCGCGAGGCCGGTCAAGGTCCCGACTCCGGTCAAGGCCCCGACACAGGTCAAGGCTCCGAGGGCGGTGGGCATTCGCTGGTCGGCCGGTTCGTGCCGGATCTGGCGCTGGCGGACGGGCGGCGGGTGGCCGAGCTGATGCGCCGGGCCCGGCCCGTGCTGCTCGACCTGGGCGGCGGCGGCACCGTGCCCGACGACTGCGCCGACTGGATCGACGTCGTACGGGCCCGTGCCGAGGACCCGCCCGCCGGCACGCTGCTGATCCGCCCCGACGGGTACGTGGCCTGGGCGGGCACGGACGGGCTGGCCCGAGCGGCCGAGGAGTGGTTCGGCCGCGCGTCCTCCCACGCCTGAAAGGGAAGGTCAGAGCCAGCCCGGCTTGACCAGCCCGGACTCGTAGGCGATCACGACGAGCTGGGCCCGGTCACGGGCGTGCAGCTTCATCATCGCCCGGCTCACATGCGTCTTGGCCGTAGCAGGGGACATGAACAGCTTGGCGGCGATCTCGTCATTGGTCATCCCGGTCCCGACCAGGGCGAGCACCTCGCGTTCGCGGTCGGTGAGCTGGTCGAGGCCGTCGGTGACGATCGGCTCCTTGGCACGGGAGGCGTACTCGGCGATCAAGCGGCGGGTCACGCTGGGCGACAGGAGCGCCTCGCCCGCCGCCACCACCCGGACCGCCTGGATCAGCTCGGCCGGCTCGGTGTCCTTGACCAGGAAGCCGCTGGCCCCGCCGCGCAGCGCCTCGAAGACGTACTCGTCCAGCTCGAACGTGGTCAGGATGATGATGTGCGGCCCCGGCGGCATCTGGCGGGTGGCGGTCAGCCCGTCGGTGCCCGGCATGCGGATGTCCATCAGGACCACGTCAGGATGATGCTCGCCGGCCAGCCGCACCGCCTCGGCGCCGTCGGCCGCCTCGGCCACCACGGTCATGTCCGGCTGGGCGTTCAGCAGCGCCTTGAACCCTGCCCGTACCAGCGCCTGGTCGTCGGCCAGCAGCACCTTGATCATGACGTCTCCTCGGGTAGTGGCAGCCGGGCCTCGACCTGGAAGCCGGTGCCTTCAGGGACCGGCAGCGGGCCCGCGACCAGCGTGCCGCCCAGCGCGGAGGCCCGTTCGCGCATGCCGGGGATGCCGTTGCCGCTGCCGGACTCGGACAGTACAGCAGGCGCGGTCGCGCCCGTGTCCCGCACCAGGACGGCCAGCTCCTGCACGCCGTACTCCAGCCGCACGGTCACCTCGGAGCCGGGGGCGTGGCGGGCGGCGTTGGTGAGCGACTCCTGCACGATCCGGTACGCCGCCCGCTCGACCGAGGTCGGCAGCGGGCGCGAGCCGACGCGTTTGAGCGTCACCCGCAGCCCCGAGCGTTCGACGAGATCGTCGAGGCGGTCGAGCCCGGCGGTCGGGGAACGGGGGGCGCCTTCGCGCAGAACGTTCAGCACCGAGCGCATTTCTCCAAGAACTTCCTTGGAGGCCGTCTTGATGGTGGCCAGAGCGGTTCTGGCCTGCTCGGGGTTGTCGTCGATGAGGTGCAGCGCGGTGGACGCCTGGACGTGGATGAGCGAGATGTTGTGCGCCAGCACGTCGTGCAGCTCCTGCGCCATGGTCAGGCGCTCCTCGCTGGCCTGCCGCCTGGCCTCCTCCTCGGCGGTGCGCTCGCGCTCGGCCCGCCGCTCCTTGACGATCCTGACCAGCTCGGCCAGCACCATGAGCAGCATGAGGAAGGTGAGTATCCACACGTTGTGGAAGAGGTCGCGATTGCCGACCAGCCAGGCGTAGCTGATGAACGAGAGCAGCGTCATCCCCGCCATGAACCAGGCGATCAGCCGCTTGCCCCGGACGACCAGCAGGAACAGCAGGACTCCCGGGCTGATGAAGCTCGGGCCGTAGGCGTACCCGCCGACGAGGAAGAGGTCGCAGGCGGCGAGCGCGGCGGCGGTCGTGAGCAGCGGGAAACGGCGATGCGCCAGGATCGCCAGCGGCCCCACCAGCAGCAACGCATAGGCGTAGGGGTCCAGCGGCTCCCTGAACGTCTGCTGCCCCCAGGTGGCGCCCTTGGCGATCACCATCTGGGCGGCGGCCACGATCAGGGCGAGATAAGGGTCGAATCCGAGCTTCCCGCGCACGTTCCTACGCTAGATCACGGCTCTGACCAGCGCATCATCCCAGCGTGTGAGGGGGCCCTACCACGATGGGCGTAGCTGGGCCATCGTGGAGACCATGCGCCGAGTGATCGTTCCCGCAGCAGCAGTCCTCGTCTCTCTCGTGTCCGCGCCGCCCGCGCAGGCGCAACCGCAGCAGAAAGTCCCGGTCGCCGAGGGGTACGGCGGTGCCGTCGCCACCGTCGACCTCGACGCCAGCAAGGCCGCCATCGCCGTGCTCAGGAAGGGCGGCAACGCCGTGGACGCCGCCGTCGCCGCCGGCGCGGTGCTCGGCGTCACGGAGCCGTATTCGTCGGGCCTGGCCGGCGGCGGCTTCATGGTCTACTACGACGCCAGGCAGCGTAAGGTCTTCACGATCGACGGCCGTGAGACCGCACCGCAGGCCATGACCTCGACGACGCTCGAAGGCATCCCGTTCGACGAGGGCGTCACCAGCGGACTGTCGGCCGGAGTGCCGGGTACGGTCGCGAACTGGGACCTGGCCCTACGCAGATTCGGTACGTTCTCCCTCAAACAGGCACTCCAGCCCGCCATCGAGGTCGCCTCCAAGGGCTTCGTCGTGGACCAGACCTTCTACGACCAGACCAACGCGAACCTCGCCCGCTTCAAGGACATCTCCACCACGGCCAAGCTCTACCTCCCGAACGGCGCCCCGCCGCCCGTCGGCTCGACGTTCAGGAACCCCGAGCTCGCCGCCACGTACCGGGAGCTCGGCAAACGCGGCCCGAGCTGGCTGTACGGCGGCCGGCTCGGCGAGGAGATCGTGGCCACCGTCAAGCAGCCGCCGCTCACGCCCGGCAGCACCCGCAACGTCAGGCCCGGCCTGATGGAGCTGTCCGACCTGCGCGCCTACCGCGCGCTCCTGCGCGAGCCCACCAAGGTCTCCTACAACGGCATGGACGTGTACGGCATGGCGCCCCCGTCCTCCGGCGGCTCGACGGTCGGTGAGGCGCTCAACATCCTCGAAGCGCTCCCCGGCGTCGGCCTGCACGAATATCTGGAGGCCTCCAGGCTGGCCTTCGCCGACCGCGGCAAGTACGTCGGAGACCTCCCCGGCGTCCCGCTCAAGGAGCTGCTGTCGGACGGCTTCGCCAAGGAGCGGTCCTGCCTGGTCGGCGCCACGGCGATGGCCCACCCGGCCGCGCCGGGCAACCCGGACGGCTCGTACGAGACCTGCCCCGCCCCGACGGGCACCGCCACCCCGGTCGCGGACGAGGGCCCGGAGACCACCCACCTGGTGGTCGCCGACCGCTGGGGCAACGTGATCGCCTACAACCTGACCATCGAGTCCACCGGCGGCAACGGCATCGTCGTGCCCGGACGCGGCGTGCTGCTCAACAACGAGCTGACCGACTTCACGTTCGGCCCGGCCCCCGGCGACCCGAACCTGCCCGCCCCCGGCAAGCGGCCGCGCTCGTCGATGGCGCCGACGCTGGTGTTCGACCACGGCAAGCCGGTGCTGGCGGCGGGCTCGCCCGGCGGCTCGACCATCATCACGACCGTCCTGCAGATCCTCGTCAACCGGTACGAGCTGGGCATGAACCTGCCGGACGCGCTCGCCGCGCCCCGCGCCACCCAGCGCAACACCGCGCAGACGCAGGCCGAGCAGGCGTTCCTGGACAAATACCGGGCCGAGCTGGAGGCCAAGGGACACAGCTTCGTCCTCAACCCGGAGATCGGCGCCGCCACGGCGCTGGAGTTCGTCGGACGCGGCCGGATCCAGGCCGTGGCCGAGCCGTCCAGGCGCGGCGGCGGCAGCGCCATGGTGGTCGCGCCGGGCAGATGAGCCACTGACCCGTCTCAGCCGGCGGGTCAGGAGGCCAGGGCGCCGGCCGACGCGAGTGCGGCGGCTTCGGCGCCCGCCCGGCGGCCGACCACCGAACCGGCGGCGAGGCCACTCCCGCCGGGGTAGTCGTGCCGGGGCGGGTGGCCGCGTTGTACTCCTCGACCGTGGCGGCCGGCCCGGCGGGGTCGATGCCGGCCTGCTCGGCGAGCTCGGCGATCGAGTCGGCCTGGAAACGGGAGACGCCGGGGGCTTCGTACTCGGCCGCACGCAGCAGGGGCGTCGTCTTCGCGTCGAAGAGCTGGAAGGCGAGGGCGCCCGGCTGACGCAGGATCTCCGCTGTTCGCTGGACGTCAACGACACCAAGTTCTACAAGGGATCATCGGGCGGCCCGCCCGGCTGGCGGGCCTGCTACGGGTGCTCGACCGGATCAGTGCGCGCGACGACGTCTGGATCACGGGACGCCATCGCCGGCTTCTGGCAGGACCGCTTCCCTCCTGCCGGGAGCGGGGCCTGAGCGCGGGCAGCATCTGCGGTAGGCGTTAGTAGATGAGCTCGTAGGCGCCGGGCTGCACCTTCCTGGTACGCGCCCAGTACTCGAAGGTGAAGCCGGGCCAGATCGTCCTGTTCACTCCGTGCTCGTCCAGATACCAGGACGTGCAGCCGCCCGCGTTCCACACCAGGGGGTCGAGCCGTTCGTGCAGGGCGCGGTTGAACGCCCGCTGCGCGCCCGGTTTGACGTCCATGGCCCTGGCCTGGGTCCTGGAGAGCAGGCGCAGGCAGTTCAGGACATAGCGGACCTGCGATTCGATCATGAACACGACCGAGTTGTGCCCGAGGCCCGTGTTGGGGCCGAGCAGGAAGAACAGGTTGGGGAAGCCGGCGGTGGCGATCCCGTAGTAGGCCTCCACGCCGTCCTGCCAGGCGTCCTGGAGCTTGCGTCCGCCCCGTCCGACGATCCGCTGCTCGGCCAGCGCGTCCACGACCTTGAAGCCGGTGCCGTAGACGATGGCGTCCACCTCGTGCTCGGCGCCGGAGGCGGTCACGATCGTGTGCGGCCTGATCCGCGTGATCGGGTCGGTGACGAGCGAGACGTTGTCCCTGGTCAGGGCCGGGTAGTAGTCGCTGGAGATGAGGATGCGCTTGCAGCCGATCAGGTAGCCGGGCGTGAGGTCGCGGCGCAGCCCGGGGTCGGGGACCTGGGCCTTCAGGTGGTTGAGCGCGAGCTTCTCGTGGGTCTTCATCAGGCGCGGATCGACGGCGAAGCCGAGCGCCCTGGTCTCCAGCGCCCAGTAGATCCCGTCGCGCAGGGTCCTGGCCATCCCCGGCAGGCGCAGGACGCGCTTCATGGCGGGCGGGACGGCGAAGTCGGGCTTGGGGTGCAGCCATGGGGGCGTGCGCTGGAAGACGGTCAGCTCGGCGACGCTGGGGGCGAGCTGGGGGACGAACTGGACGGCGGACGCGCCGGTGCCGACGACGGCCACGCGCTTGCCGGTCAGGCCGGCCGAGTGGTCCCATTCGGCGGAGTGGAAGGCGGGACCACGGAAGGTCTCACGTCCCTCAATATCAGGAAATTTCGGTATATGGAGGGCGCCGATGGCCGAGATCACGGCCTTCGCCCGCAGGGCCTCGCCGTCATCCGTGGTGATCGACCAGTCGCGCCGCTCGTCGTCGTACTCCAGGGCCACGACGCGCTTGCCGTACCGGAGGTGCGGGGTGATGCCGTATTTGGCGGCACAGGCGCGGAGGTAGTCCCAGATCTCCTCCTGCGGGGCGAACATCCGCGACCAGTCCGGGTTCAGCTCGTACGAGTAGCTGTACATGTGCGAGGGCACGTCGCACGCGCAGCCGGGATAGGTGTTGTCACGCCAGGTGCCGCCCAGGTCGGGGGCCTTCTCCAGGATGACGAAGTCGTGGTAGCCGGCTTCCTTCAGCTTGATGGCCATGCCGATCCCGGCGAAGCCGGAACCGATGATCACTATCCCTGGCTCAGTCATGTGACCTCCGGGACGCGCGCTTATTGGACGCTAGGTCTAATGTAAGAAGCGCCTCCGGATTCCGTCCAGGGTGAAACCTGTCACATTTGGACATCACCCAGGGAACGTCGAAAACCCGCCGCGGTGTTCCGCAGCGGGTGTGGCCTCCTGCCGGCTACTTCAGCAGCAGGAAGGCGGCGACGCCGATGATCACGATCGCAAGGACGACCGCGATGATCGGGAGCAGCGGCGACTTCTTCGGCTTGGCCGCGGCGGCGGCCTCCTGCTCACGCGCGTTCGCGAACGCGCGGAAAGCCTGAGTGTTGCCCGCCGGGTCGATGTGCTGGTCAGACATGGCCAGCAGCCTAGCGTGACCTCCTGCGGCTTTTGCACGGTTTGGCGGGATCTGTAGGTATGGGCTGATTAGGGGACCGCCCCACCCGGCGGATACTTTTGAAGCATGCTCCGGACCCTGCTCTCCCCCCGCGTCATGGGGCTCCACCTGCTGACGCTCGGGGTTCTGGTGGCGTTCATCCTGCTCGGACGCTGGCAGCTCGGGGTCTTCCAGGATTCGGGAAAGCCGCACACCTCCGTGGATCCGGGGCCCGTCGCGGTCGCGACGCTGGCCCCGGTGGGCGCGCAGATGAACGGTGAGGTCGTGAGCCGGAGGGTCACGGCCGAGGGCTCCTACGACGCCGGCCGCCAGCTCCTCGTCGCCGACCGGCGAGCCGACGTGGACGCCCCGGGCGGCAACGTCTCGCGCGACCACGGCTACTGGGTGCTCACGCCGCTCAGGCTCGACGACGGCACGCTGATGCCGGTCGTGCGGGGCTGGACGGCCAAGCCGGACGACCCCGCGGTGGCGGCCGTGCCGCAGGGCAGGGTCGCGGTGGCCGGACGGCTGCGACCGCAGGAGGGCACCGACAGCGTGCAGCGGCGCGCGGAGGGCCTGCCGGCCGGTCAGGTGCAGACGGTCTCCACGGGCGAGCTGGTCAACCTGTGGACCGGGCAGAAGGTGCGCACCGGATATGTGGTCGCGGAGCCGCCGTCAGGCTCGCTGACTCAGGTCAAAGCCGCGCCACCGATCGTGGGCGGCACACTAACCTGGCGTAACCTGGCTTACGCCGCCAACTGGTGGATCTTCGCTGGATTCGCCGTCTTCATGTGGTTTCACTTCGTCCGCGATGCCGTGCGAAGCGATCGGGACCGCGGCAAGTCGTCCCCTGAGATGGTTCTGGAAGGTTAACGGTGGAATCGGCTCTGAAGCCCTTCCGGGTGCTCGCGTACGTGGTCGGCGTCATGCTGCTCGTGCTCTGCGTCGCCATGGTGCTGCGTTACGGTTTCGGCGAGGCGGAGATGTCGAAGGTCATCGCCCCCATTCACGGCGGGCTCTACATGATCTATCTGATCGCCGTCATGAATCTGGGCATGAAGGCACGCTGGAGCTGGCCGTACATGCTCGGCGTCATGCTCGGCGGCACCGTCCCGTTCCTGTCCTTCTACGTCGAGCGCAGGGTGACCCAGCGCGTGCAGACGGCGCAGGCCGCGGCGGAGGCCTGAGAGCGGCCCCCGCCGCCGGGCTCAGCGGCCGAGGCCGCGCCTGCGGGCTCTTTTGAGCCGCTCGCGCTGCGACGGGTCGAGCATCAGGTAGCCGACCACCGGGGCTGCGACCACGCCGAGGATGACCAGCAGGGTGATCCATCCGGTTCCGAAGAAGATCAGCGAGAGCAACACGGCAGCGCCTGCACCAATGGCGTACTTCTGGACTGGCGACATCCTCAACTTCCTCCGAACGCGGAGCGCACGCCCCGCCTCTCCCACATTCTGCGTCGCCGGTCCAACGAACGAACCCCCGGCTCTGGTTCCTCAACGCGATGTATCGCAATTGTTGCGCAAAGCGCGCGGCGCTTCATGGCCGTTCGCCGGTGATCGCGCGGAGCTCCCTGCGCAGCTCGTCGGGGGTGGGACGGTCCAGCGGGTTGCCCGACAGCAGCCGGAACAGCACGGGAGCCAGCGCTCCCGCCCGGGTGAGCGGCGCGCCCGGCGTGGGCGGCGCGCCCTCGACCGCCATGAAGAGCGTGGCCCCCAGCGACCACAGGTCGGCGGCCAGGGTCGGGGCGGCCTCTGGAGCCGTGTAGGCGGGCAGCGTCCCGGCACGCGGCAGGGGCAGCAGCCGCGTCCCCGCGCCGATCATGATGTTGCCCGGCTGCACCCCGCCGTGGAACCCGCCGGCCGCCTCCAGCTGGTCGATCACGGCCAGCCCGATCGCGGCCACCCGGGCGGGCGGCAGCGGCCCCGACGTCGCCACGACGGCGTCCAGCGGCCGGTCCGCGGCCAGCCGTTCGAGCGTCTCGCGCACCACCGAGTCCGGCGGCGGCCCCGCGGGGTGCAGCATCGCCCGCAGCAGCGACCTGAGCGGGTCGGCGCCCTCGGCGGGCACCTGGCCGGGCGGGCGCCCCTCGACGGCGAAGTGCAGCGTGGCGGCCAGCGCCCACAGATCGGCCGACGGCAGCATGCTGAGACTCGGGGACCCGAACCCGGTCAGCACCGCCCGGCCCGTGGTGGTGAGCAGGACCTTGCCGGGATCCACCCGCCCGTGCACGATCCCCGCCGCGTGCGCGGCCGACAGCGCGGACAGGAGACAGACCCCCACCCTGGCCGCCTGCGCGACCGGCAGCGGCCGGCGCGAGCGCACGGTCTGCTCCAGCGACGCCCCCGACACGAACTCCATGACCAGCCACGGCGTCCCGTCCTCGACCACCACGTCGAGCACCCGCACGATCAGGGGGTGCCGCAGCCCGGCCGCTCTGTGCGCCTCCTGCAGCGCGATCTCGCGCAACTCGGCGGGGACGCGCAGCTCCTTGACGGCGACGTCACGGTGTCCGGACTCGTCGAAGGCCAGGCGTACGGACCCCGTGCCCAGGGGGTTGAGCAGCCGGTAGCGGCCGGCCAGTTTCCTGGTCTCTCCCATGTCGAGGTGCACGTTAGCGCCCGCCCGCTACCGGGACGTCACGCGACCATCACGCGGCCATCACACGATTTGGCACGTCGCTACTGTGGCGCACCGGACAGCCAGGCCTCGTGGGCGTCGTACACCTTGCGCCACAGCTTGTCCTTCTCCTCGGCGCTCACGTCGTCGAGCGGCAGCACGAAGATGTCCTCCAGCGCCGCGTAGTAGTCGCGGGCCGTGCTCAGGGTGACCGAGCTGGCGCCGTGGCCGATGCGCGACAGCACGAGCCCGCGCAGGCTGTCCACGCCGTACGCGTCGCGCCGCTGGACCGTGGCCACGCGGACGAAGCCGGACGTCGGCGAGGTGGTCAGCTGCCGGTGCATGTCGGCGAACGCGGACATGCCGGTGGAAGCCAGGCCGAAGTCCATGCCGTCGAAGGAACCACTCGGATCGTGGTCGAACCGCCAGCCGCCGGGCGCGACCTCGGACGGGCGCAGGACGTACGTGAAGGGGCCCTGGGTGTAGGTGCCCGCGACCAGCGGGAGCGGCTCGTGCAGCGCGTCGCCGAGCCCGGCGTCCACCAGCCACTCGCCGCCGGGGTTGGCGTCGGAGGGCAGGCCGCGGGCGGTGAGCACCAGGTGGTTGGCGGTGATGCCGGGCGCGCCGCCGCGCATCTGCACGCCGCCGACGTGCCTGGTCACGTCGTACCCGAGCGCCCTGAGCAGCTCGGAGAAGGCGCCGTTGAGGTGGTAGCAGTAGCCGCCGCGGCCCCGGATGATCCGCCCGGCCGACTCGGCCGGATCGACGGTCGTGGGGCGGCCGAGCCAGATCTCCAGCGCCTCGTACGCGACCTTCTCGATGTGCGCGACGTGCAGCGCGCGCAGGCTCTCCGCGCTGGTGGGAGCGTCGAGCAGGGTGGGCAGGCCGAGACGGCGGAGGTATGCGGCTGTGTTCACTCCGACAAGTCTGCACTGTTTGTGCACAAATTTAGGAGTGTCGTCTGCACAGGGCGCTTCTAGTCTTTCGTACGTGGCAGAGCAGCGACGCATCCTTGTGGTCGAGGACGACTCGACGATCGCACTCGCCGTGCGGAACAGGCTGGCCGCCGAGGGCTTCGACGTCAGAGTGGCAGGGGACGGGCAGGACGCCCTGATCCAGTACGGCAAGGCGGATCCGGATCTGGTGATACTCGACCGGCTGCTGCCGTGGCTGGACGGGCTGGAGGTGTGCCGCCGGATGCAGGCGGCCAGGCCGGTGCCCGTGCTCATGCTGACGGCGCTCGGCGAGGAGACCGACGTGCTGGTCGGGCTGGGGGTGGGGGCCGACGACTACCTGGCCAAGCCGTTCAGCATGCGCGAGCTGGTGGCCAGGATCCACGCGCTGCTGCGCCGGGTCGAGCGCGCCTCCCAGCTCGCGGTCGAGGACACCGTGATCAGGGTGGGCGAGGTGGAGATCGACACGGCGGCCCGCCGGGTGTTCGTGCGGGGCGTCGAGGCGCAGCTCACCAGGACCGAGTTCGACCTGCTGCGCCGCCTGGCCGAGCGGCCCGGCCAGGTCTTCGAGCGCGACAGGCTGCTGTCCGACGTGTGGGGCTTCTCCGAGGCCGCGGCGACCAGGACCGTGGACAGCCACGTCCGCGCGCTGCGCCGCAAGCTGGGCTCCGACGTGGTGCGCACCGTGCACGGCGTCGGCTACGCCCTGGTGCGACGATGAGGCCGCTCGACTTCCTCGGCCGGATCAAAGTCAAGCTCGGGATCGTGATCGTGCTGGCCGTGGGCACGGCGTTCGTGGTGAACGAGGTCGGCATCAACTCCGGGCTCTCCCGCGAGACGCGCATCGCGGTCGCCGTCGTCCTGGCGTTGATCATGGTGCAGGTCCTGGCCATGGGGATGACCAAGCCGCTGCGCCAGATGGCCCGCGCGGCGCAGACGATCGCCAAGGGAAGCTACGGCCTGCGCGTGCGCGCCACCTCCCGGGACGAGGTCGGCGAGCTGGCCAGGGCGTTCAACGCGATGGCGGCCGACCTCGGCGAGGTGGACAGGCAGCGGCGCGAGCTCATCGCGAACGTCAGCCACGAGCTGCGCACCCCCATCACCGGCCTGCGCGCGGTCCTGGAGAACGTCGTGGACGGCGTCTCCGCCCCCGACCCCGTCACCATGCGGACCGCGCTCGCCCAGACCGAGCGGCTCGGCCGCCTCGTGGCCCAGCTGCTCGATCTGTCGCGGCTGGACTCCGGCGTGCGGCTGATCGAGCCGGAGGCCATCGAGCTGGGGCCGCTGGTCGAGCAGGCGGTGCGGGAGGCGGCGCTGGCCCGCGAGGACGTGGTGATCCGGGCGTCGGTCCCGGCCGGCCTGGCGGTGCGCGCCGACCCCGACCTGCTCGCGCAGGTCCTGGCGAACCTCCTCGACAACGCGGTACGGCACAGCCCCCCTGACGGGGCGGTGACCGTGAGCTGCGTCGCGGAGGGGGCCGGGATGCGGGTGTCCGTCGCCGACCAGGGAGCGGGGATCCCGGAGTCGGCCAGGGGACGCGTGTTCGAGCGCTTCTCCCGGCTGGACGCGGGGCGGGCGGCCGACTCGGGGGGCGCCGGGCTGGGGCTGGCCATCGTGAAGGAGATCGTCGAGCTGCACGGGGGTTCCATTCGTATCGACGACTGCGCGGGGTGCCGCATGGTGGTCGATTTACCAGGGAGGACGACGATGACGGACGCGCCGTTGGAGGGCGAGCGGGGAGCGGTGGACGAGGCGCGGCCGGAGCTGGTGGCTCCGATCGAACCGGTCGAGGACGCCGTCCCGGCGCAGGGCGAGCCTGCGGCCCCGGCGCAGGGCACGGCTCCCGCACCGGGCGAGGACGTCCTGGTGGCGCAGGCCGCTCAGCAGACCGCTCAGCAGGCCGCTCAGCAGACTGAGGCCGCTCGCGTGGCTCTGGAAGCGCTCGTGGGCGGGGACACCGCTCAGGAGCGCGTGGGCGCCGTGGTTCCACCCGTGGTCGCGCCCGTGATTCCGCGTGTGGCGGCCTCCGCAGCACCGATCTCTGGGTCCATCAATGGGGCCCCGTCCGTGGTCGCGGAGGTGCCGAGGGCGGGGGCTCCTGCCGGGGCCGCGGGGAGCGGCGGGGTCGGGTACTCGGCCCCGGGCGGGAGCCTGGCCAGGATCATCGGCGGCGGCGTGATCGGGCTGCTGGTGGGCTTCCTGGTGGGCATGTTCGCGGCCGTGTTCGTCAGCGTGACCGTGGGCGACGGGCTGGCGCTCGTCACGCTCGTCGCGTGTGTGTCGCTGCTGGGCGCGACCGGGGTGGCGCTGGGGGCCGGGTCCGGGCGGCGGACTGCGGCGGTGGCCTACCAGGCGGCCCAGGGGATGCAGCAGAGGCAGACGGCCGGGTCGTACCAGGGGATGCAGCAGGGGCAGGCGGGGGCGTACCAGGGACCGGGGCCCGCGCCGTACCAAGGACAGCCGGGCTTTTCCGGGCAGCAGGGGCCGCCGCCCGCGTACGTGCCGCCGCCGCTCTTCCCGCGCCCCGAGCTGCCGGAGCCGCCGCGCTGGCTGCTGCCCGCGGCGGCGGGGGCAGGCGTGTTCGCCGCGGTGGCGTTGCCCGAGGCGCAGGTCGGGCTGGGGATCGTGCTGGTCGCGATGGTGCTGGGCGCCGCCGCGCTGCCTGCCGTGATGCGGCGGATGACGCCGTGGACGGTGGCGTTCGGGGTGACGGCGTACCTGCTGATCTCCATGGCGGCGGTCCGCGACGCGGACTGGCTGGTCGCGCTCCTGCTCGTGGCGGGGGCCGCGCTGGGGGCGCTGGCCGTGTCGGGGGCCGGCGCCGGCTGGCTGGGCGTGATCAGGGGCGGCATGTCCGTGCTGCTCGCGCTCGGGCCCGTGCCGTGGTTCCTGGCCAAGCCGATGAAGCGGCTGACGGCCCGGCGGCGCGTCCTGCCGATGCTGGCCGCGCTGGGCATCACGGTGGTGCTGCTGCTGGTGTTCGGGCTGCTGTTCGCCTCGGCGGACGCGATATTCGCCTCCTACCTGGAGCGCGTGACCACCGCGCCGGACTGGGCGGAATCCCTGCCTGGGCGGATCATCCTGTTCGGGCTCTTCGCCGTCCTGCTGGCCGGCGTGGTGCTGGTCGCGCTCAGACCCGTGATCGACCCGGTGGGCCCGGAGACCAAGGTCACCGTGATCAGGAGCGTGTGGCTGGTGCCGCTGACGGCGGTGAACCTGCTGTTCGCGTCGTTCGTGGCGGTGCAGATCACGGCGCTGTTCGGCGGCGACACCTGGGTGCTGAGGACGGCTGGGCTGACCTACGCCGAGTACGCCAGGCAGGGCTTCTTCCAGCTCGTGGTGGTCAGCGTGTTCGTGCTGGGCATCGTGGCGGTCGCCGCCGGGCTGCTGCGGGTCGAGCGCCGCGAGCGCTGGCTGCTGGCGGTGCTGCTCGGCGTGCTCTGCGGGCTGACCATGGTGGTGCTGGCCTCGGCCCTGCACCGGATGAACCTCTACACCGACGCCTACGGCCTGTCCAGGCTGCGCCTGTCCGTGCAGGCCACGGTCTGGTGGCTGGGCGCGCTGTTCGCGCTGGTGCTGATCGCCGGGGCGGTCCGGTTCGCCGGGCGCGGGTCCGGCTGGCTGCCGCGGACGATCGTGCTGGTCACGGGGCTCGGGCTGGCCTCGTTCGCGATCGTGAACCCCGATCTCCGGGTCGCCTACACGCAGGTGGAGGTGCGCGGCGTACAGAAGCTGGACTCCGACTACCTGGGCGATCTCGGCGCGGAGGCGGTGCCGGCCCTGGACCGGCTGCCGGAGCCGCAGCGCAGCTGCGTGCTCGCTGACGTGGTGAGGGCGAACGGGCTGGACCGCGCCGATCCGTGGAACGGCTGGAACCTGGCCCGTTCCCAGGCCCGTGCCCTGCTGGCGGAGCGGCCCGTCCTCGCCTCGGCCCAGTGCGACCAGGAATCGGGTCGCGGCTCTGATTGAATCCTGGGGTGAGGTTCGACGTAGTCATCAGCGGCGGCCGGGTGATCGACGGCACGGGCGCGCCCCCCTTCCGGGCGGACGTGGCGATCGCGGGCGATCGGGTCGCGGCGGTCGGCAGGCTGGACGGCGTGCCGGCCGCGACCGTGATCGACGCGACGGGACGGCTGGTCGCGCCCGGGTTCGTGGACTGCCACGCGCACGGTGACGCGGCCGTCTTCGACCCTGGCGTGCAGCGGGCGGCGCTCCGGCAGGGGGTGACCACGTTCGTGCTGGGACAGGATGGTCTGTCCTATGCGCCGGGATCCGCCGCCACGGTGGCCTATGCCGCGCGGTACTTCGCGGCCGTCAACGGCGCCCTTTCGCAAGGGATGCTGTCCGGCGGCGCCCCTGATCAGGGCGTGCCGTTCGAGGGGCCGCTGAGCGTGGGGGAGCTGCTCGACGGCTACGACCGCGCGGTGGCGCTGAACACGGCGTACCTGCTGCCCCACGGCACCATCCGCTACGACGTCATGGGGCCCTCGCCCGACGCGGCCTCGCGCGACGACCTCGCCAGGATGCTGCGGCACGTCGAGCGGGGGCTGTCCGAGGGCGCGGCGGGGCTGTCGAGCGGGCTCGAATACCTGCCGGGCCGCTACGCCTCCGCCGAGGAGCTGGCCGCGCTGTGCCGGCCGCTCGGCGGCCTCCCCTACGTCACCCACATGCGGGCCTACGGGGCCCAGGCCCGGGTGGGCATGGCGGAGGTCGTGGACATCGCCGAGCGCTCCGGCGCCGCCGTACACGTCTCGCACCTGCACGGGCCCGCCCCGGTGCTGATGCCGCTGGTCGAGGACGCGCTGGGCAAGGGCGTGGACCTCACCTTCGACACCTACCCCTACCTGCGCGGCAACACGATCCTGGCGATGGTCGTGCTGCCGCCGTCCGTGCCGGGCGCCGAGACCGACCTCGCGCTGGAGATGATCGCGTCGCGGGAGCTGGACGACTGGTGGCCGACGCTGACCGGCACGTGGCCGCGGCTGACCGTCTCGCACGCGCCGGGCCTGGAGTGGGCCGAGGGCCTGACCATGGTCGCGGCGGCCGAGCGGGCGGGGGTCGAGCCGGCCGAGTTCTGCCGCCGCCTCCTGACGGAGACGCGGCTGGAGGCGGGGGTCGTCTCCGCGCGGCCCGACGAGGGCCCGGAGGGCGAGGAGTCCGTACGCAGGATGCTGCGTCACCCCTCGCACACCGGCGGGTCCGACGGCATCTACGTGGGCGGTCATCCGCATCCGCGCGGGTTCGGGGCGTTCGCCAGGTTCCTCGGCCGGCACGTCAGGGAGCTGGGCGACTGGACCTGGGAGCAGGCCGTGGTGCACCTGGCCTCGCATCCGGCCCGGCGCTTCGGCCTGGCGGACCGCGGGCTGCTGAGGGGCGGCTTCGTGGCCGACGTGGTCGTGATCGACCCGGTCACGGTGGCCGACCAGGCGACGTACGCGGCTCCGCGCACGCTCGCGACCGGGGTCGACGACGTGTTCGTGTCGGGAGTCCGGGTGCTGGCCGGGGGAGAGCTGACGGGAGCCGCTCCTGGACGTGCGCTCCGATCTTGATCAATAAACCGGTTGAGATAGGGTCGGACGCGGACAAACGGGGGGTGTTGTGCAGGCGATTCTCGGCCAGTCGGTGTTCGACGGCGGTCTCGGTTTTCCGTTGATGGTGGTGCACAAGGACGCGCTGGAGCACAACGTCGCGACGATGGCGGCGTTCGTCCGCGATCACGGCATGGAGCTGGCGCCGCACGCCAAGACGCACCTGTCTCCCGAGATCTCCGCACTGCAGCTCGAAGCGGGTGCCTGGGGGCTCACCGTGGCCAACACCCGGCAGGCGGAGGTGGTCAGGGGCTTCGGGGCCGGCCGGATCATGGTGGCCAACCAGATCGTCGATCCCGCCGGGCTCGCCTGGGCGGCCGGGGAGCTGGCGCGCGATCCCGGCTTCGAGTTCCTGAGCTTCGTCGACTCCGAGGCCGGGGTGGACATCCTGGCCCGACATGCCGGGCCGCGGCCGTTCCAGGTGCTGGCGGAGCTGGGGCACGAAGGCGGCAGGGCCGGCTGCCGGACGCTGGACGAGCTGCTGAAGGTCGTCGCCTACGCGCAGGAGACGCCGGGGGTCGAGCTGGCCGGGATCGCCGGCTACGAGGGCGCGCTGAAGACCGAGGAAGAGGTCAGGAGCTATCTGGGCGCGCTGCAGGAGGCCGTCGAATACATCCGCGTCAAGAGCCCCATCCTGACCGTCGGCGGCAGCCAGTGGTTCGACGTGATCGGCAGGGAGCTCGTCGCCACCCAGGCCAGGATCCTGCTGCGCAGCGGCGCCTACGTCACCCACGACGACGGCTACTACCGGGAGCGCACGCCGTTCAACCGGATCGAGGGCGAGCTGCGCCCGGCGCTGGAGGTGTGGGGGCACGTGCTGTCCACGCCCGAGCCCGGGCTGGCGGTGATCGGCATGGGCAAGCGGGACGCCCCCTACGACGAGGGGCTGCCGATCCCGCGGCGCGGCGGCGTGACGATCACGAAGATGCAGGACCAGCACACCGTCGTGCGCGCCGACGGGCTCAGGCCCGGTGACCTGCTCGCTTTCGGCATCTCCCACCCCTGCACCGCCTTCGACAAGTGGCGCGTGCTGCCGCTGGTGGACCGGGACTACCGTGTCGTAGGCACCATAACCACCAACTTTTAGGGAGATTTCGTGAAAAAGGAGCTTAAGACCACTGAAGGCGCGGCCCCGGTCGGCGCGTACTCGCAGGGTCTCGTGGTGGGCGACTTCGTCTACACCTCCGGCATGGGCCCGCTCGACCCGCACACCGGCGAGATCGTCGGTGACGACGTCGCCGCGCAGACGCACCGGGTCATGCGCAACCTCGGGGCCATCCTCGCCGCGCACGGCCTCGGCTTCGACGACGTGGTCAAGTCCACGGTGCACCTGCAGCACCTCAAGCGGGACTTCGCCGCGTACAACGAGGTGTACAAGTCGTACTTCAGCCAGCCCTACCCGGTACGCACCACTGTGGGGTCCGAGCTGATGAACATCCTCGTGGAGATCGACTTCGTCGCGCACAAGAGCGCTTAAGGTCTGGTTGTGGATAGTTCGGTGTACGTCTTCGCCGAGGACCTGCGCGGCGAGGGCGTCGAGCGGGTGCTCGACAGGATCAGTGGGTACGGCGTGTCCGGCGTCACCGTCGGCGCCGTGCATCATGCCTCCCGCGACGTCACCCCGCACGGGCTGTCCCGGCTGACCATCCGTCATGACGGGGCGCACTTCACCCCGCCGCCCGAGTTGTTCGCCGGGCTCCGGCTCGCACCGGTGCCTGGCTACCCGACCGCTCTCGACGGGCTTCGCGAAGCGTGTGCGAAGCGGTCCATGAAGCTCCACGGATGGACGGTCTTCCTGCGCAACGCGACGATCGGCACCGAACATCCGGACGTGACCGTACGCGACTGTTTCGGCGACCGCGGCTCGCTCACCGACCTGTGCCCCGCCCATCCGGACGTGCGCGACTACGCGGTCGCGCTGGCCAGGGCGGTGGCCAGGCTCGGCGTGGACAGCGTCGTGGCGGAGTCGCTGCACTTCAGGCCGCTCAAGCCGCAGCGCTCGTTCGTGCCGCTGGGGCCGATGGACGCCTACCTGTTCGGGCTCTGCTTCTGCGACTACTGCATGCGCAGGGCGACCGACCTGGGCGTCGACGCCGAGGTCGCGCGGGAGGAGTGCGCGCGGATCGTGGGCGGCGTGTTCGACGGTGATCCGGCCGCGCAGGGCGAGGTGACCAGGGCGGCGCTGACCGCGTACGCGGGGCCCGACGTCGTGGCCTACGCGCGGGCGCGCTCCGAGACCGTCACCACGCTGGTCTCCGAGGTGGCCTCCGCGGTCGCGGAGGACGGCTCCAAGCTGGTGTTCATCGACTCCACCGGGGCCGTCAAGGGCTACACCGACGGGTTGCCGACGCCCGGCCTGGCCGCGCACGACGCCTGGCAGCTCGGGGTCGACCTGGTCGCGCTGGGGGATCTCGTGCCCGCCTTCGGGGTGCTGGCCTACGCGCGCGACGCGGCCAGGGTGGCCGACGACGTGGGGGCCTATCTGCGGTCCGTCGGCAAGGACCGCGAGGTGCGGGCGGTGCTGCGGCCCGGCTATCCCGACAGCGACTCCACCGATCGGCTGGTGGCCAAGGCGCGGGCGGCCAAGGCGGCGGGGGCGCTGGCGGTGGACTTCTACGCGTACGGGCTGGTGCCCCACCCGGTGCTGGACCGCATCCCGGAAGCGCTGTCCGAAGCCCTGTAGGGCCCCGAGGTGCCGCCGGCTCAGATGCCGTTTGCGTGCCGCCGGCTCAGATGCCGTCGAGGAGCGCGGCGACCGCCTCGACGGGGAAGTCGTCCGTCATGCGCAGGCCCCTGAACACCGTGCGCATCCACACCGCCCCCGCCAGCAGATCGACGATCAGCATCGGATCGACCGACTGCTTGAGCTCGCCCCGGCGTACCGCGCGCTCGAAGATCTCCCGCTCCCGCGCGAACCTGTCGGCGAAGAAGCGGCGCGCGTCCAGCTCGGGATGGCGGACGGCGGCGCCGAGCGCGGCGACGGCGATGTCGCTGCCCGGCGGCTCGGTCAGGAGCCGCTTGATGCCCTCGACCAGCGCCACCAGGTCGCCGCGCAGGCTGCCTGTGTCCGGCGGCTCGAAGCCGAGCACGTCGGCCTCGACCAGCGCCGCTCCGAGCAGCGCGGCCTTCGACGGCCACCAGCGGTAGATCGTCGTCTTGTTGACGCCCGAGCGCTCGGCGACCCCCTCGACGGTCAGGCCGTCGTAGCCCTTCTCCGCGACCAGCCGCAGCGTCGCATCGAAGATCTCTTGCTGCTTCCTCGGCGCCATGGCCTCATCTTCTCCCGGCGAACGCGGTGGCCACGCCGAGACCCAGGTAGACGACGCCGCTGACGTACCGCAGGGTTCTGGAGCGCCTGGTGAGGCGGGTGGCGAGGGCGCCGGCGGTGAGCGCGTACACGATGTCCGAGATCAGGCCCAGGAGCAGCAGCGTCAGGCCGAACAGCGTCACCTGCAGGGCGGGGGAGCCCGCCCCCGGGACGACGAACTGCGGCAGGAATGCCAGGAAGAACAGCGCCACCTTGGGGTTCAGCACGTTGACGAGCACGCCTTCGAGGAAGACCTTGCGCAACGGCTGCGGCGGCGGCGCCGCGCCGTCCTCCTCCTTGCCGGTGAACGCGCGGATCCCCAGGTAGACGAGGTACGCGACGCCTGCCCACTTCACGATCGCGAACAGTGTCGCCGAGGTCGAGATCACGTACGACAGGCCCGCGGCGGCGGCCGCGATGTGCACGAGCGTGCCGGTCTCCACGCCGATCGCGCTGGCCAGGCCCGCCGTCCGCCCTTGGGCCAGCCCTCTGGCGGTGATGTAGAGGTGGTTCGGGCCCGGAATGAGCACCAGAGCGAGCGAGGCGCCCACGAACCAGGCGAAAGTCGTTGGAGAAATCATGAAACAGCAGCGTAAAATGGTTTTGGTATGTCAAAGAAGGCCAATAGCCGGCCAGTTTCCTGGACCAATCGAATGTCAGTGAGGCGTGGCATAGTTTCCTGCGTGAACGGTCTTCTCGTCGGGCGCTCAGCTGAGCTGGCCAGACTCGTGCGGGTGCTCCGCGCCGCCGCCGAGGGCACGGCCGGCGTGGCGCTCGTCGGCGGGGACGCCGGCATCGGCAAGACCCGGCTGACCGCCGAGCTGGTCTCCGAGGCCCGCGAGTGCGGCTTCAACGTGCTGGTCGGCCAGTGCGCCGAGCTCGGTGACGCGCTGCCCTACCTGCCGCTGGCCGACGCGCTGCGCGGCGCGGAGCCCGCCGTCCGCGAGGCCGCCTCCGCCCACCCCATGCTGGGCCAGTTGCTGCCCGGCACGGAGAGCGCCCCGTCCACCGGGCTCACCCAGCAGCGGCTGTTCGGCTCGCTGCTCGGGCTGCTCGCCGACGTTCAGCCGGTGCTGTTCGTGATCGAGGACCTGCACTGGGCCGACCGGTCCACCCGCGACCTGCTGGTCTTCCTCAGCCGCATGGTCCAGACCGAGCGGGTCTGCGTGGTCGGCACCTATCGCACCGACGACCTGCACCGCCGCCATCCGCTGCGCTCGGTGCTGGCCGAGCTGAAGCGGCTGCCCACGGTGACGAACGTCGAGCTGAGGCCACTGGCCTCCGGCGAAATGTCCGACTATGTCGCCACTTTGGGGCAGGTCGATGCTCAGGAGCTCGGCCTCATCGTGTCCCGCGCCGACGGCAACCCGTTCTACGCGGAGGAGCTGTTCGCGGCCATGGCCGAGGGCGACAGCCTGCCCGACGGGCTGGCCAGCCTGCTCATGTCCAGGGTCGAGGTGCTGTCGGAGGCCGGGCAGCGGGTGCTGCGCGCCGCCGCGGTGGCCGGCCGCAGGGTGGAGGACGAGCTGCTGCGCGAGGTGTCGGGGCTGCCGCTGACGGAGTTCGAGGAGGCGATGCGGGAGATCGTCTCGCGCGGGCTGCTCAGGGTCGACGGCTACGGCTACGCCTTCCGCCATGCGCTCCTGCAGGAGGCGGTCTACACCGACCTGCTGCCCGGCGAGCGCACTCGCCTGCATGCCACGTTCGCCCATCTGCTGACCGCGCCGGCCGAGCTGGCCCACCACTACCTCGCCGGCCACGACCTGGCAGGGGCGCTGAAGGCCTCCGCGGAGGCGGGCCGGCTGGCCGAGCGCCTCGGCGCGCCCGCCGAGGCCCACAGCCACTACGACCAGGCCCTCAGCCTGTGGGAGCGGGTGCAGGACGCGGCCGTGCTGGCCGAGGAGAGCCGGGCCGAGCTGGCCTTCCGCAGCGCCGTCATGGCGGCCGACAGCGGCGACAACCACCGCGCGATCACTCAGCTCCGCGTCCTGCCGCCGACGTCCGAGGTCGACGAGCGGCTGGCCTACTACCTCTACGAGACCGACGACCCGGCAGGGGCGATGGCGGCGGCACAGCGCGCGGTCGAGAGCGCGCGTGACGAGTCCGCGCTGGCCCGCGCCCTGGCCACCCAGGCCCGCACGCTGCTGTGGAGCCCACGGCACCGGGAGGTGGAAGACCTCACGGCCAGGGCGCTGGCGACGGCCCGCGCGGCCGGGGCCAAGGACGCCGAGGTGGGCGCGCTGCTCACGCTGGCCACCTACGTCGAGCACCGGGGCGACGTGCACAGGGCCCATGAGCTGGTCGAGACCGCCTCCGCCGAAGGCACCGGCGACCTGGCCATGGACCTGCGGGCCCGCTTCCACCACGCTCGCATCCACTACGAGCAGGGCCTGCTCGCGCAGGCGGCCGAGGTCGCCGACGAGGGCGTCAGGATGGCCGTGGAGACCGGCCTCAACTGGAGCACCTACGGCACCGACCTGCGGTTCCTGCGCTTCCTCATCCACTACGTCGCGGGCGAGTGGGACCAGGCGGAGGCGGTCGCGGCCGGGTTCGGGGCGCGGGTGGGCACGCTGCCCGAGGCGATCCTGTCGTCGTTCGCGCTGTTCATCGAGGTGGCGCGCGACCTGCCCGCGGTCGAGGCCCGGCTGAGCTGGCTGCGGCCCTTCTGGTCCGACGAGCTGGCCGTCTACATGTCCAGAGGGCTCGCCGCCGAGCACGCGCTGTGGCACGGCGATCCCGCGGCGGCGCTCGACCACGTGCGCGCGGCCCTGGCGCCGCTGGTCGAGGGCGACGCGAGCACGCTCCGGCTGGCCGCCGTCGGGCTGTGGGCGCTGGCCGAGCTGGGCACCACGGAGGGTGCCGACGAGCTGGTCTCCCAGGCGCGCTTCGCGGTCGACTCCGGGCCCACCGGCGAGCGCGGCCACCTGGGGTCCGAGGGGCTGGCCTGGGCGCTGCGGGCCGAGGCGGAGTGGCATCGCGTCCACGGGCGGCTCGACGTGGATCTGTGGCGGCAGGTGGTGGCAGCCTTCGACTTCGGGTTCGTCTACGAGGTGGCGCGGGCCCGGTGGCGGCTGTCGGAGGCGCTGCTGGCGGCCGGTGATCGGGCGGCGGCGCAGGTGGAGTGGGAGCTGGCCAGGGAGACGGCGGGCAAGCTGCGGGCGGTGCCGCTGGAAAACGCGTTGACCGAGTTCGGGCGGCGGGCGCGGTTCGGGGGCGGGGGCGCCGGCGACGGCGGGTTGACGGCTCGGGAGGTGGAGGTCCTGCGGCTGGTCGCGGAGGGGCTGACCAACCGGGAGGTCGCTGAGCGGTTGTTCATCGCACAGAAGACGGTGAGCGTGCACGTGTCCAACATCCTGGGCAAGCTGGAGGTGTCCACGCGCACCCAGGCTGCGGCGGCGGGGCGAGAGCGCGGCTTGCTGCCCTGACCAGCGGCTGTGTGCTCTCTCACATATAACTAGCTAACTTAATTAGTTACTTCTGTAGTAGTCTTCAACCATGACCAATGCGGCACCGAACTGGGCGACCGGCGACCCCATCATGGCGAGCCTGCAGCTGATCGGGTTGCTGACCCGCCAGGTGGAGCAGCGCCTGAGCCAGGCCCTGGGCATCAACTCCACCGACCTGTCGGCGATCGAGCATCTGATCACCGACGGCCCGCTCACCGCCAAGGACCTGGCCGACCGGCTGCAGGTCTCGACGGCGGCGAGCACGCACATCGTCGACCGCCTCGAGCGGGCCGGTCACATCACGCGGCAGCCGCACCCCACCGATCGCCGCAAGGTGCTCGTCCTGGTCTCCGACGCCTCGAAGGACAAGCTCTTCGAGAACCTCACCCCGCTGATCAACGGGGTGCGCGAGCACGTCGGCAAGCTCGGCGACGCCGAGCGGGAGGCCATCGAGCAGTTCCTGAGCGGCGTCGTCGAGATCTACACCGCCGCCGCGGAGTCCTAAGCCCCGCCGTCTCACTCCCGGTCGCGCCCACGCGCGGACCGGTTCTCCACCATGCCCTTTTCCGGAGGCTCACGCATGTCCGCCCCTTCTCCCGCTCGCCGATGGCTCGGTCTGATGGCCATCGCGCTGGGTGTGGCACTGATCGTGGTCGACACCACGATCGTCAATGTGATCATCCCGCCGATCATCGAGGACCTGAAGGTCAACGCCACCCAGGCGCAGTGGATTCAGGAGTCCTACGCGATCGTCTTCGCCGCGCTGCTCCTGCTGACCGGCCGCTACTCCGACATTCTCGGCGCCAGGCGGGTCTTCCTCGCCGGGGTGGTCGTCTTCGGCGCGACCAGCTTGCTGGCCGGCCTCGCGCCCGATGGCGGCCTGCTCATCCTGGCCCGCTTCCTGCAGGGCGCGGGGGCCGCGATGATCCTGCCGACCTCGCTGGCGCTGCTCAACGCCTCCTTCACCGGCAAGGCCCGCGGTCAGGCGTTCGCCGTATGGGGTTCCACCATCGGTGCCGCCGCCGCGTTCGGCCCGGCACTGGGCGGCTGGCTGTCGGAGCATGCCTCCTGGCGCTGGGCCTTCGGCATCAACATCCCGCTGTCGTTGCTGATCTTGGCCGGCGGCATGATGTTCCTGGCCCGCTCGCCCAGGAAACCCGCGCGCATCGACGCCACCGGAGCGGCCCTGTCGATCCTCGGTCTCGGGCTGCTCGCGTTCGCACTGGTCGAGGGGCGTACCTACGGCTGGCTGGCCCTCATCGAGCCGCTCGACGTCCTCGGCTTCACCTGGGACAGCGGCCCGTCGCCCGTCCTGGCGGCGCTGGTGCTGTCCGCGCTGGCACTGATCGGCTTCGTCCGCAGGCAGGCCGTACTCACCAGAAGCGCGGAGCCCGCCAGGGCGCTGATGGACGTCCGGCTGTTCTCCATCTCCTCCTTCCGCAACGGCAACATCGCCACCACGATCATCGGGCTCGGCGAGTACGGCATCATCGCGGTGCTGCCGCTGTGGCTGCAGTTCACCCTCGGCTACAGCGCGGTCCAGGCGGGTCTGTCCCTGCTGGCCGTGGCCGTGGGCAGCTTCGTGGCCAGCGGTGCCAGCTTCGGGCTGGCCACCAAGGTTCCGGCTCTCGGCCTGGTCCGGATCGGGCTGGCGCTGGAGGCGGCGGGCCTGGTCGTGCTCGGGCTGATCGCCGCGACCGACAGCCCGTGGTGGACGATCGCCGGGGCTCTCTGCCTGTACGGCGTGGGCGTCGGGTTCGCCACCGCCCAGGTCACGAACGTCGTCCTGGCCGATGTGCCCGAGACGAGTTCGGGGCAGGGATCCGGCGTGCAGAGCGCGTTCAGGCAGCTCGGCTCGGCGCTCGGCATCGCCGTACTCTTCACGGTGTTCTTCACCGCGCTCGGCACCAACCTGCAGGACAGGTTGACCGAATCGGGGCTTCCCCTGGCTCAGGCCGAGCAGCTGGCACGCACGGTCACCGACAGTGCGGGCGCCGCGATCGCGCCACTGGCCGCGAACCCGAGCACCGCCACCGTGGCCGAGTCCGCGCACGAGGCGATGACCGGCGGGCTGGCCCTCGGCGCGTACGTCGGAGCGGGTTTCCTGCTCCTCGCCCTGCTGGCCACCGCCCTGATCCCCGCCGCCAGGAACGCCAGCCAGCACAGGCAACCGGCACACCACTGATCGTCAGGGCCGTTTCACCCCCTATTTCCAAAGGAGCGCACGATCACCGAGCTGGAGATTCTGCGGGGCGAGCTGTCCGCGCGTCTGTACGAGCGCACCCGCCAACCGGTTACCGGGGTGCGGGTCAGCTCGTGATCGTCAGGTCGCGCAGGAGGAAGTAGCTGGCGAGGTCGGTCTGCAGGTAGGTGTGGAACTTCGTGGCCTTGGAACGGGCTGACTTGTCGGCGGTGACGATCGTGACGATCACATACTTCTTGGACGCGCCCGAGCGGATCTTGCCGTACGAGTAGTTGGCGTGGGCCTTCTCCTTGCGCCAGCGCACGGCGTCGGAGGAGAGCTTGGCCAGCTTCGCGGCCGTGGTCTTGGCGGCCTTGTCACTGGGGAAGGCCATCATGACCTGGACCGCCTTGAGGTGCCCGCCGTAGGCCGAGTAGGCGACCTCGACGGCGCGTACGCAGTCGTTCTTGGCCAGCACGCCCTGGCCGTCCACCGGGTCGCAGTTGCCGTACGTCCAGCCGCCCACCTTGTCGGCGTTGAGTTTCACGCTTCCGAGCCCGAACTTCCAGTCCTCGAACTCGTCGTCGGTGATCGGTGAGCCCGGCTGCGCCCGCTTCGAGGTCGGCACCGAGTCGGTCGGGGTGGTGCTCGGCTCGGCGGTGGGGGACTCCGACGGGTCGGACGATGGCGGGTCGGACTGCGGGGGCGTGGTCGTCGCCGTGGGGATGGGCTCCAGGGTGGGCATGGCGATGGTGGGTGCCGGGCCGCGGGAGCTGAGGTAGGCGTACGCGCCGAAGCCGCCGCCGCCCAGCACGAGCACGGCCAGGGCGGCGACCAGGCCGATGACCAGGCCGTTGGAGCTCTTCGCCGGGGGTTGGCCGGTGGCGTGGGGGCCGGTCGGCGCCCAGCCCGGTCCGTACGGGCCCGCACCCTGCCCCGGCTGCTGCCCATAGCCCTGCTGCGCGTACTCCTGCTGTCCGTAGCCCTGCTGCCCGTACCCCTGCTGCCCATAACCCTGCGGGCCGTAGCCCGGCTGGGTGGGACCCTGCCCCGGGGGCGGGCCGTACTGGGGAGGCGGGGCGCCCTGGCCGGGCTGCGGGCCATAACCGGGAGGCGGGCCTTGCTGTGGGCCATAACCGGAGGGCTGCGGGCCGTAATTGGCGGGCTGGCCGGGCGGAGGGCTGTAGTTGCCAGGCTGGCCGGGCTGAGGGCCGGAACCGGGGGGCGGGCCGGGTTGGGGGCCGTGGTTCTGCGGCGGCGGGCCGTACCCTTGCGGCGCTCCTTGCCCCTGTGCTCCCCAGGGGTCCTGGGGCTGAGGCTGAGGTTGTGGAGGCTGTGGAGGGTATGCCATCCCTCCATTGTGGGGTAGTTCGTTCCCTTGCGCCCCATCTACCCCACCAAAAACCTCACCGACCCCAGCCGCGAGAGCCCGTTCAGCACCCCGATCGGCGCGGCGGTGAGGCTGTCACCCGACGGACCCGCGACGAAGTAGCCGCCGGCCCCCGGGATGCCGTCTTTAGTCGGCTCGGGATGAGACGAAGGTTCGATGCCGGGGCATCGCCGCTGTTCGTAGCTTCAGGTCCATGACGGAAACCCGTACCCCGCTCGCCGGGCGCGTCCACGAGGTCGATGTGGTGCGCGGGTTCGCGCTGGCCGGCATCCTCGTCGCGAACATCGGCTTCTTCGCCGATCCCGGCTACGCCATGGAAGGCAGCATGCCGATCCCGGACGGGCCGGTGGCGCTGGCCATCACGGCCTTCGTCCTGACCAAGTTCTACATCATCTTCTCCTTCCTGTTCGGCTACTCGTTCACCCTGCAGCTGCGCTCGGCCGAGCGGGCGGGGGCGAGCGTGCGGGCCAGGACGCTGCGCAGGTGCCTGGGCCTGTTCGTGATCGGGGTGCTGCACGGCGTGCTGCTGTGGGTCGGCGACATCCTCACCCTGTACGCCGTGCTGGGCCTGATCCTGCTGGCCCTGCGCGGCATCAAGCCGAAGACCGCGGTGGTCGCCGGATCGGTGATCGTCGGCGTGCTCACCCTGCTGATGGCGCTGCTGGCGTGGCTGACCACGCTCGATCCGGCGGCGGGTCAGACGCCCGCGGCGGATCCGAGCGTGGCCGCCAGGACACTCGCGCTGGCCACCGGCGGGCCGCTCGACTTCCTGAGCCTGCAGGTCGAGCTCTATCCGCCGCTCGTGGCGATGATCTGGGCGTTCCAGGGGCCGATGGCGCTGGCCATGTTCCTGTTCGGGCTGGCGGCGGGCAAGTCGAGGCTGCTGGAGGAGACCGAGCGATGGTGGCACCTGCTGCCGCGGATCCAGTGGCTGGGCTTCGGACTCGGCATCCCGGGCGGGATCCTGTTCGCCCTGACCGCCAGCCGGGAAGGGGCGCCGGAGCTGATGGGCATCGCGGTGAGCAACGTGACCTCGCTGCTGCTGGCCGCGGCCTACGTGGCGACCCTGCTGCGGGTGATCAGGCGCTTCCCCGCCGCCGGCCGGGCGCTGGCCCCCGCGGGCCGGATCGCCGCCTCCAACTACCTGGGTCAGTCGGTGCTCGCCTGCCTGGTCTTCACCGGGTACGGCCTCGCGCTGGCGGGCCGGCTGTCGCCGATCGCGGTGATGGGCGTGGCCCTGGTGATCTACACGGTCCTGCTCTGGCTCAGCGCGCGCTGGCTGCGCACCCACCGCTACGGGCCCGTCGAGTACGCCCTGCGCCGCCTGACGAACTGGAGCTAGGCGGAACGGGCGGCGGCCTCGCCGCAGACGTGGCGGCGGTACCGGCCGGGGGCCAGCCCGTACTCACGCTTGAACGCGTTGCCGAACGCGAACTCCGACCCGTAGCCGACCCGGTCCGCCACCTCCGCCACCGAGGCGTCGGACTCGCGCAGCAGGCGGGCCGCCACGGCCAGCCGCCACCAGGTGAGGTAGGCCAGCGGCGGCCGGCCGACGAGGCCGGTGAAGCGGCGGGCGAAGCCGGCGCGCGAGAGCCCGGCGTGCGCGCCGAGCGACTCGACCGTCCAGCGGTCCGCGGGGGCGCGGTGGATGGCGTCGAGCGCGCGGCTGATGGCCGGGTCGGCGAGCGCCGCGGCCCAGCCGGTGCGTTCGCACGCCCCGCCTTCGAGGTCGAACCAGGCGCGCAGGATGTAGAGCTGCAGCATGTCGAGCAGGGACGTGACCACGGTGTCCGCGCCCAGCCGCGGATGGTCGATCTCGCCGGCCAGCAGCTCGACGGCGGCTCGGAGCTCCGGATGGTGCCCGAGCGTCGTGGGCAGGTGGATCACGCTGGGCAGCCCGGCCAGGATGGGGTGGGTCCGGCCGGGGTCGAGCTGGTATCCGCAGGCGAGAGTGACCGTCTCGGCCCCCGCGCCGCCGAACCCGGCCGAGCCGAACAGCCCGGCGTCCCCTTCGCAGGAGGGGGCGGTCAGCGGGCTGCCGGGGTCGTCGGCGAGGGCGTAGCCGTCACCGTGCGGCAGGAACACCACGTCGCCCACGCTCAGCGGCACGGGCTCGCCGGCCGGCGGGATGAGCCAGCACGAGCCGCGCAGCACCACCTGGAAGCCCGCGGACCCGGGCGCGGATGGGAACTCCTGACCCCAGGGGGCGCGCCAGGAGATGCGCGCGGACGTCGGGCGGCCGGTCCGCATGAGCGCGACGACGTCGCTGAGGACATCCATGAGCGAAGTCTACAGCGGGAGACTTTCACGCATGGATTGCCGATATCCGCGCATCGTTCATCTCAGAGGGCGTAACCGCTACGAGTCTCGGTTGTAGGTATTTATCCCTGTTCACCAGCCCTCTGCGCAGGCACGATCCTGAGTGATGGCAGGAGGGAGCAGCCGTGCCGGTGACCTGGGGAGCCGTACGCGGACGGGTCGTCTTCGACAGTTCGCAGCACCACATGTTCGTGGAGCAGCAGTCGTCCGGATTCTCCTGGACCGGCAGCCGCTCTCTGCTGCTGACCGACCAGCCCGCCGTGTACGTCCACGACACCGGCGGGCTCGGCACCCCGGTCGTCACCGCGCTGGACCCGGCGAAGGACCCCGACGCCACGATCGGGCTGGCCGACCGGAGCACCAGGCTCGTCGCCGACCTCACGCTGCCGCAGGGCCGGTCGATCCGGCTCACCTCGGGCGAGCTGCCCGAGCCCGCGCTCGCCGCGCTGACCGGGCTGCGCGGCCGATTGATGCCGGACGCCGCGACGACCGACTTCATCAGCCCCTGCGCGGTCTCCGTCACCCCCTGGTACGAGTCGGAGCCCGACCGGTCCGCGCTGGACGAGGACGACGACTCCACCCCCGCCGAGCTGATGGCGTACGTCGTCGTCGCCGGAGGGCGGCTGCGGCTGCGCAGCCAGGGGAAAGTCCTCCTGGAATGGCCCGTGAACCGGGTCACCGTGACCCCCGCCGGGCCGAGCGCAGCCGAGCTGCGCGGCGGCGCCCTGCTCGGCGGGCACTTCCTGACCGGTGCCACCCTGCACCTCGTCACCCCCCTGGTACGGCGGGCCTTCCTCGCCGTCATCGGGTCGGCGGGACCTGGACCGGGCATCGTCGGCACCTCCGCGCCCGTGTCGGTACGCGGCCTGGGCGGCGCCGGGGCGCGCAAGACGGACTGCGTGCTGAGCGAGGGCGCGCTGGAGTTCCAGTCACCGGAGACGCAGCGCGTGCTCGCGCACTTCGACCTCGGCGATCCGCACCTGCGGATCGCCGGGACGGCCGAGCGGTTCGTGGTGTTCAGCCCGGCGCACGGGCCGGTGACGGTGGAATGCGCCTCCGAGGTGTTCGGGCGCCGGCTGTACGGCAACGCCCGGCTGCGGGCCGCCGCCGAGCACACGCTCACCTCGGGCGTCCTGCCCGCCGAGCTGGCCGACGGCCGGCCGGTCGCGTGCGCGTTCGCGCCGGACGGCATGCGAGTCAAGGGCTCCGGGGTCAACCTGCGGATCGCGTACGAGTCGATCAGGACGGTCGAGGCCGAGCCCAAGCCGCCACGGGCGGAGATGCGGCTGACGACCGAGCGCACCGACCTGCGGATCGTCGCCCAGCCGGAGCTCGTCCAGGCGCTGCACACCGAGGTCAGGGCGTGGAGCAACGCGTGCGCGGGCGCGGGGCGGATCCCGGACATGCTGCGCGCGGCGGTCGGGCTGGAGGAGGACTACCTGCTCTACACGGTGTTCGGCCCGTTCTACGAGCTGCACGCCGCGCTGCTCGGCGACGTCGGGGCGGACGGCCTGGGCACGCCGGTCCCGCCGCCCGGCCCGCCGGAGGAGCGCTCGCGCGTGGCGGCCGTCCTCCAGGCCGGGCTCGGCGAGCTGCAGACCCATCTGGACCAGGTGGGCTACGTGCTGCCCGCCTTCCTGCGGCATCGGGACGCGTGCCTGATGGCGGCGGTCACCGGCGGCGCGGAGCCGGACTGGCTGAAGGCGGGCGAGGCGAAGCTGCGGGTCGCGTTCGCGCCGGTGCAGCGGGCCGCGGCGGAGACCGCGCAGCTCGCCGGGCAGCTGTCGCGGGTGATGGACCTCGATCCGGCCGCGCTGCCGAAGGTCAGCTACGCGGGGGCGGCGCTGTCGTTCGGGGCGGCGGCGCTGCTGAACCCGGTGTTCGCGGTGTCGGGGATCTCGCAGGCCTACTCGTCGCACGCGCAGGGGGAGCAGCGCAAGGCGCAGGTGACCGCCCAGTCGGAGCGCGGCTGGGCGGTGGTGCTGGAGCGCTGGAACGCGCTGGTGGGCACCGCGCTGCCGGTCCTCGGGTACGTACTGACCGAGAACGTGTTCGGCCTGCGGTGGGAGAGCGCCCGCCGCATCGGCCAGGAGCTCGGCGCCGCGCCCGAGGCCGCCAGGCCGGCGGTGCTGCGCGCGGTGGCCCGCCGGCTGGCCACACTCGACGTCATGCGGCGCTACCCGGGCGGCTCAGGGGTCCGGCTGCGGCGCGGCGAGATCGCCGATCACCTGCGGACCGCCCGCGAGAACGTCCCCACTCCGCGTTTCCTCGACTTCTGAAAGGCACGTCATGCCGATCTTCAGCAGCCAGTTCGATCGGGCCCGCGAGCTGTCGCAGACCTACGCGGGGGAGGCGTCGGAGCGCCGCTTCTGGATCCCGGCCGCCGTCGCCGTGGCGGGTGCGGCGGGCGTCACGGCCCTGGCCGCGGCGGGCGACGCCGAGGCCGCGACGGAGCCGGTGACGGAGGCGTCCGAGTGGGGCGCGGGCTGGGACGAGGGCTGGGGGACCGGCCCGGCAGCCGACGACGACTCGCAGGCGGCTCCCGGCGGTGACGACGGCGGCGCGTGGTCGTACCACAGCGACTACACCGGCGCGTCGGTCGGCGGTGACGGCGACTTCTTCTACTTCGTGGACGGCGACACCAGCTACACCATCGGCTGAGCGCCCCGACGGTCAGCCGATCTCGCCCCACCCGAACGTCCTCGTCACGGCCTTCTTCCACCCCGCGTAGCCCTCGTCGCGCTGCTCCTGGCTCCAGGACGGCTCCCAGCGGCGGTCCTCCGCCCAGTGGGCCCGCAGCTCCTCGACGTCCTGCCAGAAGCCGACGGCCAGCCCGGCCGCGTACGCCGCGCCGAGCGCGGTGGTCTCGGCGACGACCGGGCGGCTGACGGGCACACCGAGGATGTCGGACTGGAGCTGCATGCACAGGTTGTTCGCGGTGACGCCGCCGTCCACCTTCAGCACGTCCAGGACGACCCCGGAGTCCTGCTGCATCGCCTCCACGACGTCCCTGCTCTGGTAGCAGATCGCCTCCAGGGTGGCGCGGGCGAGGTGGGCGTCGTTGTTGAAGCGCGAGAGGCCGACGATCGCGCCGCGGGCGTCCGCGCGCCAGTAGGGGGCGAACAGGCCGGAGAACGCCGGCACGAAGTACATCCCCCCGGAGTCCTCCACCTGCCGGGCCAGCGCCTCGCTCTGCGCGGCGGAGCTGATGACGTGGAGCTGGTCGCGCAGCCACTGCACGGCCGAGCCGGTCACCGCGATCGAGCCTTCGAGCGCGAACACCGGGGGCTGGTCGCCGAACTTGTAGGCGACGGTGGTGAGCAGGCCGCTCTGCGAGCGTACGAGGTTGGTGCCGGTGTTGAGCAGCATGAAGTTGCCGGTGCCGTAGGTGTTCTTGGCCTCGCCGGGGGAGAAGCAGACCTGCCCGACGGTGGCGGCCTGCTGGTCGCCCAGGATGCCGGTGATCGGCACCTGCCCGCCGACCGGCCCGTACGGGATCGTCTCGCCGTACGCGGCCGGCTCCGACGACGGCCGGATCTCCGGCAGCATCTGGCGCGGGATGCCGAAGAAGGACAGCAGCTCGTCGTCCCAGTCGAGGGTCTCCAGGTTCATCAGCATCGTGCGGCTGGCGTTGGTGACGTCGGTGATGTGCACGCCGCCGTTGGTGCCGCCGGTGAGGTTCCACACGGTCCAGGTGTCGGTGTTGCCGAAGACGGCCTCGCCCCGGTCCACCGCCTCGCGGACGCCGTCCACGTTCTCCAGGATCCACTGGATCTTGCCGCCGGAGAAGTACGCGTCCGGCCGCAGGCCCGTCTTCCTGCGGATGACGTCGCCCCGGCCGTCCCGGTCCAGCGCGGCGGCGATCCGGTCGGTCCTGGTGTCCTGCCAGACGAGCGCGTTGTAGTACGGGCGGCCGGTGCGCGGGTTCCACACGACCGTGGTCTCGCGCTGGTTGGTGACACCCAGCGCGGCCAGGTCGGTGTCGTGCAGCCCGGCCCGCTGGAGCGTGGTCTGGATGACGGCGGCGGTCCTGGTCCAGATCTCGATCGGGTTGTGCTCCACCCAGCCGGCCCTGGGCAGGATCTGCTCGTGTTCGAGCTGGTATTTACCGATCTCGGCGCCCGCGTGATCGAAGATCATGAAGCGGGTGCTGGTCGTGCCCTGGTCGATGGCGCCCACGAACTCGGGCATGTCGTTCTCCTTCGCGGGTTTCCGGCGGGTACGAGCGGGTTTGAGGGATGGTCAGGCGGTCTCAGGCGTCTGACGGTTTCACGGAGTCGCGGTCCTCGCCGGGCGGCAGGAAGCGGGCGATGCACGCCTGGTACAGCCCGGCCCCGATGATCCCGCCGATCACGGGGCCGACGATGGGCACCCAGAAGTACAGGTCGCCGTACTGATCTCGCCACGCCGTCGCGTACCCGGTCAGGAACGAGGCCAGGCGCGGGCCGAAGTCGCGGGCCGGGTTGATCGCGTAGCCGGCGTCCGCGCCAAAAGCCATCCCGATCGCGACGATCAGCAGGCCGATGACGACGGGGCCGAGGTTCGCGCTCGGCGCCATGTTCCTGGTGTCGGACAGGGCGAAGATGACGAACAGCAGGATCGCGGTGCCGATGATCTGGTCCCGGAGCGCGCCCCACTGGCTCACCGGCAGCGTGCCGTTCCCCGGCAGGGTGGAGAAGACGCCTTGTGTCTTGAGCGTGTGGCCGGGGTCGGCCATGGCCAGCACCTCGGTGTAGTTCCAGCGGACCAGCAGTGCGCCGGCGAAGGCGCCCGCGGTCTGCGCCAGGGCGAACGGCGCGACCTTGTTCCAGGCGAAGCCGCGGAAGGCGGCGAAGGCCAGCGTGACCGCGGGGTTGAGGTGCGCGCCGGTGGTACGGCCCGCGACATAGACGCCGAGCGCGACGCCGATTCCCCAGGCCCAGGCGATGCTGTCGTGGTCGCCGAGCCCGGCGGCCACCACCTGCGCGACCACGCCGACGCCGAAGAGGATGAGCACCATCGTCCCGGCGAACTCGGCGATCAGCTCGCCGGCCAGCCCCATCCGGTTGAGACGTTCGACCACTTCACTCCCCGCTTTCTGGCCCCTTGTGTGCCATTCCCGAATCGAGGGAATGCATACGGACTGTGCGTGATCCGTTGCAGAAAGTGAGTGATGTGCCATGGGTCTGAACGGCGTGCTCGATGCCAGGAACCGGCAGGACACGATCGACCGGCTCGCCGGGCAGACCTTCGACGTGCTCGTCATCGGCGGGGGCGTGACCGGCGCGGGCGCCGCGCTGGACGCCGCCTCACGGGGGCTGCGCGTCGCGCTGGTGGAGAGCCGCGATCTGGCGTCGGGCACGTCGAGCCGGTCCAGCAAGCTGATCCACGGCGGGCTGCGCTATCTGGAACAGTTCGACTTCAAGCTCGTCCGCGAGGCGCTCAAGGAGCGCGACCTGCTGGTCTCCCGCCTGGCTCCGCACCTGGTCAAGCCGGTCACGTTCCTCTATCCGCTGCGCCGCAAGGTGGTCGAGCAGCCGTACGTGGCGGCCGGGCTCACGTTGTACGACGCGCTGGAGGGCATGCGCCGCCCGATGCCCAGGCACCGGAGCCTGACGGTCAAGGAGGCCCGCCGCCTGGCCCCCGGCCTGCGGGCCGACGCGCTGACCGGCGCCATGATCTACTACGACGCCCAGGTCGACGACGCCCGCTACACGCTCATGCTGGCCCGCACGGCCGCCGCGCACGGTGCGGTGATCGCGACCAGGGCGAGCGCCACGCGGCTGCTGCGGGACGAGCGCGGCGAGCGGATCGTCGGAGCCGGGGTGCGCGACGAGGAGACGGGACGCGAGATCGAGATCGGCGCCGACTCCGTCGTGATCTGCGGGGGCGTGTGGACGGACCTGCTCGGCGAGCTGCCCGGCGGGGCCGAGCCGGGCTTCAAGGTGCGGATGTCGAAGGGCGTCCACGTGCTGGTGCCGGGTGAGGCCATCCGGTCACGGACCGGAATGATCATCCGTACCGAGAAGAGCGTGTTGTTCATCATCCCGTGGACCAGGCGCCGGTGGATCCTCGGCACCACCGACACCGACTACGAGGGCGAGCGCGCGGAGCCCCAGGCGACGGGCGAGGACATCGACTACATCCTGGAGCACGCCAACTCCGTGCTGGCCAGGCCGCTGACCCGCGACGACGTCGTGGGGCTCTACGTCGGGCTCCGGCCGCTGGTGGCCGCCGACGAGCGGTCCGCCACCACCAAGCTGTCCAGGGAGCACGTCGTGGACGTGCCGATGCCCGGGCTGGCCGCGATCGCGGGCGGGAAGTACACCACGTACCGGATCATGGCGAAGGACGTGATCGACGCGGCGCTCGAAGGCTACGACGTGCCCGAGTCGGTCACCGACCGGCTGCCGCTGCTCGGCGCCGACGGGCTGCCCGCGCTCCAGCTCTCCGTCCGGCGCATCGCCGAGGACCACGACCTGGACACCGACACGGTGGCCTACCTGCTCCGGCGCTACGGGAACCTGGCGATGGAGGTGCTGGAGCTGGTCCGCGAGGACCGCGCGCTCGGCGAGCCGCTCATGGAGGAGGGGCCGTGGCTCAGGGCCGAGGTCTGCTACGCCGTCACCCACGAGGGCGCGCTGCACGCCGAGGACATCGTGGCCCGCAGGACCCGGATGCTCATCGAGTCGAACGCGCTCGCCGAGCAGGCCGCGCCGCTGATCGCCCGGCTGATGGCGGACGTGCTCGGCTGGGACGACGCCCGGGTGGAGCAGGAGGTCGCGCGCTGCCGGAGCCTGGTGGAGGCGGAGCGCGCCGCACTCGACGACGCGAAGACCCCACGCCTGGCCAACGCCTGAGCCCCCTGCGGCGATCCCGCGTCACTGCTCGCCCGGTGCGGCGAGCCAGTGACGGGTGAGGTCGTGGACGGCCTCCAGCCAGCGTTGCGGCTGCTCGCCGGCGGCGATGGCGTCCCCGGCGCCGTGCAGGACGGTGAACAGGATCGTGGCCGCGATCCGCGGATCGACGGGGCGGAACGCGCCCTCGGCCATGCCGCGGCTCAGCGCGCCGGCGATGGCGGCGATGACATCCGGCTCACCGGGCGCGGGCGCGAGCGCGGAGCCGAAGTGGAAGGCGGCGTCGTGCAACCCGCCGGGCCGGGAGATGGAGTCGACGGCCGCCGCGCATTCGGCGTCGAGGGTGGCCCACCAGTCGATCGGCTCGGCGGACTCGGCGAGCCGGTGGAACCGGTCCACGTAGTCGCGAAGGACGCGCTCGCGTACCGCCGCGAGCATGTCATCCCAGGAGGAGAAGTAGACGTAGAAGGTGCCCTTGGCGGCGTCGGCCTCCGCGGTGACGGCCTGAACCCAGTTGCTCACGTCCTGCCGGGACTCCAGGAGCCGGATGGCGGCGTCGATGAGCTCGGTGCGCCTGGCCTCGGGGGAGAGGCGGCGGCGGCTCCTGGAGGTGACCACCGCACCAGGCTAGTGGACCCGGCCGGCCGGAGCGGGAGCCTCTCCGGCGCGGCCGGCCGAGGCGATCCTCACCGCGTCACCCCCGCGTGGGCGATGCGGAGCTCGCTGACGCCGCGCAGGTTGATGTGCTCCCGGTACGGCGGCGGATCGGCGACGAGCCCGGGCTCCCGGACGCGCCGGGCGAACGCGGACAGCGCGAGCCGGCCTTCGAGCCTGGCCAGCGGCGCTCCCAAGCAGAAGTGCGAGCCGAAACCGAAGCCCAGGTGCCGCACCTGCGCGCGGCCCGGGTCGAACCGGTCGGGATCCGGGTTCGCCTCCGGGTCCCGGTGCGCCGCGGCCAGCAGGAGGATGATCAGGCTGCCCGCGGGCGCCTCCGCCTGCCCGACGCGTACGTCCTCGCGGGCGAGCCGGGCGGTGAGCTGGACGGGCGGGTCGTAGCGCAGGATCTCCTCGACGACCGCGGGCGCCGTGCCGGGGTCGTCGCGCAGGGCGGCGAGGTGGCCGGGGTGCCGCAGCAGGGCGAGCACGCCGTTGGCGATCAGGTTGACCGTCGTCTCATGCCCCGCCACCAGCAGCAGCACGATCGTGGAGATCAGCTCGTCGTGGCTGAGCACGTCGCCGCCGTCCTCCGCGGCGAGCAGCTCGGAGATCAGGTCGTCCCGGCGCGGGCTCTTGCGCCGGTCGGTGACGAGCTCGCCGACGTACCTGTGCATCTCGACCGAGCCGCGCACCCACTCCGGGGTCGCGCCGTCCGTTTCGCCGAGGTCGGAGAAGCCGTCGAGCAGCCGGGTGAGCTGGGCGGACCACCCATGGAACAGCCGCTCGTCGGCCTGCGGGACGCCGAGCATGCGGCAGATGACCGTCATCGGCAACGAGTAGGCCAGGCCGGACAGCACGTCGAACGTCTCACTCTCGGCCGCGTGGTCGAGAAGGTCGTCGACCAGTCGCGCGACGGAGGACTCCATCCTGGCGACGGTGCGCGCGGTGAACGCGCTGCTGACCAGGCGTCGCAGCCGGGTGTGGTCCGGCGCGTCCATGGAGAGGAACCACGGCTGCCGGACCGAGGGCGGCGCGTCCGGCGGGTAGGGATCGGCCGACCGGCCGGCGTCGAAGAAGCGCCAGCGCTCGGCGCTGAGCCGTGGGTCGCGCAGCAGCGTCTCGCAGTCGCGGTAGCCCGTCACCACCAGCGAGGACATCTCATCGACCCACACCGGTCCGCGGGCGCGGAACTCGGCGTAGACCGGGTACGGGTCGATCCTCGACGCGGGTTCGAGCAGTTTGCCGACCAGGTGGAAACCGGACGTGTCGCGGTCCGTTGCCAGGGACATCCGTGCTCCTTCCGTAATTAGTGACCTGAGGTCATTAATACTGACCTGAGGTCAATATGTCAACTATAGTCAGTCCATTGATGTAGCGACTACACTCACGAAGCATGACGAAACGACACTGGTCCCTGCCGAGAGTCCTCATCGCCCTGATGGCGGTCGAGACGGCCCTGGGGGCGCTCCTGTTCGACCTGGTCCTCCATGACACCGCCCACGAGCACATGTACAACCCGGCCTGGCCCCCGCACGCCAAGTTCCACGACGCGCAGTACATCGTCATGTCGCTGGCCCTCGGGCTGTTCGCGCTGGTCCTGCTCGCCCGCCGTCATGGGGACGCGCACGCCCGTCTGCTGTGGTCGGCGGGCATCCTGGCCGTGCCCTGGGCCGGCATGTTCCCGGCCCTGCTGTTCCCCGGCACGGCCACGTACGACCCGGAGTTCGAGGCCGGGACCCAGTTCGTCCTCGGCCTGCACGGCCAGGTGTTCATGGCCCTCGTCACCCTCGCGATCCTCGGCGTCGCGGTGGGCCTCGCCGTGGCGCGCCGCCGCCAGGTGGCGTCGTGAGGCTGTTCGTGTTCGGCGGGAGCGGCGGCGCCGGTGCGCAGGTGCTCGCCCAGGCGCTCGGCGCCGGCCATCGGGTCACCGCCCTGGCGCGCACCCCCGAGTCGATCCCCTCCCACGCCCGCCTGGCGGTCCTGCGCGGCGACGTGCTGGAACCCGAGGGCTGGCGCGGGGCGCTCGCGGGCCACCACGCGGTGCTGTCCTGCCTGGGCAGCCCCGATCGGCGCCCCACGACCGTCTACTCGCAGGGCATCGCCGGCATCGTCGCGGCACTGTCGGACAGCGGAGTGCGCCGGCTGACCTGCGTCACGTCGGCCAGCCTCGGCCTGTCGCCGTCCGCGCCGCTGAGTCAGCGCCTGCTGATCGGCCGGGTGGTCCGGCCGCTGTACCGCCACATGTACGCCGACATGGCGAGAATGGAGGACATCGTCGCCGCCAGCGATCTGGACTGGACCATCGTCCGGCCGCCGAGGCTCACCAACGGCGTGCTCACCGGAACGTACCGGACGGCCGTCAACGGGCACCTGCCGCGCACGCGCTCCCTGTCGCGGGCCGATCTCGCCCACTACCTGCTCAACCACCTCGACGATCCGGTGAGCCGGCGGTCCCGGGTCGAGATCTCCCGCTGAGGGGCGGCTTGACGGGGCGTCCATGAGCGCTTACGTTTCCGGCGACCAGTGAAATTATCGATACGAAACCGAAACTTTCGGAGGCGCGTCGTGGTCATCCCCCCAACCGGCAACGGAGGTCACCGGTGAAGCCATTGATCATCGCCCTCGCGCTCGTACTCGCCGCCCCCCTTCCCGCGTACGCGCACCCGCGCGCACCGCGTGACCTGCGAGAACTGGCGCACCAAAGCGGCATCAGGATCGGCACGGCCGTCGACATCGCCGCCCTGCGCGGCGAGGCCGACTACCGCAAGGTCCTGAACCGAGAATTCACCCACGTCACGGCGGAGAACGCGATGAAGTGGGAGTCGGTCGAGCCGCAGAGAGGGGTCTACACCTGGGCCGACGCCGACACCCTCGTGGACAACGCCCGCCGCAACGGCCAGCGCGTCCGCGGCCACACCCTGGTCTGGCACAACCAGCTCCCCGCCTGGCTGACCGCCGGCGTCGCCGACGGCACGATCGGCAACGACGAGCTCAGGTCGATCCTGCGCGACCACATCACCACCGAGGTCCGCCGCTACAAGGGCAAGATCAGGGCGTGGGACGTCGTCAACGAGGTGGTGGAGGAGGACGGCACGATGCGGAAGACCATCTGGCTCGACCGCCTCGGCCCCGGCTACATCGCCGACGCCTTCCGCTGGGCCCACCGCGCGGACCCGCAGGCCAAGCTCTTCATCAACGACTACAACCTCGAATGGAACGCGCCCAAGATCGAGACCACCCTGGCCCTGGTCAAGGACCTCCAGGCGCGCGGCGTGCCCATTCACGGCGCCGGCTTCCAGGGCCACCTCGGCATCCAGTACGACTATCCGGGCGACTGGGCGAACGTCATGCGCCGCTTCGCCGACCTCGGCCTGGAGATCGCGGTCACGGAGCTGGACGCGCGCATGGTGCTGCCCGTCACCGAGGAGAAGCTCGAGACCCAGGCCACCTACTACAGCCGCGCGCTCACCGACTGCCTCAGCGTGGCGGCCTGCAAGGAGCTGACCGTCTGGGGCTTCACCGACCGGCACTCGTGGGTGCCCGGCTGGTTCGACGGGCAGGGCTCGGCCTGCCTGTTCGACGAGAACCTGGCGAAGAAGCCCGCCTACCGGGCGCTGCTGGCGGTGCGGAGCCCCAGGTAGCGGTCGCTCCGGCACCGGCCGGGTAGCCGGTGCCGCGGGGCCCGATGAGGGCTTTCCCCCAGGCGCATCCCCCAGTCCTGCGCGGCGGCCGCCCGCAAGGCTGGGGGTTTCCCCAGGCCGCCTCCTGACGCGGCCCCACCGGCCGGATGCCTAATGTCCGGTGGGAGCCGGCGAAACGGGGCCCGTGAACGGGCTCGCGGACGGCGCGAAGGGAGTGCGACATGGCACGCGATCTGGAGGGATTTCCGTACCTGGAGGCGGAGTTCGCGGCGAACGGGCGGTTGCTGACCGAGCCCGCCGCCACCGACGTGTCGGGCCTGGTGAACCGCAGGACGCCGACGGATCTGATCATGCTCGTGCACGGCTGGAACAACACCGCCACGGTCGCCCGCGAACTGTACCGCGAGCTCGCCCGCTCGCTCAGGGCCGCGGCGCCGCGGACGGCGCCCGCCGGTCGCACGATCGCGCTGTACGGCGTCCTGTGGCCGTCCGCGAAGTGGGACTGGTTCGAGCGGCTGACCGGCACCCTGGACGCCCTGGACGCGCGCCACGGCACGGAGCTGGGCATCCGGCTGGACGGGCTGCGCGAGGTGTTCACCGCTCCGGAGCAGCGGGAACGGCTGGCCGCCGCCCGAGCTCTCCTTCCTGACCTGGAACGTTCCAGTACGGCCCAGCGGGAGTTCGTCGCCCTGGTCCGCGGCCTCCTCCCCACGCACGACGCGCCGGACGACGACGCGCCGGACCAGCTCTTCGCGCTTGACGACGACGACCTCGCCGAGCAGCTCACCCACCGGCTCCCGCCCATGGCGGACCAGCGCGGCGACTTCGCCGTGCCCGCGGACAGCCTCCTGTGGAACCTGGCCGGCGGCTTCCTCGAAGGCGCCAGGCGGCTGGTCGACTTCGTGGCCTACTACGAGATGAAGGAGCGGGCGGGCACGGTCGGCAGGGACGGTCTTGCCCGCTTCCTGCGCGGTCAGGTCCCCGGCGGGGTCCGGGTGCATCTCGTCGGCCACAGCTTCGGCGCCCGGCTGGTGTCCGCGGCGGCGGCCGCGTCCGGCGGGATCGGCGCGCGAGCCTGCTCGATGACGTTGCTGCAGGGCGCGTTCTCGCACTTCGGCTTCGCCAGCAACTACCTGCCTGGGCGCGACGGCCTGTTCCGCCCCGCGGTGACCTCGAAGGTCGTCACCGGGCCGCTGCTCATCACGCACACCAGGAACGACCAGCTCGTCAGCATCGCGTACGGCATCGCCTCCCAGCTCGCGGGCCAGACCGGCGCCGACGCCTTCGGGCCGGCCAGCCGCTACGGCGGGATCGGCGCCAACGGCGCGCAGAACACGCCCGAGGTCGCCCAGGGCACGCTGCTGGCCGCCGGCCGGGCCTACAACCTGCACCCGGGCGTTCCGCACAACCTCAACGCCGACGCCTTCATCACCAACCACAGCGCGGTGACCGGACGCGAGGTCGCGCACGCGATCCTGTCCGGCGTGGCCGCCACACCCTGAAGAGGAGTGAGCACATGCCACAGACCTCGCGTCTCCAGGAACGCCTCGGGACGGTCTTCCTGCCGGAGGCCCAGGACGTCGTGCCGGTGCAGGACGCCGCGCCGCTGCCGGGCATGCCGCCGATCATCGGCCCGGAGGACGCGGCGCGGGCGCCCGACCTGCTGCCGCCGATCAAGATCTGCGTCACGAACCTCAAGCAGGGTTGCTACCGGCTGCGCTTCACGCCCAAGGGATCGCCGGTCACCGTCGCCTTCCGCGGCACCCTGCGGGTCGAACACATGGGCGGCAACCTGCGCTTCTCCGGCGATCTGTATAGATTCCGCCCGGGGCAGTCCGACGCCGACGCCGACGCCGTCACTCCCATCCCCGTCCATCCCCGGGCGGACTACCACTCCTACCTCAAGGGCGTCGAGGCCAGGCTGCTCACCATCGTGCGGCCGGGCACGCCGTGCCCCTTCAGCCTGACGTTCGACCAGTTCTCCTACCTGCATCCCGCGACGGGCTTCAAGGGCGCCTTCAACCCGGCGGCCGACCGGCAGATCCGCTTCAGCCTGCACGCCACCACCACGCAGGACTTCTACCGGGGCAGTGCGTTCGAAGGGCTGACGGAGCTGGGCGAGGTGAGCATCCGCTGGATCTCCGCGTCGTACCGGCGGGCCCGCGTACAGCTCAACACCCTGCGCGGCGCGGTGGCGCCGCCGCCGAACGTGGCCGGTGAGAGCTTCGCCACCACCTTCGCCAAGGTGGGCTGGGAGCTGGCCGTCACCGACGACGGGACGATCCCGCTGCCCGCCGTGCTGGGCGCGATCGACATCAACGACCGCTGGCCGGAGGAGAGCCTGCACGCTCTGATGGCCTCCGTCCCCGACTACGATCCCGCCAGGCTCGACGAGGAGTGGCGCGTCCACCTCGTCTGCGTGCCCGCCCGGCTGGGGAGCGGGCGCGGCGTCATGTTCGACTCGTCGCTGGGGGCCGATCCCGACGAGATCGCCAGGGAGGGCTCGGCCACGTTCAGCCACGACGGCTATCCCGCGGCCGACTGCCTGGACGGCCAGGGCGGCTCCCACTATGACGCCGCCACCGACCAGCAGCAGCGCCAGGTGCCCGCGGCGTTCCTGCGCTCGGCCACGCACGAGATCGGGCACGCCTTCAACCAGATCCACACGTTCTTCGAGGCGCCGTCGGACAACTCGATCATGAGTCCGACGCCGACCGTGGCGACCGTGATCGGGCTGCCGGGCAAGTTCCCCGACGAGATCAAGATGGAGTTCAGCCCGACCGTCGCCAGGCACCTCAAGCACCTGCCGGATCCCGCGGTGCGGCCGGGCGCGATGGAGTTCTTCGGCGCGGCCGTGTCCGCTCCCGAGCCGGCCGACATGGACTGGCCGGACACGCTGGAGCTCGTGGTCTCGCCCGCGAAGGAGCAGGTGTCGCTGGGCGAGCCGGTGTCGCTGTCCTGGACGCTGACGAACCGCGGCGGCTCGGCCGTGACCGTGCCCGCCAGCCTCGACGTGAGCTCGCTCATCGCCAGGGTCAGCGTCACCGACCCGGCGAACGGGATCACGTTCATGCGGCCCGCCGACCTGTCGGCCTGCCCGTCGACCAGGTTCGAGCCGCTGGCGCCCGGCGCGTCCGCCTCCGGCTCGACCACGCTCTACTGGGGCACCGACGGCTTCGCCTTCACGATGCCGGGGCGGCATCGGGTGGAGGTCATCGTGATGTGGCCGGGCGACGGCGTGCCGCAGGCGGTGTCGGGGACGGCCGGCGTCTTCGTCGTCTATCCCACGACGTCCGCCGACAACGACCTGGCCGACCTGCTGCTCGATCCGGACGTGGGCAAGGCGGTCGCGCTCGGGATGCCGTACGGGGAGGCCGTCGATCGGGTGCGCAGGGCCGAGGCCATCGCGCCCGGGCACGCCGCGACCGTAGCGCTCAGAGAGATGGGCCCGTCGCAGTTCGGCGGCTAGGGTCGGGCGCGTGGACAGCAGGATCATCGACCTGCCCGAGCCGGCCGTCGCCGCCGCCACCGACGGGAGCACCGTCTGGTGCGCGGCGGGCGGCCGGCTCCTGGCGTTCGACCGGTACGGCTCGCCGGTCGGCTCGGTGCCGGCGCCGCGGGGGCTGCGCTCGCTCGCGGCCGTCGCGGGCACCCTGGTGGCGGCCGGCGCGGCCCTGTCGTGGCTGGACCCGGGGACCGGCGAACCACGGGAGAGCGTGCCCGCGGGGCCGGGGACCGTCGTGCTGGCGGGCGGCGGCGCGGTGTGGGCCGCCGACCGTGCGTCGCAGCGCGCCTGGCCCCTGCCGGCGGCGGGGGTCCGCGGCACGCCGATCGAGACCCCGGGCCTCGACGCCTGCGCCCCCGACGGCGACCACCTCTGGTGGACCACCCACCCCGACCCCCCGTCGCACGGCGACCCCCACTCCGGCGACCCACACCCCGACCCCCCGCCGAGTGGTGGGGCCGTGTTGTGGGGTGGGCCCGAGCCGGTGGCGCTCGGGCCCGTGCGGGTGGGGGCGATGGTCGTGTGCGCCGGGGTGGTGTGGATGGGCGCGGAGGACGCGCTGCTGACCGTGAACGCCTGGTCCGGGGTGCCGATCGGCGGCTCTTGGCTGCAGGTGAGGGGCCCGGTGACCGCGCTGGCCTGCGCGAACGGTGTCCTGGCCGGTGGCGGCCCGGCCCACGGGATCTTCGTGCTGGACCCGGCCAAGGACGAGGGCCCCCGGTACGCCGGCGCGGGCACGCCGGGCACGCCGGGCACGATCCTCGCCTGCCCGCCCGCCGTGTGGGCCCTGTCGGCGGACCGCCCGGCGGCCCTGGTGATCCCGCAGTTCTGAAAACTCACGAGGTAAAGGCCGTTGACAGATATTCATGTATTACCTACTTTTTAGGTAGGTAAATGGTTCTGGCCCCAAGGATGGCCCGTGAAGCGCACCAAGGGCATAGTGCCCCTCGTACTCGTCGTCGCCTTGACCGCCTGCGGTTCTCCGCAACCCGCCCAGCATGCCCAGGCCACCTCCCTGACCTGGGCCATCGAAACCCAGCCGATCACCCTGAACCCGCAGCAATGGGCCCAGAACAAGGTCAGGCTGCTCGTGTTCAACCAGTTCGACGCGCTGCTCTCACGCGGCGCGGACGGCTCCTTCCAGCCCTGGCTGGCCAAGTCGTGGACGGTGTCGGACGACGAGCTGACCTACACGCTGGAGCTGCGCGACGACGTCACCTTCCACGACGGCACCAGATTCGACGCCGCCGCCGTCAAGGCCAACCTCGACCAGTTCCGCAAGCCCGGCTACAACCCGACGGTCGCCTCCATTCAGCTCAGGGCCTTCGACAAGGCGGAGGTGCTGTCGCCGACGAGCCTCAGGATCACGCTCACCGAGCCGGACGGGCTCTTCCTCGACTTCCTGGCCTCGCCCTACTCCGGGCAGATCTCGCCCAAGTCGCTGCGGTCCGCCAAGGACCTCAAGTTCGGCGGCCCCGACCTGGTCGGCACGGGGCCGTTCATCCTGGACGCGTACGTGCAGGGCCAGGAGATCCGCTATCGCCGCAACCCCGCCTACACGTGGCCGCCCGCCGGCGCGGCCCACCAGGGCCCCGCCCACCTCTCCCAGCTCACCTACCGGTTCCTGCCCGAGGCCGCCGTCCGCGTCGGCGCGCTCACCTCCGGCCAGGTACAGGTCATCGAGGGCGTACCGGCCACCGAGACCGCCCTGATCAAGAGCGACCCGAACCTGAGCCATCAGAGCGCACTCAACTCGGGCACCTCCTTCACCTACTACTTCAACACCTCCCACGCCCCCTTCGACGACCAGCGCGTACGCGAGGCGTTCCGCGCGGCGACGGACGTGGACGCCGTGCTCAAGGCCGTCTACCAGGGCACCGCCACCAGGGCGTGGAGCCTGGTCGGCAAGGCGAGCCCGTTCTACGACGCCACGCTCGAAGGCACGTACGGCGCCGACCCCGCCAAGGCCAACGCCCTGCTCGACGAGGCCGGGTGGAAGCAGCGCGACGCCGAGGGCTTCCGGACCAAGGACGGCAAGCGGCTCACCGTGCGCACGCTCGCCTCGGCCGCCTTCATCAGGGACCGCCGCGACGTCCTGGCCCAGGCCATCCAGGCACAGGTCAAGCAGAGCGCCGGCATCGACTTCCAGGTCAAGATCGTCGACCAGGGGACGGCGCAGAAGGCGCTGGACGACAACGAGTACGAGCTCTTCGAGAACTCCCGCGGCGACTCCGACGCGGGCGCCGCGCTCAACCTGCTCCTCCCGGGCAAGGGCGCCATCAACCGCACGCACTACTCCGACCCGCAGCTGGAGAAGTGGCTCGCCGCCGCCACGGCCACCTCCGACCAGGCCGAGCGGAAGGAGCTCTACACGAAGGTCCAGCGGGCGGTGGTGACGGACAAGGCGATCGTGCTGCCGATCTACGTGCCCGCCGACCAGATCGCCGCGCAGAGGAGCGTGCAGGGGCTCGGGTTCGACCCCGGCTCGGGCACCCCGCGCAACGCGTACGACGTCCGGATCGGCACATGACCGTCGTCAGGCGGCTGCTGACCGGGCTCGCCGTGCTGTGGGCGGCGGCCAGCACGGCGTACGTCGCGCTGTTGCTGGCCCCGGGCGAGACCATCGACATCCTGATCGGCGACGGCGCGGACACGCCGGAGATCCGCTCGCGGATCATCGAGGAATGGGGGCTCGACCGGCCCGAGGTGGTCCAGTACGTGTCCTACCTGTGGCGGCTCCTGCACGGCGACCTCGGCCGCTCCTACCACCTCCAGCTCGGCGTCGGCGAGATCCTGGCCACCCAGGTCGGGCCCACCCTGCAGCTCACGCTCGCCGCCGCGGCGGTCGGCGTGTCACTGGCCGGCATCATCGCCGTGGCGACCGCGGGCCGCGGCCGGTGGCTGCGCGGCACGGCCACGGCCGCCGAGCTGGTGTCGGTCTCGGTGCCGCCGTTCCTCATCGGTCTCGTGCTGCTGTCGGTGTTCTCGTTCACGCTGGGCTGGTTCCCCGTCTCGGGGGCGTCGGGGCCGCAAGCGCTCGTCCTGCCCGCGTTCGCGCTGGGCCTGCCGATCGCCGGCGTGCTCGGGCAGGTGCTGCGCGGCGGCCTCGAACGGGCGCTGGAGCAGCCGTTCGCCGTCACCGCGCGGGCGCGCGGGCTGAGTGAGCGGATGCTGGTGGCCAGGCACGCGCTCAGGCACGCGCTGATCCCGGCCGTCACGCTCGCCGGCTGGTTCACCGGCACGCTGCTCGGCGGGGCGGTGATCACCGAGGTGCTCTTCGGCCGTCCCGGGCTCGGGCAGGTCGCCATGCAGGCGGTCACCGGCCGGGACATGCCGGTCGTGATGGCCGTCGTGCTGCTGTCCGCGATCGTGTACGTGGCCATCAGCACGCTGCTCGACCTGGCCTACCGCGCCATCGACCCGCGGATCGGGGGCTGAGGTGCGTCTGCTCGCCCCCTTCGCGTTCCTCGCCGTGCTCGCGCTGGCCGTCGCCGTGCCCGGCCTGCTCACCGGCGTGGACCCGCTGGCCGCCGACCCGCTCAGCGCGCTCGCCGCGCCGGACGGCACGCACTGGTTCGGCAGCGACCACCTGGGCCGCGACGTGCTGTCCAGGGTCGTGTACGGCGCCCGCCACTCGCTCACCATCGGCGTGACCGCGACCGCCCTGGCGGTGGCCGCGGGCGTGCTGCTCGGCCTGGCCGCGGGGCTGTCGCCGAAATGGCTGGACGAGGCGCTGGCCCGGTCGTTCGACGTCCTGTCCACGCTGCCCGAGCTGCTGCTCGCGCTGCTCGTCATCGCGATCACCGGCCCCGGCACCGGGAACGTCATCTTCGCCATCGCCGTCGCCGCGCTCCCGAACTACGCCCGGGTGATCCGCGCCCAGACCTTCGTGGTGCGGCATGCCGGATATGTCGAGCAGGCGGTCACGTTCGGCCGGTCCCGGGCCGCGATCGTCGCCGGTCACGTCCTGCCCAACGTGCTCGGCCCGATCCCCGTCCTGGCCACGATCGGGCTCGGCCAGGCCGTCATCGCCGCCTCCGGGCTCAGCTTCCTCGGCATGGGGCCGCAGCCGCCGGCCGCCGAGTGGGGCGCGATGCTCTCCGAGGCCCGCAACTACCTGCGGGTCGCCTGGTGGCAGGCGCTGTTCCCGGGCATCGCGGTGACGCTGACCGTGGTCTGCCTGACCGTCGTCGGCCGCCGCCTGCAACGCCGCTTCGAAGGAAGGACCCCATGATCATCAGGACCGCCCGCACGGCCGTCCCCATGGCCGGCGGAGAGGGCGCGCCGTGACCACGTACGCCGCGCCGCCTTCGGTCGCGACCCTGGTGGCCGTGGAGGGCCTGCGGGTGAGCTTCGGTGCGAACGAGGTCGTGCGCGGCCTGTCGCTGTCGATCGCGCAGGGGGAGTGCGTGGCGATCGTCGGCGAGTCCGGCTCCGGCAAGAGCGTCACGGCCAGGTCGCTGCTCGGCCTCGCCGGGCCCGGCGCCACGGTGCGGGCCGAGCGGTTCAGCGTGGCCGGCCGGGACGTGCGCGGTTTCGGGCCGGAGGACTGGCGGCGGCTGCGCGGCCGGTTCGCCGGGCTCGTGCTCCAGGACGCGCTGGTCTCGCTCGACCCGCTCAGAACCGTGGCCGCCGAGATCGCGGAGGTGCTGGCGGTGCACGACGTCGTGCCGCGCGCCCGCCGCGCGGACCGGGTGCTGGAGCTGCTCGAATCGGTCGGCGTCCCCGAGCCGGACGTACGCGCGCGGCAGCGCCCGCACCAGCTCTCCGGCGGCCTGCGGCAGCGCGTGCTGATCGCCTCGGCCATCGCCGCGGAGCCCGAATTGATCATCGCGGACGAGCCCACCACCGCGCTCGACGTGAGCGTACAGGCGCAGATCCTGCGGTTGCTGGCCGAGCGCAAGGCGGCGGGCACCGCGCTGCTGCTGATCAGCCACGACCTGGCGGTGGTCGCCTCGATCGCCGACCGCATCCTCGTCATGCGGGACGGTCACGTGGTCGAGGAGGGTCCGGCCGGGCAGGTCCTGGCCGCGCCCGCCCACGCCTACACCCGCTCGCTGCTGGCCGCCATACCCTCGGCCGCCTCGCGCGGCACGCGCCTGTCGGGCGGGCCGCCCCTGACCCGCCGCGCGCCGGACCCGTCCGCGCAGGTGCTCGCCGCCACCGGCCTGACCAGGTCGTACGGCCCGCGCCGCGTGGTCGACGACGTCTCCTTCACCCTGCATGAAGGGGAGACGCTGGGCATCGTCGGCGAGTCAGGCTCGGGCAAGACCACGCTCGCCAGGCTGGTCCTCGGCCTGCTCGAACCCGGCGACGGCCGGGTCAGCCTGCGCCGGCAGCAGTGGAGCGGCGTGCCGGAGCGCCGGCGCCGTCCCCTGCGCCGCGGGATCCAGCTCATCTCCCAGAACCCGCTCGACTCCTTCGACCCCCGCCACACCGTCGGCCGCCTGATCGCCGAGCCTCTCGACCCGCCACGAGGCCTCAGCGCCCGCACCGCATGGAGCTCCGGCAGCGCCCTCAGCGCTCGTGAGGAGCGGCGGGCGCGGGTGCTCGACCTGCTGGCCCGCGTCGGGCTGCCCCCCGAGGTGGCCGCCCGCCACCCGCGCGAGCTGTCCGGCGGCCAGCGTCAGCGCGTCGCCATCGCCAGGGCCCTCGGCCCCCGTCCCGACGTGCTCGTCTGTGACGAGCCCGTGTCCGCGCTCGACGTCTCGATCCAGGCCCAGGTGCTCGACCTGCTGGTGGAGCTCCAGGCCGAGTACGGGACCGCCCTGCTGTTCATCAGCCACGATCTCGGCGTCGTCCACCACATGAGCGACCGGGTCCTGGTCATGAAGGACGGCGCCGTGGTGGAGGAGGGCGAGGTGGAGCGGGTCTTCACCCGGCCGGTCCACCCCTACACGAGGGCGCTGGTCGAGGACCTGCCCCGACTGCCCCATCCGGACAACCAGGCCATCCGTCCATGATTTCCCGTACGAGGAGCACGCCATGAAACAGGTGCACCTGGCCGCTCATTTCCCGGGCGTGAACAACACCACCGTCTGGGCCGACCCCCGCTCCCAGAGCCAGATCGACTTCTCCTCCTTCCAGCAGCTGGCGCGCACCGCCGAGCGCGCCAAGTTCGACTTCTTCTTCCTGGCCGAGGGCCTGCGGCTGCGCGAGCTGAAAGGCCGGATCCACGATCTCGACGTGGTCGGCAGGCCGGAGGCGCTGACCGTGCTGGCCGCGCTGTCCGCGGTCACCGACCGGCTCGGGCTGGCCGCCACGGTCAACGCCACCTTCAACGAGCCGTACGAGCTGGCCCGGCGGCTGGCCACCCTCGACCACCTCAGCCAGGGCCGGGCCGCCTGGAACGTGGTCACCACCTCCGATGCCTTCACCGGCGAGAACTTCCGCCGCGGCGGCTACCTCGATCGTTCCGAGCGCTACACGCGGGCCGAGGAGTTCGTCCGGCTCGCGCGCGTGCTCTGGGACTCCTGGAGCCCCGACGCCGTGCTCGCCGACCAGGAGAGCGGCCGGTTCCTGCGGTCCGACGCCGTCCGGACCGTACGCCACCAGGGCCGCCACTTCACCGTCGAAGGCCGCTTCAACGTCCCGCGCAGCCCGCAGGGACAGCCCGTGATCATCCAGGCGGGCGACTCGGAGGAGGGCAGGGAGTTCGCCGCCGCCACGGCCGACGTGATCTTCAGCCGGCACGGCACCCTGGAGGCGGGCCGGGCCTTCTACGCCGACGTCAAGCGCCGCCTGGCGCGATACGGCAGGGAGCCGCACCAGCTCAAGATCATGCCGGCCGCGACGTTCGCGCTCGGCGACACCGACGCGGAGGCGGCCGAGCACGCCGCCGAGATCCGCCGCCTGCAGGTGGGGCCGCAGACCGCGATCGCCTTCCTGGAGCAGATCTGGGGCAGGGACATGTCCGCCTACGACCCGGAAGGTCCCCTCCCTGATGTCGAGCCCGAAGGTGCACAGGACGTCTCCCAAGGGCGGGTCCAGGTCGCCGACCGGCTCGGGGTGGCCGCCCGGTGGCAGGCCGTGGCGCGGGCGAAGGACCTGACCATTCGTGAGCTGGTCATCGAGATGACCGGCCGCCAGTCGTTCGTGGGCTCGCCGGAGACGGTGGCCGGGCAGATCGAGGAGTTCGTGCGTACCGACGCCGCCGACGGGTTCATCCTGGTCCCGCACCTCACGCCGGGCGGGCTCGACGACTTCGCCGCCAGGGTGGTGCCGCTGCTGCAGGAGCGCGGCGTGTACCGCGCCGACTACGGCGGCGCCACACTCCGAGACCATCTCGGGCTGGACGCCGCGCACGTGGGAGGTGCCGCGTGACCGGGCTCGGGCCGGACGCCGCGCATCTGAGAGGTCGCGTGACCGGGCGGCACCTGCACCTGGCCGTCGCGCTCGACGGCGCGGGATGGCATCCGGCGGCCTGGCGCGACCCGGCGGTCAGGGCGCGGGAGCTGTTCACCGCGCGTCATTGGGCCGGGCTCGTCGCCGAGGCCGAGCGCGGGCTGCTCGACTTCGTCACCATCGAGGACGCGCTCGGCCTGCAGTCCACCCTGCTCGACGGCCCGGACGACCGCACCGACCAGGTACGCGGCCGGTTCGACGCGGTGCTGCTCGCCGCCGCGCTCGCCCCGCTGACCACGCGCATCGGCCTGGTGCCGACCGCCACGACCACGCACACCGAGCCGTTCCACGTGGCGATCGGCATCGCGACCCTCGACCACGTCAGCTCGGGGCGCGCGGGCTGGCGGGTCCAGGTCTCACCGCGCAGGACCGAGGCCGCGCACTTCGGCCGCAGGGACCTGCCCGTACTCGACCTGACGCGCGTTGATCTGACGGCGGGTGCGGTGGCGGAGCTGTTCGCCGAGGCGGCCGACGCCGTCGAGGTGGCCAGGCGGCTGTGGGACAGCTGGGAGGACGACGTCGAGATCAGGGACGTGGCCACCGGGCGGTTCATCGACCGGGACCGGCTGCACTCCATCGACTTCGCGGGCGACCGGTTCTCGGTCAGGGGCCCCTCGATCACGCCACGGCCGCCGCAGGGGCAGCCGGTCGTCGCGGTGCTCGATCACGGGGCCTCCCCGGTGCCGTACGAGCTGCCCGCCGGCTCCGCCGACGTCGTCTTCGTGACCCCGCACGACAGGGACGGCGCGGCGGCCATCGTCCGGCAGATCGAGAGCGTGCGGCGGGGCCCGCTCAAGGTCTTCGCCGACCTCCTGGTGTTCGTGGGCGACGACGCCGCCGAGCGCAAGGCCAGGCTGGACGAGCTGGCCGGCGCGGAGCTGACCTCGGACGCGTACGTGTTCGCCGGCACCGCGGCGGAGCTGGCGGACCTGCTCCTGGACTGGCGGGCGGCCGGGATCGAGGGCTACCGGCTGCGGCCCGGCGCGGTGCCGATCGACCTGGCGGGGATCAGCCGCCAACTGGTCCCCGAGCTGCGGGAACGCGGCGCCTTCAGAAGCTCGTACGAGGCTGCCACCCTGCGCGGACTCCTCGGCCTGCCGCGCCCGGCCAGCCGTTACGCCTCTTCAGAAAGCTGATATCACGTGAAATTTCTGGCCATCACCCTGATCGTGCACGACGGCCGCAAATCTACGAACGAGCGCTTCCGCGAGGTCGTCGGCAACGCGATCCTGGCCGAAGAGCTCGGCTTCGACGGCTTCGGCGTGGGGGAGCGGCACGAGCGGCCGTTCATCTCCTCCTCGCCGCCCGTGGTGCTCAGCCACATCGCCGCCAAGACCTCCCGCATCCGCCTGTTCACCGCCGTCACCACGCTCAGCCTCCTGGACCCCGTACGGGCCTACGAGGACTACGCCACCCTCGACCACCTGTCGGACGGCCGCCTCGAACTGATCATCGGCAAGGGCAACGGCGCCGCCCAGGCCCAGCTGTTCCACGTCACCGCCGACGATCAGTGGGAGCGCAACCGCGAGGGCTACGAGCTGTTCCGCAGGCTCTGGCGCGAGGACAAGGTGACCTGGGAAGGCGGCTTCCGCCCTTCGCTGACGGACGCGGAGACCTGGCCGCGGCCGTTCCAGCAGCCGATCCGCGTCTGGCACGGCAGCGCCACCAGCAAGGAGTCGGTGGACCTGGCCGCGCGCTTCGGCGACCCGCTCTTCTCCGCGAACGTCACCAACCCCATCGAGCCCTACGCCGAGCTGATCGAGCACTACCGCGAACGGTGGACCCACTACGGGCACGATCCCGCCGACGCGCTGGTCGGGGCGGGCAGCGCCGGCTACTACGCGGCCAGGACCTCCCAGGAGGCGATCGAGACGTACCGGCCGATCTTCGAGGGCCGCCTGGTGGCCGCCAAGAGGTACGGCGTGCCGCTGGTCTTCCACTCCCTGGAGGACGCCATCGAGCGCAGCTCCATCCTGGTCGGGAGTCCGCAGCAGATCATCGACAAGGTACTCAGATATCACGAAAGGTTCGGACACGAGGTGATGCACCTGCACGCCGACGCCGACGGGCTCACGGACGGGCAGCATCGGGACGCGCTGGAGCTGTTCCAGGCGGAGATCGCGCCCACGCTGCGCAAGGAGATCCCCAGCAGGCCGTTCCCCGGAGGGCTGTCATGACGGTTCCGCTGTCCATCCTCGACCTGGCGCCCATCTCGTCGGGCGGCGGCGCGGGTGACGCGCTGCGCAACACGATCGACCTCGCGCGGCGCGCCGACGAGCTCGGCTACCGGCGCTACTGGCTGGCCGAGCACCACTTCGCGTCCGGGGTGGCCAGCTCGGCGCCCGCGGTCCTCATCGCCCTGGTGGCGGCGGCCACCCGCCGGATCAGGGTGGGGTCGGGAGCCGTCCAGCTCGGGCACCAGACGCCGCTGGCGGTGGTCGAGCAGTTCGGTCTCATCGACGCGCTGCACCCGGGCCGGATCGACCTGGGGCTCGGCCGTTCGGGCCAGCGCCGGGCGGAGCTGAAGGCCGCAGCCCCCGAAGAGGCCACGAAAGCAGTGGGGCGGGTCGTGGACGGGCTGCTGATCCCGCCGCCGTTCAACTACTCCGCCCTCATCAAGGTCCCCGAGCTGGCCTTCCAGGCGTCGCTGCTGCAGCAGCCCGGCGCGCGGACGCCCGACTTCGCCGAGCAGGTGGACGAGATCATCGCCTTCCTGCACGGCACCTACACCTCCCCTGACGGCCTGACCGCGCACGCCGTCCCAGGCGAGGGAGCCGACGTCGAGCTGTGGGTGCTCGGCAGCAGCGGCGGCCAGAGCGCCCAGGCAGCGGGCGAGCGCGGGCTGCCGTTCGCCGCGAACTACCACGTCAGCCCGTCGAACGTGCTGGAGGCGGTGGCGGCCTACCGGGAGGCGTTCAAGCCGTCCGGCGTGCTGGCGGAGCCGTACGTCGTCGTCTCGGCCGACGTGCTCGTGGCCGCGGACGAGGCGGTGGCGGCCGAGCTGGCCAAGCCGTACGGGCTGTGGGTGCGCAGCATCCGCACCGGCCGGGGCGCCATCCCGTACCCGACGCCGGAGGAGGCCGACGCGCACGTGTGGAGCGAGCAGGACCTGGCGCTGGTCGCCGACCGGCTGGACACCCGGTTCGTCGGCACGCCCGAGACGGTGGCCGGCGGCCTGCGGGTGCTCCAGCGCGTCACCGGAGCCGACGAGCTGCTGGTCACCACCATCACCCACGCCCACGCCGACCGCGTGCGCTCCTTCGAGCTGCTGGCCGGCGCCTGGACATAGGTGGCGGATCTTGGCTTTCCGCGGCGGGACCGGCTGATGGGAGGCGGTTCGCACTTCCGGCACGGCCGGCTTCCGCTGGAGGCGGCGCTCGCCCGCGAGTCCGGCGCCTCGTACGCGCGCAAGGCGCTGCAACTCTAAACCTGATCGGAAGAGTAGGAATTGTGACTTGACTGGAGCTTGAACCTGATAAATGCTATCCCTACTTGTACAGTAGGAATGATAGGAAAGGGGCGGTTGTGCGAGCGCTCATCCTGCTCGGGCTGGTCGGTTTCGCGGCCCAGCTCGTCGATGGGAGCCTGGGCATGGCCTACGGCGTCACATCGACCACGCTTCTGCTGGCCGTCGGCACGAACGCGGCGGCAGCCTCCGCCACGGTGCACCTGGCCGAGATCGGCACCACGCTCGCCTCGGGAATCTCCCACTGGCGCTTCGGCAACGTCGACTGGAAGGTCGTCGCCAAGATCGGCATCCCGGGAGCCGTCGGCGCGTTCGCCGGTGCGACGTTCCTGTCCAGCCTCTCGACCGAGGTCGCCGCCCCGGTCATGTCGATCATCCTGCTGTCGCTCGGCGCGTACATCCTGGTCCGCTTCACCGCCTTCGGCCTGCCGCGCGGCAACCTGGGCAAGCCGCTGCGCCGCCGGTTCCTGGCGCCGCTCGGCCTGGTGGCCGGCTTCGTGGACGCGACCGGCGGTGGCGGCTGGGGCCCTGTCGGCACGCCCGCCATCCTGGCCAGCGGCCGGCTGGCCCCGCGCAAGGTGATCGGCTCCGTCGACGCGAGTGAGTTCCTGGTCGCGATCGCCGCCAGCATCGGTTTCTTCTTCGGCATCGGCTCCGAGAACATCGACTTCGCCTGGGTGGCCGTGCTGCTGCTCGGCGGTGTCATCGCCGCGCCGATCGCGGCCTGGCTGGTGCGGCACATCCCGCCGCGCATCCTCGGCTCGGCCGTCGGCGGCGTCATCATCCTCACCAACGTGCGCACCCTGCTGCGCAGCGACTGGATCGACGCCTCCGGCGGCGTCCAGACGGTCGCCTACCTGGTCATCGCCGCCATCTGGGCGGCCGCCATCGCCTACTCGGTGCGCGAATACCGCCGCGACAAGGCCAACGAGTCGGTCGAAGCGCTTGAGCTGGAGCTGCAGCGCAAGGCTACGGAGGAGGAGGAGACGGCCTCCGCCTGAGGCCCCCGCGCCGCCGGGCCCGGTCTCCCATGGGAGCCGGGCCTGTGGCGCTCACACGCCTATGAGAATCTCTGCCCGCACCCAGTACGCTCTCGGCGCCATGCTCGCCCTGGCCGAGGCCGACGGCCCGGTGCACGCCGAGTGGATCGCCGGCTCGCAGGACATTCCGCGCCGCTTCTGCGACAACATCCTCCTCCAGCTCCGCCGCGCAGGGCTCATCCACAGCCAGCGCGGCCCCGACGGCGGCTACTGGCTCGCCCGGCCGGCCAAGGAGATCGCCCTCGCCGACGTGATCCGCGTCACCGAGGGGGTCGAGCAGGCCACCCGCCCCTTCCCGAAGGCCGCCGCGCCGCTGGCCGCCATCTGGGCCCAGCTCCGCGACCACGAGGACGCCCTGCTCGGCGAGATCACCCTCGGCGACATCGTCTCTCCCGCCCGGACCGATCCCCGTCACGCCGGCCGCTGAATCACCGGCCCGTCCCCCGTATGTCACACGGGGGACGTCCAGGGATATTTCATGCTTTCTAGGTAGGTTATAGTGGCTTTGTTCGAGCCTCCGTTCATGAAGGGCGCTTCGCCATGCCAACCTCCAGACTGCGGACCACAGCCGTGGCCGGCACCGCCATGCTCGCCGTCGCGGGGCTCCTCGGCGCCTGTGGCGGCGGAGGGGCCGCCGGGACGGCGAAGAGCGGCGACGGCCGCCCGGTCCACGGCGGCACGCTGACCTACCTGGAGCATCAGCCTCCGACGTGCCTCTACCTGCCGGCGGCCGGCTTCTATCCCAACGGCGGCATCCTCAACCAGGTCACCGACAAGCTGACCTGGCAGAACCCGAAGACGCTGAAGATCGAGCCGTGGATCGCCACCAAGTGGGAGATCGGCGAGAACGCCACCGAGTACACCTTCCACCTGCGCGAAGGCGTGACGTTCAGCGACGGCAGCCCGCTCGACGCCGCCGCCGTGGCGGCCAACTTCGACGTGTACGGCCTGGGCGACGACAAGCTCAAGCTCCCCGTCGCGGAGTTCGTCAACAACTACGAGCGCAGCGAGGTCATCGACCCGCTGACCGTGCGCTTCCACTTCGACAAGCCGTCGCCCGGCTTCCTCCAGGGCACCTCGGTCATCGGCGCGGGCCTGGTGTCCAAGAAGACGATCTCCCTGCCGTACGAGCAGCAGTGCCAGCTCAAGAACATCGTCGGCTCCGGCCCGTTCACCCTGAAGAACCAGGTGGTCGACAAGGAGGTGGACCTGGTCGCGCGCAAGGACTACAACTGGGCTCCGCCGTCCTCCGAGCACCAGGGCCGCGCGTACCTCGACGAGATCAAGATCATCGTGACGCCCGAGGACAACGTGCGCGTCGGCGCCCTCACCTCCGGCCAGGCCGACTTCGTGCGATACGTCCAGGCCTACGATGAGAAGACGGTCAAGGACGCGGGCTTCCAGATCTACGCCGAGCCCACCAGAGGCGTCAACAACGGCCTCTACCTGCGGCCGGGCAACAGCATCCTGAAGGACCGCGACGTCCGCAAGGCGCTCCAGGCGGGCACGAACGCCAAGGAGGTCGTCGACACCCTGTTCACCGCGAGCTATCCGCTCGCGACCTCGGTGCTCAGCCACCTCGCGCAGGGCTACACCGACCTGTCCAAGCAGCTCGCCTACGACCCCGCCAAGGCGGCCGCGCTCCTGGACCAGGCCGGCTGGGTCAAGGGCGCCGACGGCATCCGCGCCAAGGACGGGCAGAAGCTGCAGCTCGGCGTGTTCGTCTCCGGCCCGCAGCCGCTGTCGAAGCAGACCCTCGAACTGGTCGGCCAGCAGTGGGCCAAGCTCGGCGTGAAGCTGGAGATCCGCCCGGCCGACGCGGGCACCCAGGCCGTGGACATCAAGGACGCCGAGAAGACCGCGATCCAGCACGGCATGGTCGGGCGCGCCGACCAGGACGTCATCAAGAGCCACTTCCACAGCCAGAACCGCGACGTCATCCTCTCCGACGACAAGGAGCTGGACCGGCTGCTGGAGGAGGAGTCGGCCGAGCCCGACGCCGTCAAGCGCGACGCCAAGGTCGCCGAGATCCAGCGGTACGTGATCGAGCAGGGGTACGCGATCCCGCTGTTCGAGGAGCCCCAGGTCTACGGCGGCGCGCCGAACGTCCACGGCATCGCCTTCGAGGCGGTGGCCCGCCCCTGGTTCTACTCGGTCTGGAAGTCGGATCAGTGATCCGCTACCTCACGGCCAGGGCCGGGCAGGCGGTGCTCGTGCTGTGGATCGCCTTCACGGCCAGCTACGTGCTGCTGCAGCTCCTGCCGGGCGACTCGATCCTGATCAAGTTCCAGAACCCGGAGCTCGGCCTGTCCCCGCAGCAGATCGCCGAGATCCGGGCGTACTACGGCGGTGGCGACCCGCCGATCGCCGACTACCTGCACACTCTGCTCGGCTTCCTGAGCGGCGGCTTCGGCTACTCGATCGACACCGGCACGCCGGTGGCCGAGCGGCTGGGCGAGGCGCTGCCCGAGACGGCGAAGCTGGCCTCGGCCGCGTTCCTGCTGGCGGTGCTGATCGCCGTGGTGATCGCGTTCGCGGCCGGCTACAGCAGGGCGTCCTGGCTCAGGAACGCGCTGCTGTCGGTGCCGTCGCTGTTCGTGTCGGTGCCGGCGTTCTGGCTGGGGATCCTGCTGATCCAGGTGTTCTCGTTCCGGCTCGGGCTGGTGCCGGTGATCGGGGGCGGCGAGGTGCGACAGCTCGTCCTGCCGGTGCTCACGCTGGCCGTGCCGATCTCCGCGCCCATCGCCCAGGTGCTGGCCCGCAGCATGGACCAGGTGGCCACGCAGGCGTTCGTGCCCGTGGTGGCGGCCAAGGGGGCCTCGCGCTGGTGGATCCTGTGGCGGCACGTGGCACGCAACGCGGTGCTCCCGACGCTGACGGTGGCGGGGCTGACGTTCGGCGAGCTGATCGCGGGCTCGGTGGTCACCGAGACCGTGTTCGGCCGCAACGGCATCGGGCGCCTGACGGAGCAGGCGGTCAACGCGCAGGACACGCCCGTGATGCTGGCCGTGGTGGTGCTCGCGACGGCGGTGTTCGTGCTGGTCAACCTGGTCGTGGACGTGCTGTTCCCGGTGCTCGACCCGCGCTTGAAGGCGGCCTCGTGAAGCGCGGGCTGCCGGTGAGCCTGGTCCTGGCCTGGGCGGTGATCGCCGTGGTCGTGCTCTGGGCGGCGGCGCCCGGCCTGTTCACCGGCTACGACCCGATCGCCGGGGTGCCGGCCGAGAAGTTGCAGGGGCCCAGCTCGTACCACCTGTTCGGGACGGACGCCGTGGGGCGGGACCTGTTCGCGCGGGTGGTGCACGGGGCCGTGCACTCGCTGTCGGGGGCGTTCGTGGCTGTCGCGGTGGGCCTGCTGCTCGGCACCCTGCTCGGGCTGCTGGCCGGGTCGGCGGGCGGGGTGGCGGACGCGGTCGTCATGCGGATCGCCGACGTGCTGCTGTCGGTGCCGGGGCTGCTCCTGGCGCTGACCGTGATCATCCTGCTCGGTCCCGGCACCGTGAACGTGGCCATCGCGGTCGGCGTCGGCTCGGTCGCGGCCTTCGCCCGGGTGTCGCGCTCCGAGGTGGTACGAGTGCGGCGCACCGACTACGTCGAGGCCGCGTTCGGCAGCGGCGGCCGGTTCCTGACCGTGCTCAGGCGGCACGTGCTGCCGAACTCGCTCGGCCCGGTCATCGCGCTCGCCGCGCTGCAGTTCGGGGTGGCGATCCTGGCCATCTCGACGCTCGGCTTCCTCGGGTACGGCGCCGAGCCGCCCACCCCCGAATGGGGCCTGCTCATCTCGGAAGGACGCAACTACCTGGCGACCTCGTGGTGGCTGACCACGCTCCCGGGAGCCGTGGTGGTGGCGGTGGTCCTCGCGGCGGGCCGCATCAGCCGCTCGATCGGACGGGAGCGGTCATGAGCCCGCACGTCAGGAGGGAACACCCGTGAGCCTGCTGGAAGTACGCGATCTGGCCGTCTCCTACGACGGCAGGCGCGCGGTCGAGGGGATCTCCCTCACGGTGGAGCCGGGCGAGGTCGTCGCCGTCGTGGGCGAGTCCGGGTCCGGCAAGACGACCACCGCGCACGCCGTCATCGGCCTGCTCCCCGCGAACGCCACCGTGGACGGCGGGCACATCCTGCTCGGCGGCGCCGATCTGGCCACCTGGCCGGCGCGGCGGATGGAGTCCGTACGCGGCGCCCAGATCGGCCTGATCCCCCAGGACCCGGGCAACTCGCTCGACCCGGTCAAGACGATCGGCACGCAGATCGGCGAGGTGCTGCGCATCCACAAGCGGGGCGACCGACGGGCCATCCGCGGCCGGGTCCTCGACCTGCTCGCCCGCGTCGGGCTGCCGGACCCGGAGGCCAGGGCCCGGCAGTACCCGCACCAGCTCTCCGGCGGCATGCGCCAGCGGGTGCTCATCGCCATCGCGATCGCGCTCGAACCCCGGCTGATCATCGCCGACGAGCCGACCAGCGCCCTGGACGTCACCGTGCAGCGGCGCATCCTGGACCTCATCGACGACCTGCGTGCCGAGTCGGGGACCGCGCTGCTGCTGGTGACGCACGACCTGGGCGTGGCCGCCAGCCGCTCCGACCGGCTGGTCGTCATGAAGGACGGCCGGATCGAGGAGCAGGGCCCGACGGCGGCCGTGCTGTCGTCGCCGCAGGCCCGCTACACCGAACGCCTCCTGCACGACGCCCCCGCCCTGTCGGCCGCGCCGTTCCGCGACCCGCCCGAGCCGGCGGCCGGCCCGGCGATCACGGTCCGGGACCTGGTCAAGGAGTTCAGGCTCGGGCGGCAGCCGTTCAGGGCGGTGGACGGCGTCTCCTTCGAGGTGGCGCGCGGCACCACGCACGCGCTGGTGGGCGAGTCCGGCTCGGGCAAGACCACCACGGCCAGGATGGTCGTGCGCTTCGAAGAGCCCACTTCGGGAACGGTGAGCATCGCGGGCGCGGGGGAGGGACGAGGGTTCCGCCGGCAGGTCCAGCTCGTCCACCAGAACCCGTACGGGTCCCTGGACCCCCGCCAGCAGATCGCCGACATCGTGGAGGAGCCGTTGCGCAACTTCCGGCTCGGCGACCGGGCCGCCCGGCGCGAGCGCGTGCTGGACCTGCTCGACCGGGTGGCGCTGCCGCGCGACGTGCGCACGCGCCGGCCTGGCGAGCTGTCGGGCGGGCAGCGGCAGCGGGTGGCGATCGCCCGCGCGCTGGCCGCCGGGCCCGAGGTGCTCGTGCTCGACGAGGCCGTCTCGGCGCTCGACGTCACCGTGCAGGCGCAGATCCTCGGCCTGCTCGAAGAGCTCCAGCGCGACCTCGGGCTGACCTACCTCTTCATCTCGCACGACCTGGCGGTGGTGCGGCAGATCTCACACACCGTCTCCGTCATGAACAAGGGAACCATCGTGGAAGCAGGAACGACCCGGGAGGTCTTCACCGCCCCCCGGCACGACTACACCAGAGAGCTCCTGGCGGCCATCCCGGAGCCGGTGCAATGAGGCTCGGCTTCTTCACCCGGCTGCTCGACGACGTCGCGCCGGCCGAACGCTACCGGCTGGCCGCCGAGCAGATCGCGCACGCCGAGTCCCTCGGCTTCGACTCGGCCTGGGTGGCTCAGCATCACTTCGACGGCGCCGAGGGCGGGCTGCCCGCACCGCTGGTGTTCCTGGCCCACGTGGCCGCGAGGACCAGCCGCATCAGGCTCGGCACCGGCATCATCACGCTGCCGCTGGAGCAGCCGGTGCGGGTGGCCGAGGACACCGCCGTGCTCGACCTGCTCACCGGCGGCCGGCTGGAGGTCGGCGTGGGCAGCGGGGGGACGCCCGCGTCGTTCGCGCCGTTCGGCCACGACAGCGCCGAGCGCTCCGCCATCTACGCCGGCCACCTCGCGACGCTGGTCAACGCGTGGTCCGGCGGCGAGCTCGGCGGCGGCAACCGGCTCTACCCGCCCGCTCCCAGGCTGGTCGAGGCCGTCTGGGAGGCCACGTTCTCGGTCAGCGGCGGCACGCGGGCGGGCAAGGCGGGCAACGGGCTGATGCTGTCCCGCACCCAGCCGCGGCCCGCCGACGATCCGCAGGCCACGCTCGCGCAGATCCAGCGGCCCATCGTGGACGCCTACCACGAGCACCTGCCGCCCGGCGCGACCCCGCGGATCATGGCTTCGCGGACCGCGTTCGTGGCCGACAGCAGGGCGGAGGCGCTGCGGTACGCCGAGCTCGGGCTCGGCCGGGGCCGGCTGCCGTTCGAGCTGCCCGACAGCGACCTGGACCGGCGCATCGCCGCGTTCGACGTGCACGTGGGCACCCCGCAGGACGTGATCGAGAGCCTGCGGGCCGATCCGACGCTCTCCCGGGTCACCGACCTGGTCCTCCAGGTGCACTCGGTCGATCCGCCGCACCCGCTCATCCTCCGCTCGATCGAGCTGCTGGCGACCGAGGTGGCGCCCGCGCTCGGCTGGGTCCCCGCCACAGAATTGAGCTCCACATGATCATCGATGTCATCGACCACCTGGCAGGCATCCAGCCAGGCTCGCCGCTCGACCGGCTGCGCGGCCGGCGCCCCGCCGCCCGCGAGCACGCCCAGCGCAGTTACGACGCGTTGTTCAGTCCCTGGGCCGAGGACGATGTCACGCTCGTCGAGCGCGACGCGGTCGCCGCGTTCGTGGCCGGGCTGCACCGTGACCCCGCCGCCACCCGCTTCTACGCCGACCGGCTGGCCGAGCTCGCGCCCGGCCTGCTGACCGTCGTGGAGTCCGAGATCGAGGCCGGCGGGACGACCGGGCCGTACGGGATCTACCCGGGCACGGGCCCGCTGTCGCCGGAGGACGACGAGGGGCTGCGCTACCGGGTGCGGCGGGCGGGGGAGGTCGGGGTGCGGCTCGCGGCCGCGTTCGAGCACGCCCACCTGCTCGTGTTCCGGCCGCGCGAGGCCGGGCGGGAGTCCCTGGACGCGCTGGCCCGCGCGGGCTGGAGCGCCACCGGCATCGTGACGCTGTCGCAGCTCGTGGCCTTCCTCACGTTCCAGATCCGCGTGGCCGCCGGGCTGCGCCACCTGCAGAAGGGACTCGCCTCATGACCGCCTCCCCCCGACTCGACGGGTCTGGGCGGGCGCAGCTCGCCTTCACGCGGGACCAGCTCGGCTGGGAGCCGTGGCTGGCGCCGCTGACCACGGAGGAGCTGACCGACGAGCACTACGAGGCGCTCGTCGACAAGGCCCGCGCCAAGTCGCCGCACTTCCTGCTGCTCGCCCGCGACCCGGGGATCCTGCACGCCAGGACGAACACCGACAACGACATCTTCCACAACACCGACGGCGGGCTGCCGCGCGCCGAGCGCGAGCTGGCCGCGACCGCCACCTCGCGGCGCAACGGCTGCGTCTACTGCGCCTCGGTGCACGCGCGCTTCGCGGCCCACTACTCCAAGCGCGCGGACGACGTGCAGCGGCTGCTCGACGAGGGGGTGCACGCGCCGCAGGACGGCAGGTGGCAGGCCGTCATCGACGCGTCCGTGGCGCTGGCGGCGACCCCCGGCGAGTTCGGTGCCGGCCACATCGAGGCCCTGCGCGCCGCGGGGCTCGACGACCTGGCCATCAGCGACGTCATCCACTCCGCCGCGTTCTTCAACTGGGCCAACCGGCTCATGCTCTCGCTCGGCGAACCCGTCGAGGAGCCCGCCTCATGACCGTCGATCTCCGCCTCGACCACCTCGTGCTCGCGGTCCCTGACCTGCTCGCGGGCGTCGCCGAGTTCGCCGCGCGCACGGGGGTCACGCCGGTGGCGGGCGGCAGCCATCCGGGCGGCACCGCCAACCACCTCGTGGGGCTGGGGCCGACCGCGTACCTGGAGATCATCGGGCCGGATCCGGCGGTGCCGGGGGCGCGGCCCCGGGCGTTCGGGCTGGAGTCGCTCGCCGAGCCGCGCCTGGCCGCGTGGGCGGTGCGGCCGGGCGACATCGACGCCTCGGTACGCCAGGCGCGCGAGCACGGCTACGACCCGGGCGACGTGCAGCCCCTCTCACGCCGCACGCCCGCGGGGACGCTCCTGGAATGGCGGCTGACCACGCGGGACGACCCGGCCGCGATCCGCCCGGTGCCCTTCCTCATCGACTGGGGCACCACGGGCCACCCCGCCGCCTCGGGGCTGCCGCAGCTGGGCCTGGCCTCGTTCACCGCCTTCGGTCCCGATCCCGGCGCGCTGCGGCGGGACCTGGCCGCGCTCGGCGTCGTGCTCGACGTCGAGGAGGGCCCCGAGACCGCGCTGCTGGCCGTGCTCGACACCCCGCTCGGCCCCGTCACCCTGCGCTGACCGAAGGCCTCTGTGTACGGATGGCGTCAAGAACTGCCCCTCACTCGTATGGAACCCGTCAAGAACGGAAAAAGCGCCGCATTTCATGGCTTTCCTAGGTCATGAACCGCTCATCCCGGGCGGTTCGGCAAATGTGTTCCGGAGTTGAGGAGTGGGGATGGCAGACGTCATCTTCGTCGCCCTGACGATCGCGATCTTCGTGATCTTCGGGCTGGTCGTCAAGGCGGTGGAGCGCCTGTGAGCGCGATCAATGCCACCGGTCTCGTGGTCGCCGTGGCCCTGGTGGTCTTCATGGTCGCGGCCCTGCTGTTCCCGGAGCGCTTCTGATGAGCCCCGCCGTCGCAGGGGCGATCTTCATCGTCTCCCTGATCGTCGCACTGGCGCTGGTGCACAAGCCGCTCGGTGACTACATGCACCGGGTCTACACCGGCGTCCGGCACACCGCCGTCGAGCGGGGCGTCTACCGGCTGCTCGGCGTGCGGGCCGACGCCGAGCAGAGCTGGGGCGTCTACGCGCGCGGCCTGCTGGCGTTCTCGGTGATCTCCATCCTGGTCGTGTACGCCCTCCAGCGGCTGCAGGACAAGCTCCCGCTGAGCCTGGGCCTGGCGCCGGTCACCGACCACATCGCCTGGAACACCGCGATCAGCTTCGTCACCAACACGAACTGGCAGGCCTACTCCGGCGAGTCCACCATGGGCCACCTGACCCAGATGGCCGCGCTGGCGGTGCAGAACTTCGTGTCCGCCTCGGTCGGCATGGCGGTGGCGATCGCACTGGTACGCGGCTTCGCCCGCCGCAGGTCCGAGACGATCGGCAACTTCTGGGTGGACCTGGTCCGCGGCACGATCCGCATCCTGCTGCCGATCGCGTTCGTCGGCGCGCTGGTCCTGGTGGCCGGCGGCCTGATCCAGAACTTCTCGGGCCTGCACGAGGTCACCACGCTGACCGGCGGCACCCAGTCGATCACCGGCGGCCCGGTCGCCTCGCAGGAGGTCATCAAGGAGCTGGGCACCAACGGCGGCGGCTTCTACAACGCCAACTCCGCCCACCCCTTCGAGAACGCCGCGACCTGGACGAACTGGTTCGAGATCTTCCTGATCCTGCTGATCCCGTTCGCGCTGCCGCGCACGTTCGGCCGGATGGTCGGCCAGGTCCGCCAGGGCTACGCCATCCTCGCCGTGATGGCCACGCTCGCCCTGGCGAGCGTCGTGCTGACCAACGTGTTCGAGCTGGCCGGCGACGCGACCGTGCCGCAGGCGGCCGGCGCGGCCATGGAGGGCAAGGAGGTCCGCTTCGGCATCCCGAGCTCGGCCACCTTCGGCGCCGCCACGACGCTCACCTCGACGGGCGCGGTGAACTCCTTCCACGACTCCTACACGCCGTTCGGCGGCATGATGACGATGCTCAACATGATGCTGGGCGAGGTCGCGCCCGGCGGCGTCGGCGCGGGTCTCTACGGCATGCTCATCCTCGCCGTCATCACCGTCTTCGTGGCGGGCCTGATGGTCGGCCGCACCCCCGAATACCTGGGCAAGAAGATCGGCGCGCGCGAGATCAAGCTCGCCTCGCTGTACTTCCTGGTCACCCCGATGCTGGTGCTGGTCGGCACGGCGGTCGCGATGGGCTCGCCGGAGCGGCGCGCGAGCATGCTCAACGCGGGCCCGCACGGCCTGTCGGAGATCCTGTACGCCTTCACCAGCGCCTCCAACAACAACGGCTCGGCCTTCGCCGGCCTCACGGTCAACACGCCCTGGTACGACGTGGCGCTCGGCCTGTGCATGGCCTTCGGCCGGTTCCTGCCGATCATCCTGGTCCTGGCGCTGGCCGGCTCGCTGGCCAGGCAGTCGCCCGTACCCGAGGGGGCGGGCACGCTGCCGACCCACCGCCCGCAGTTCGTCGGCATGGTCGTCGGCGTGACGGTGATCCTGGTCGCCCTCACCTTCCTCCCGGCACTCGCGCTCGGCCCGATCGCAGAAGGACTGTCCTGATATGTCAACCCCCGTGCTGGAGAAGCCGGCGCAGGCCCGCGGCCGCGTGGGCGGTGGGCTGCTCGATCCCAGGCAGCTCGTCGTGTCGCTGCCGGACGCGCTGAAGAAGCTCAACCCGGCCACGCTGTGGCGCAACCCGGTCATGCTCATCGTGGAGGCCGGCGCGGCGTTCACCACCGTGCTGGCGGTCCTGGATCCGTCGTTCTTCGCCTGGGCCATCGTGGTGTGGCTGTGGCTGACCGTGATCTTCGCCAACCTGGCCGAGGCCGTCGCCGAGGGGCGCGGCAAGGCGCAGGCGGCCACGCTGCGCAGGGCCAAGACGGACACCACCGCGCGCCGTCTGCGCAGCCGCACGTCGGCCGAGTGGGACGTGGTCGGCGCGCCCGAGCTGAAGCAGGGCGACTTCGTGATCGTCGAGGCGGGGGAGACCATCCCCGGCGACGGCGACGTGATCGACGGCATCGCCTCGGTGGACGAGTCGGCCATCACCGGCGAGTCCGCTCCCGTCATCCGCGAGTCGGGCGGCGACCGCTCTGCCGTGACCGGCGGGACGAAGGTGCTGTCGGACCGGATCGTCGTACAGATCACCCAGAAGCCCGGTGAGAGCTTCATCGACCGCATGATCGCCCTGGTCGAGGGCGCGAACCGGCAGAAGACGCCGAACGAGATCGCGCTCAACATCCTGCTGGCCGCACTGACGATCATCTTCCTGGCCGCCACCGTCACCATGCAGCCGCTGGCCATCTACTCCAAGCTCATCAACCCGGGCGTGCCGGATTCGCTCGCGCTCGACGGGAACGGCGTCACCGGCGTGGTGCTGGTCTCGCTGCTGGTCTGCCTGATCCCGACCACGATCGGGGCGTTGCTGTCGGCCATCGGCATCGCGGGCATGGACCGGCTGGTGCAGCGCAACGTGCTGGCCATGTCGGGCCGCGCGGTCGAGGCGGCCGGCGACGTGTCCACGCTGCTGCTGGACAAGACCGGCACGATCACGCTGGGCAACCGGCAGGCGGCCGAGTTCGTCCCGGTGGACGGCGTCACCGAGCAGGAGCTGGCGGAGGCGGCGCAGCTGTCCAGCCTGGCCGATGCCACCCCTGAGGGCCGCTCGATCGTGGTGTTCGCCAAGGAGCGCTACGGCCTGCGCGAGCGCGAGATCCACGGCGCCGAGTGGGTGCAGTTCACGGCGCAGACCCGCATGTCCGGGGTCAATCTGGAGGGCCGCGAGGTCCGTAAGGGCGCGGCCACGGCGGTGATGAAGTGGGTGCGCGACCACGGTGGGCATCCCACCGACGGGATCGGTCACATCGTGGACGGCATCTCGGCGTCCGGTGGCACCCCGCTGGTCGTCGCGGAGAAGGGCCGTGTGCTGGGGGTGATTCATCTCAAGGACGTGGTCAAGCAGGGCATGCGCGAGCGGTTCGACGAGATGCGCCGGATGGGCATCAGGACGGTGATGATCACCGGAGACAACCCGCTGACCGCCAAGGCCATCGCGGACGAGGCCGGGGTGGACGACTTCCTGGCCGAGGCCACGCCTGAGGACAAGCTGGCGCTGATCAGGAAGGAGCAGGAAGGCGGCCGGCTGGTCGCGATGACCGGCGACGGCACCAACGACGCCCCCGCCCTGGCCCAGTCGGACGTCGGCGTGGCCATGAACACCGGCACCAGCGCCGCCAAGGAAGCCGGGAACATGGTCGACCTCGACTCCAACCCGACCAAGCTCATCGAGATCGTCGAGATCGGCAAGCAACTGCTGATCACGCGGGGCGCGCTGACCACGTTCTCGATCGCGAACGACATCGCCAAGTATTTCGCGATCATCCCGGCCATGTTCGCGGCCGTCTACCCGGGCCTGGACGCCCTCAACATCATGCGCCTGGCCAGCCCGCAGTCCGCGATCCTGGCCGCGGTCATCTTCAACGCGATCATCATCGTCGCGCTGATCCCGCTCTCGCTGCGAGGCGTCCGATATCGGCCCTCCAGCGCCTCCAAGCTCCTGTCCCGCAACCTGTACGTCTACGGCCTGGGCGGCATCGTCGCGCCGTTCCTCGGCATCAAAGTCATCGACCTGCTGATCCAGTTCCTTCCGGGGATGTCTTAAATGGAACGTCTACCCAGCTGGCTGCGCCAGCACATAGCCGCTCTCAGGGCGGTCGCCGTCCTGACCGTGCTGCTCGGCCTGGTCTATCCGCTGGTCACCACCGGTGTCGCCCAGGCGCTGTTCAACGGCAAGGCGAACGGCTCCATGGTCAAGGGCGGGCACGGCAGCTCGCTGATCGGCCAGTCCTTCACCGACGCCGACGGCAACCCGGTCAGGAAGTACTTCCAGTCGCGTCCGTCGGCGGCGGGCGACGGCTACGACCCGACCTCGACCGGCGCCAGCAACCTCGGCCCCGAAGACGTCATCGACGTGCTGCCCAACGGGGCGGACGAGGGCAAGCAGTCGCTGCTGACCCAGGTCTGCGCCCGTTCCAAGGCGGCCGGCGAGCTGGAGGGCGTCAGCGGCGCCCGGCCGTACTGCACCTCCGACGGGGTCGGCGCGGTGCTCAAGGTCTTCCCCGACCGGGCCGTCAGCGTCAACCAGGCGTGCCCCGCGACCCCCTTCACGGCCGCCTACCAGGGGCTGAAGGTCGAGTGCGGCAAGCCGGGCGAGGACTACGCGGCCGGCCGGACCGTGCCCGTGCGCGGGGACGTGTCCACGGTGGACGTACCGGCCGACGCGGTCACGGCCAGCGGCTCCGGCCTCGACCCGCACATCTCGGTGGCCTACGCCGAGCTTCAGGCGCCCCGCGTGGCCAAGGAGCGCGGGCTGGCACCCGACCAGGTCAAGGCGTTGATCGGCGCGCACACCACCGGCCGGGCGCTGGGCTTCATGGGCGAGCCCGCCGTCAACGTGCTCGAACTCAACCTGGCGCTCGACCGCTCATGACCCGGGGCCGCCTGCGGGTCTACCTCGGGGCGGCGCCCGGGGTCGGCAAGACGTACGCGATGCTCGGCGAGGGCCGCCGCGGGCTGGAGCGCGGCCGGGACGTGGTCGTGGGTTTCGTCGAGACCCACGGCCGCGCCCGCACCGCCGCCCTGCTGGAGGGCATGGAGGTGATCCCCCGCACGAACATCGCCTACCGGGGGACCACCTTCGCCGAGCTGGACGTGGCCGCCGTCATCGAGCGGGCGCCCAAGGTGGCGCTGATCGACGAGCTCGCCCACACGAACGTCCCCGGCTCGCGCCACGCCAAGCGCTGGCAGGACGTGGACGAGATCCTCGACGCCGGGATCGACGTCGTCTCGACCGTCAACATCCAGCACCTGGAGTCGGTCAACGACGTCGTCCAGGAGATCACCGGCGTGCCGCAGCGCGAGACCGTGCCCGACGAGGTGGTACGCCGGGCCGACCAGGTCGAGCTGGTCGACATGTCCCCGGAGGCGCTGCGCCGCCGGATGGCCCACGGCAACGTGTACGCCCCGCTCAAGGTGGACGCGGCCCTGTCGAACTACTTCCGCGTCGGCAACCTCACCGCGCTGCGCGAGCTGGCCCTGCTGTGGGTCGCCGGCAAGGTCGACGACCAGCTCGACCGCTACCGCGCCGACCACGGCATCGCCACCACCTGGGAGGCCCGCGAGCGCGTGGTGGTCGCGCTCACCGGCGGCCCCGAGGGCGACACGCTGGTACGCAGGGCCGCCCGCATCGCCGCCCGCACCAAGGGCGCCGACCTGCTGGCCGTCCACGTCACCAGCGCCGACGGGCTGGCCGGCGCCGACCCGGCCGGCCTGGCCCGCCAGCGCACCCTGGTCGAGAGCATGGGCGGCAGCTATCACCAGGTCGTCGGCGACGACATCCCGCGCGCGCTGCTCGACTTCGCCCGCGGCGTGAACGCCACCCAGCTCGTCCTCGGCGCCTCCCGCAGGGGCCGGTTCGCGCAGATCTTCGCACGCGGCGTCGGCGTCGAGACCACGGCCCGCTCCGGCTCCATCGACGTCCACATGATCACTCACGACGAGGCCAGGAAGGGCCGCCGACCGGCTCGCTCCAGGGCCGCGCTGACCCGCACCAGGCGGCTGAGCGGCTGGGCGCTCTCCGTGGCCGGGATGCCCCTGCTGACCGCCGCGCTGGCGCCGTTCCGCGACGTGCTGTCGCTGCCCAGCGAGATCCTGTTCTTCCTCTGCCTGACCGTCGGCGTGGCGCTGGCGGGCGGCATGTGGCCGGCCATCACCGCGGCGATCGGCGGGTCGCTGCTGATCAACTGGTTCTTCACCCCGCCGGTCGGCGAGTTCACCATCTCCGATCCGGAGAACCTGTTCGCGCTGGTCGTGTTCGTGCTGGTGGCCGCGGCGGTCAGCACGATCGTGGACATCGCGGCCCGCCGTACGCGGGAGGCCGCCCGCGCCGCCGCGGACGCCGAGCTGCTGTCCACGCTGGCCGGGCACGTCCTGCGCGGCCAGGCCGCGGTGTCATCGCTGCTGGAGCGGACCCGGGAGACGTTCGGCCTGACCTCGGTCACCCTGCTCGAACGCCGCCCGGAGAGCGGCCGCACCCCCGACCACCGCTCGGATCCCGACGCCTGGCGGATCGTGGCCACCTCCGGCGGCGCGCCGTCCACCTGCCCTGGGCAGTCCGACACCGACGTGGTCATCGACGACGACATGATCCTGGCCGCCCAGGGCGGGCCGCTGGACGCCGCCGGCCGTACGGTGCTGGAGGCGTTCGCCGCCGAGGCGGCCGTCGCGCTGCGCCAGGAACGCCTCCAGCAGGCGGCCGAGCAGGCGCGCCCGCTGGCCGAGGCGGACAAGATGCGCACCGCGCTGCTCGCCGCCGTCAGCCACGACCTGCGCACCCCGCTCGCCTCCGCCAAGGCCGCCGTCGAGAGCCTGGGCAACACCGAGGTCGCCTGGAGCGTTCGTGACCGCGCCGAGCTGCTGGCCACCGCCGGGGAGTCGCTCGACAAGCTGGACCGGCTGGTGGCGAACCTGCTCGACATGAGCCGCCTGCAGGCCGGCGTCCTCGGGGTCACGCCGCAGCCGCTGGCCCTGGAGGAGGTCGTCCCGCGTGCCGTCGACGACCTCGGCCCGTTGCACGACCGCGTGGAAGGCGACATCTCCGTCGAACTGCCCGAGATCCTCGCCGACCCCGCCCTGCTCGAACGCGTCCTGGTCAACCTCATGGCGAACGCGGTCCGCTACAGCCCGCCCGGCAAGACGGTGCTCATCACGGCGAGCTGGCACGGCCAGCACGTGGAGATCCGCGTCATCGACCGTGGTCCCGGCATCCCGGCGGAGGCGCATGACCGGGTGTTCCAGCCGTTCCAGCGGCTCGGTGACCGTGACAACCACTCCGGCGTCGGGCTGGGGCTGGCGTTGTCGCGCGGGCTGGCCGAGGCGATGGGCGGCACGCTCGTTCCGGAAGAGACACCAGGTGGAGGTCTCACGATGATCCTGACCTTGCCGATCGCGCCACGGATCCCCCCGCGGCCCCCGACCCTAGCCTCGGCCCCGACCCCAGCCCCGATCCAGGACAGGGAGGCGACGCTGTGACGCGCATCCTCGTCGTCGACGACGAGCCGCAGATCCTGCGCGCGCTGCGCATCAACCTGGCGGCGCGCCACTACGACGTCGCCGTGGCGGCCGACGGCGGCTCCGCCCTGCGCGCGGCCGTGGACGCCGCTCCCGACCTGGTCATCCTCGACCTGGGGCTGCCCGACCTCGATGGCGTGGACGTCATCCACGGCCTGCGCGGCTGGACCACGATCCCGATCATCGTGCTGTCCGGCCGGGCCGGGAACCAGGACAAGATCGAGGCCCTGGACGCGGGCGCCGACGACTACGTCACCAAGCCGTTCGGGATCGACGAACTGCTGGCCCGCGTACGGGCCGTCACCCGGCGGGCCGCCGTCCAGGAGGCCGAGCTGGCCAGCGTCCGGGTCGGCGACCACGTCGTCGACCTGACCAGCAAGACGGTCTCCGGCGACGTGCGGCTCACGCCCACCGAATGGCACATCCTGGAGCTGCTCCTGCGCCACCCCGGCAAGCTGATCAGCCAGCGCCAGCTCCTCACCGAGGTCTGGGGCGCCAACTACGTCAAGGAGACCCACTACCTGCGCCAGTACCTGGCCCAGCTCCGCCGCAAGCTCGAACGCGACCCGGCCCGCCCCGCCCACCTGATCACCGAACCAGGGATGGGCTACCGCTTCACCCCCTGACCCGGCCTGTTACATTCTGGGCGGTAAAAGAGCGTGCTGGAGGTGCTGTGGCCGGTCGTCCGCCTGCTGACGAACACCCGGGGCGGCGGCTGTGGCCGCTCTACGCGGCCGGGTTCACCACGGCGTTCGGCGCGCACGGCGTCGCGGCCAGTCTGGGCGGTCCCTCCTCGGAGGCGGTGACCTCGCTGCTGGTGCTCGGCGGGCTGCTGGCGCTGTATGACGGCGCGGAAGTGCTGCTCAAGCCGCTCTTCGGCACGCTGGCCGACCGGATAGGCGCGCGGCCGGTGCTGCTCGGCGGCCTGGTCGCCTTCGCCGCGGCCTCCGCCCTGTACGCCGTCGCCGACAGCTCCGGCTGGCTGTGGGCGGCCAGGCTCGGCCAGGGCGCCGCCGCGTCGGCGTTCTCCCCGTCGGCCTCCGCCCTGGTCGCCCGGCTCAGCCCGGCGGCCAGGCACGGCCGGGCATTCGGCGGCTACGGCTTCTACAAGAGTCTCGGCTACACGCTGGGCCCGCTGCTCGGCGGCGTGCTGGTGTGGGCGGGGGGACTGCGGCTGCTGTTCGCGGTGATGGCGGTGCTCGCGGTGGCTGTGGCGGGGTGGGCCGCGCTGGCGGTGCCGGCCGTACCGCCGCTGCCCAGGACCCGGCAGACCGTAGTGGACCTGGGGCGGCGGCTGGCCGAGCGGACCTTCTGGCAGCCGACGGCCGCTCTGGCCGCCGCCACCGCCGCGCTGTCGGTCGGAGTCGGCTTCCTGCCGGTCACCGGCGCCGTCGCGGGCCTGGGCCCGGTGGCCACGGGCGCCGCGGTGTCGGTCCTGGCCGCCTGCGCCGCCGTGGTCCAGCCGGTCGCCGGGCGTGCTTTCGACGCGGGCCGGATCACCACCCGTTCCGGGCTCGGCCTGGGCCTGGCCGTCGCCGCCGCGGGGCTGGCCTGCGCCCTGCTGCCGGGCCTGGCCGGGCTGCTGGCCGCGGCCGTGCTGATCGGCGCGGGCACGGGGCTCATCACCCCGCTCGGCTTCGCGGCCCTGGCCGCCTCGACCCCACGGGAACGGCTCGGGCAGACGATGGGGACGGCCGAGCTCGGGCGCGAGCTCGGGGACGCGGGCGGCCCGCTCCTGGTGGCCGGCGTCGCCACCGTGGCCACGCTCGCCCATGGGTACGCCGCGCTCGCGCTGCTCCTGGCGGTCGCCCCCGTCGTCATGCTCGCCGGCCGGCTACGGCGCTGAGCTGGGGTTACTATTTGTTTTACGAGTAAAACACTTGCTAAACTTCAGGGGTGAGTGCCCTACCCTTCGACCAGCCCCGTGTCCGCCTGCCCGTTCGTGCTGCCCTGCGCCTGTCGCCGCTTGGTGACATCTGGCACAAGCCCGCGCTGAGCGCCGTCGCCGCGCTCGCGCTCGTGCTGCTGCCGTTGTACCTGGCCGGGCGGCTGGACCTGGTGCTGTACGCCGCGGCCGGCTCGATGTGCGCCCTGTACGGCCACGGCCTGCCGTACGCCGCCCGGGCCAGGGCGCTGGCGTGGGTGACGCTGGGAATGCTGTCGAGCACGGGGGTCGCGCTCGTCACGGCCGCGCTCACCGACTCGATCGCCATCCGGGTGGCGGTGGCCGCGCTCCTGGCCGGGCTGCACAAGGCGGTGTGCGACGCGACCAGGATCGGGCCGCCGGGGAACGTGGTGCTCACGTTCATCGCGGCCAGCGCCGCCTTCGTCCCGCAACACCTCGCCGACGTCCCCATGCACCTGGGGCTCGGGGTGCTGGGCGGGGCCGTGGCGTGGGCGGTGGGGATGGCTCCAGGCCTGATCCGGCCCGACGGACCCGAGCGGATCGCGGTGGCCCGGGCCCTGGAGTCGGCTGCGCGGCTGCTGCGGGCGTACGAGGGTGGCGGCCCCGCCCGCGCGGTCGCTGGGCGTGGGGGCGTGAGAGACGAGCTGCATCAGGCCCGTCACGCGGCTGCGGCGGCTGTCAACGCCGCCTGGCAGACGCTGCTGCGCTCCGGCACCGCCGACCGCCGCCAGGAGCTGCGGCGGCTGCTGGTCCGAGCCGAGTCAGCCGCCGCACTGGCCTCGGTGGACAACCAGCGCGTGCCGGCGCAGGAACTCTTGGCGGAAGCTGATCGGCTGGCCGGGGTTGCTCGCGAGTTGCGTAAGGGCCGGCGGCTGCCTGAGCCGTCACCGGCCGATCCCCGTACGGCGGCGGCTGAGCGGGCGGAGCTGGCGGGGGTCGCGGCCGAGGAAGGGCGTCCTGGGCGCCGGACGATTCGCTGCCTGCTCTCGGAGGTGGTGCGCAGGTGGCGGGTGGTGTTGATGGTGTCAGGAGGTGCGGCTGCGGCGGGATGGGCGTCGATGGGGCTCGGGGTGGGCCGCCCGTACTGGGCTGTCGTGACCGCCGCGGCCGTGTTCGCCGCCAACACCACCTTGTCCTGGAGCCGCGCGCTCCAGCGTGTGGTCGGGAACCTGGTGGGTGTCGCCCTGTTCACCCTGCTCGTGCCGGTCACCAGGCTGGGCGCGCTCGCGCTGATCGTGACGGTCCTCGCGATGCAGTTCGTCACGGAGGCGGCCGTCACCCGCAACTACTGGCTGGGCAGCGTGTTCGTCACGCCGATGGCGATCCTGATGACCGAGTTCGCGGGGGCGCAGCCGGTGCCCGTGCTCGTGGCGGACCGCTGGCTGGACACCTGCGTGGGTGCCGCCGCCGGGCTCCTGGCCTGCGCGCTCCTGCCCGATAGGCGGGCTGCCCAGCGGGTACGCGACGGGCTCGGCCGCCTGGAGCTGGCCGTGGCGCAGGAAGCCCCGCCGCCCGCTGAGCGCGGAGTCGCCCGCGGCCGGCTCCGCACCGCCCTCGTGGAGCTGCGCGAAACCGCCGACACCGCGGCGGGCGAATGGTGGAGCGCGGCGCTGCCCCACGAACGCATCGCCGCCGCCGAACGCGCCGGGCACCATCGACTCGCCGAACTGACGCCCTGACCCGCCACCACCGAGCGGACCGGCCGTTCGTTGTGGCGCGTACGATCAGTCCCACCCGAACCGCCGTGCAGGAAGGACCGAGCCCGTGGAGGACGCCGTGGCGGTCGCGCTGCGTCAGTGGCGGGAGGTCCTTCCAGACGCCGACCTCGACACGATCGCCGTCATCGGCCGGCTCAACCGGTGCGCCGCGCTCCTGCAGCACGCCACCGACGCCCCGCTGGGGCGGGCCGGCGTGAACCGGGCGGAGTTCGATCTTCTCTGCGCCCTGCTCAGGGTCGGCGGCGAGCTGACGCCCGGCAGGCTGGCCAGGGAGACGTTCGCCTCGGGCGCGGCGGTGACCAAGCGGATCAAGCGCCTGGAGGAGCTCGGCCTGGTCGCCAGGCGCGTCGACGACCGGGACCGCCGGGTGGCCCATCTGTCGCTCACCGAGCCGGGCCGGGACTTCATCATGCGGCTGATGCCCGAACAGCTCGAATACGAGACCGCGCTGCTGTCCGGCCTGCCCGCCGAGCGGGAGCGCCAGCTCGCCGACCTGCTGGCCGACCTGCTGCTGACGCTGGAGGGCCGCCTCGGAGGCATGATCGGGTGACCGGCCACGCGCCGGCGGCCGGGCGTTACGATGCGTCCGTGTCGTCAGAGACGTTGATCGTGGCAGCCGCCCAGACCTCCTCCCAGCCAGGCGACGTGCGGGCCAACGCCCGTGCGGCGGCGGCCTCGCTCGCCGTGGCCGCCGACGCGGGGGCCGGGCTGGTCGTGTTCCCCGAGTTGTCCCTCGTGGGCTATGACCTGGACCTCTTCGCCGATCCCACGGCCTGGGTGACGAAGGACGACCCGCGGCTCGACGTCGTACGCGAGGCCGCCAGGGACCTCCAGGTGACGGCGGTGGTCGGCGGGGCCTACCGCGAGACGGGCGCCGCCGGCTGGATCGCCTCCCTGGCCGCGCTGCCGGACGGGGAGCTGCACGTTCACGGCAAGCGCAACCTGCACGGCCGCGAGCGTGACCTCTTCGAGCCCGCGGGCCCCGGGCGGCTCCTCGACGTCGGCGGCTGGCAGGTCGCGCTCGCCGTCTGCTACGACGCGGGCGTGCCCGGCCACGCCGCGGACGCGGCCCGCCAGGGCGCCGAGGTCTACGCCGGGTCGGTCCTCTACACGACGGCGGAGACGCGCCGCCTGGACCTGCACTTCGCGGCGCGGGCGATGGACCACCGGATGTTCGCGGTGGCCGCGAACCACGCGGGCACCGGGTCCGGCTGGGTGTCGTGCGGTGGCAGCGGGGCCTGGCACCCGGACGGGACCCGGCTGACGCAGGCCGCGACCGGTCCCGGGCTGGTCACCACGGCGCTGTCGCGTGCCGAGTTGCGGGCGTTGCGGGAGAAGGACGCGCTGGCCGGCTACCCGCGCGGAGCCGTACCGGGGGGTCGATGACAATCATGGACATTCGTTATGACGGCGGTGCTGGAGATCGGCGGCGTGCGGTTGCCCCTACTGGCTCGACGATGCCATCCAGGCGGCGATCTGCGCCCGTGAGTTGACGCCGAGCTTGTTCAGGATGCTGCGGACGTGGCTGTCCACCGTGTGCTCGGAGATGAACAGGCGGGCGCCGATCTGCTTGTTGCTGAGCCCGTCGGCGACCAGCCGCGCCACCTCGGCCTCCCGCCGGCCGAGCGGCGATTCCTCCGCCGCCGCCACGGACTCCGGAGCCGGCTCCCCGAGCGCCAGCGCGACGGCGGCGTCCCTGCTCAGGCGTTCTCCCGCCGCGAACTCGGCCGCGAATCCGGACGCTCCGAGCGCCGCCACCCCCGCCTCCTCGGCCCCGGCCAGCAAGGGCGCGAGGTAGGGGAGGATGCTCGCCCCGGCCCCTGCCCGTACGGTCTTTGCCGCCCCCAGCAGCCGCGCCGCCCGCCGCGCCTGGCCGGTGCCCGCGGCGTGGCAGCCCAGGGCGTCGAGCAGGACGTACTGGCCGACCCGGTCGTCGATCCGGTACGCGATCCGCAACGCCTCGGTGAGCAGCGGCTCCGCCTCGTCGAAGTCGCCGGCGATCAGCGTGGCGGCGCCCAGGTTCACCAGCATCATGTCGAGGCTGTAGAGGTCACCCGTCGCCCGGCCGAGGCGTACGCCCTCCGCCGACACGGCTCTGACCACGTCGAGATCCCCGTCGAACAGGCCGACGAGCGCCCGCGACTGCAGGAACATGAGCGTGGCGGCGTCGTCGCCGAGACCCGTCGTGACGACGTGCGCCTCGCCGGCCAGCCGATCGGCCGCCTGACGGTCGCCCGCCATGGCCGCGGCGATCGAGGCCAGCGAGAGCGACTGCGCCAGCACGGGCCCGAGCGCGGGCGCCGGCCCGGACTCCCGCGCGCAGGTCACCGCCGCGTCGAGCGCCGGTCTGGCGGCTGCCGCGTCCGACTGCAGCACGGCCAGGAAGCCGCGCATGAACCACCCCTGGGCCCGCTCCTGCGGACCGCCGCCGGATGCGAGCAGCTCGTCGAGCCATCGGACGCCCTCGTTGACGGCACGGGTGACCCAGTAGTAGCCGATGGCGTACATCAGGGACAGGCCGCGGCCGGGGTCTCCGCCGGTCAGGCAGCCACGGAGGACCGATCGGAGGTTGTCGATCTCCAGGTCCATCCAGTCGAGCCACTCGGCGAGCCGCTGCCGGGCCGTGGCCGCGTCGCGCCGGCATCGAGCGGTGTAGTAGCCGGCGTATCGGCGCCCGAGCGCCTCCTGCTCGCCGGCCTCGCGCAGCCTGAGCACGGCGTACTCGCGCATCGTCTCGTGCAGGCGGTAGCAGGCCAGGCCCCTGACGTCCTCCTTCAGCACCAGGGACTTGTCGACGAGCGAGGACAGCAGGTCCAGCGCGGACACGTCGTCCCCGTACGCGCATACCGCCTCGATGTCCTCCAGCGTGAACCGCCCCGCGAACACGCACAGCCGCCGCAGCAGCGCCTGCTCGCCCGCCGTCAGCAGGTCGTGGCTCCAGTCGATGGTCGTGCGCAGCGTCTGGTGGCGGGGGAGCGCGGCCCGCCCGCCGCCGGTGAGCAGGCCGAACCGGTCGGCCAGGCGGCCGAGGATCTGCTCGGCGCTCAGGACCCGCGTCCGTACGGCGGCCAGCTCGATCGCCAGCGGCAGGCCGTCGAGGCGGCGGCAGAGGTCGGCCACGGCCGCCTGGTTCGCCGCGGTCAGCTCGAACGCCCCGGACGCCGCCGCGGCCCGCGCCGCGAACAGCATGACCGCCTCGTTCTGCCGCAGCCCCGCGAGCGGCAGGCCGGCGCGCGGCAGGTCGAGTGACGGCACGGGGACCACGTGCTCCCCAGGCACCGACAGCGGCTCCCGGCTCGTCGCGATCACCCGTACGCCCGGTGCGGCCCGCAGGACGTCCGCGACCAGCCCGGCGGTGGCCGCCAGCAGGTGCTCGCAGTTGTCCACCACCAGCAGCAGCCTCTTGTCCCGCAAGTACGACAGCAGCACGGACGAGGGCGTGGCCGCGGCCTGGTCCCGCAGGTCGAGCGCGGCCATGACGGCGTCGCCGACCAGCGCGGAGTCCCGTACCTCGGCCAGCTCGACCAGCCACGCGCCGCCGGTGAACGCGCGCCCGAGGGTGTTCGCCAGCCGGATCGCGAGGCGCGTCTTGCCCACTCCGCCCGGCCCGGCGAGGGTGATCAGACGGGCCTCGGTGAGCCGCTTCCTGACCTCCGTGAGCTCGCGGCGGCGGCCGACGAAGCTGGTCGCCTCAGCCGGCAGGTTTCCCAGGCGGCGCGGGGGTCTGGCCATGATGGCTCGGACACTACTACCGGCGCGCCGCGCGGCTGGGCCCACGAAATCACGAATAATCACGAATTTCCGTGATTTCGCCGAGCGGCGTGCTGCCCGACGCTGAGAGACATGGCTGAGAAAGCAGCGATGCAGCAAGCGGGGGTCAGCCGTGTCGAGCCCGGACCCCCTCCCGGCACCATGAAGGCGGTCCGCTTCTACGCTTACGGACCGCCCGAGGTCCTCCAGGTCGAGGACGCCGACGTGCCCGCCGTCGGCGACGACGACGTGCTGATCCGGGTACGGGCCGCCGCGGTCAACCCATTGGACTGGCACGGCATGCGGGGCGCCCCCTACTTCGCCCGCCTGCAGATGGGCCTGTCGCGCCCCAAGGTCAACGCGCTGGGCAACGACGTCGCGGGCTGCGTCGAGGCGGTGGGCAAGAACGTCACCGAGTTCCGGCCGGGCGACGAGGTCTACGGCGGCAGCGGCGTCCCGCTCAAGGCACGCAGCGCGTCCTTCGCCGAGTACGCCGTCTTCCCCCAGGACGCCATGATCCTCAAGAAGCCGGCCGGCCTGACCTTCGAGCAGGCGGCGGCCGTCTCGCAGGGAGCGATCTCCGCCCTGCAAGGGCTGCGCGACAAGGGACGCGTCCGTCCCGGTCACAAGGTGCTGATCAACGGCGCGGCCGGGGGCGTGGGGACGATGGCGGTGCAGATCGCCAAGGCGCTGGGAGCCGAGGTGACCGGCGTGTGCAGCACGCCGAACGTGGAGCTGGTCCGGTCGCTGGGCGCCGACCACGTCATCGACTACACCAAGCAGGACTACACCCGCACGGGCAAGCGCTACGACATCGTGTTCGACCTGGTGGCGAACCGGACCATCACCGAGAACAGGCGCGTCCTCGCCCGCAAGGGCGTCTTCGTGGAAGCGGCCCCCTTCGAGGGGCTGTGGCTCGGCCCGGTGATCGGGATGCTCAAGGTGGTGCTGCTCTCCCTGGTGGTGCCGCAGCGGCTGCTGTTCTTCCTGGCCAGGGCGCGCAAGGCCGACCTCGCGGCACTCGGCGAGCTGATCGAATCCGGCAGGATCCGCCCGGTCATCGACCGGACCTACCCGCTGGACCGGATCTCCGAGGCCGTCGGGTACGTCGAGCGCGGACACGCCAAGGGCAAGGTCGTGATCACCGTCTGAGCCGGCGTACGGGGTCCGGGCCTTACGTGGCCCGGATCAGGCGGACGCCGTACAGGACGATCCAGACCACCCAGAGCAGCCAGCCCGTCAGGCCGATGAGGCCGAGCGGGCCCTCCGCCCGCATGATCACGAAGGCGAGGCAGGCGGACGTGAGCTGGAGCGCGGCCGCCACGAACCCCAGCACGCCGTGCCAGGGGCGGATGAGCTTCGTGCGGAGGCCGGCCATCGACAGGCCGACGAGGGCGATCGCCAGGAACGTGCCGTTGAGCGTGAACACCGCGTCGTGCCACGCCCACAGCGCCGGGGTCGCCCCAGGGTCGGCGGGGGCCGTCCTGGCCAGGGCGAGGCGGCCCGCGCTGACGCCGGCGAACGTGGCGTTCTGCAGGATCAGGCCAGTGAAGCCGACCAGGGACCAGGCCTCGCCGCGCGCGCGTTCGGAGGTCCACATCACGGCGACCGCGCCCGCGCCGAACACGGTGGCCAGCACCCAGGCGAGGGGAGTGAGGGCGGTGCCGAGGCCGACGATGTGGCCGTTCGCGCCGAAGAAGGCGTTGACCTCGTCGATTCCGGCCCCCGTGACCGGCATTCCGGCCGGAGCCATGATCAGGTTGGCGCCCACGATCGTCGTGGCGAACCCGACGGCGGCGATGCCGCTGATCCGGGAGAAGCGCATGGTGGTGCCTCCGTTTACGTAGCTTATATTGAATATAAGTAGCGTAAACCCTTTAAGGTGGCGAGTCATGGGGGAAGAGACGGTCCAGCGCCGTTACGACTCGTTGCGCCGTACGACGCAGGCGCTGGAGACCCGCGCCGAGATCGCCCGCGCCGCCCGCCGGCTCTTCACGGAGCGGGGCTGGGCCGCGACGACCGTGCGCGACGTGGCGCGCGAGGCCGGGGTCTCCGTGCCGACGGTCTATTCGGTGTACGGCAACAAGGCCGGGCTGACCCGGGCGCTGGCGGACGCCGCCGATCTGTCGGCCGACCTGGCCCAGCAGCTCGCGGAGCTGGAGGCGGCCGAGGCCGATCCCCGCCGGCAGCTCGCCGCGATGGCCGGCTTCGACCGGCGCCTGTACGAGCGCGCGGGGGACGTCATCATGCTGCTGCGCGAGGCCGGGCGTACCGAGCCTGAGCTGGCCACCGTCTACCGCGACGGGCGCGCGCGGGCCGACGGGACCCGCACGACGGTGTTCTCCTCCTGGGCGCCCGGCGTCCTTCGCGCGGGGCTCGACGTGCCTGCGGCCGCCGACGTCTACGCGGGCCTGTGCAGCATCGACGTCTACACCACGCTCACCGCCGAACGCGGCTGGCCGCCGGACCGGGTCGAGCGGTGGTGGCGCGAGGCGCTGGCCCGCGAGCTGCTGAGCTGAGCCGTCGCAGGCCTGTCATCGGGGTCCATGAGTATTCGTGAACATCACTTCATGTTCGGCAGGCACCCGCATTGCATGGCCATGCATTGCTATGTATATACTTCTACTCGTGTCCAAGGTGCTCAATTCTCTGCCTGTCGGTGAACGTGTCGGCATCGCCTTCTCTGGCGGTCTCGACACCTCGGTAGCGGTCGCATGGATGCGCGAGAAAGGTGCCGTCCCGTGCACCTACACCGCTGACATCGGCCAGTACGACGAGCCCGACATCGCTTCGGTCCCCGGTCGCGCCACCGCGTACGGCGCGGAGATCGCCCGGCTGGTCGACTGCCGGGCCGCCCTCGTGGAGGAAGGGCTCGCGGCCCTGGCCTGCGGGGCGTTCCACATCCGGTCCGGCGGCCGTACCTACTTCAACACCACCCCGCTCGGGCGGGCCGTCACGGGCACCCTGCTCGTACGCGCCATGCTCGAGGACGGCGTGCAGATCTGGGGCGACGGCTCGACCTTCAAGGGCAACGACATCGAGCGGTTCTACCGCTACGGCCTGCTCGCCAACCCCTCCCTGCGGATCTACAAGCCGTGGCTGGACGCCGACTTCGTGGGCGAGCTCGGCGGCCGTACGGAGATGTCCGAGTGGCTGCTCGACCGCCGCCTGCCCTATCGGGACAGCACGGAGAAGGCCTACTCCACCGACGCGAACATCTGGGGCGCCACCCACGAGGCCAAGTCTCTGGAGCACCTCGACGCGGGCATCGAGATCGTCGAGCCGATCATGGGCGTCCGGTCCTGGGACCCCGACGTCGAGATCCCCACCGAGGACATCACGATCGCCTTCGAGCAGGGCCGGCCGGTGACGATCGACGGCAAGGAGTTCGCCTCCGCCGTCGATCTGGTCCTGGAGGCCAACGCCATCGGCGGCCGGCACGGCCTGGGCATGTCCGACCAGATCGAGAACCGGATCATCGAAGCCAAGAGCCGTGGCATCTACGAGGCGCCGGGGATGGCGTTGCTGCACGCCGCCTACGAGCGGCTGGTCAACGCGATTCACAACGAGGACACCCTCGCCAGCTACTACAGCGACGGCCGCCGGCTGGGCCGCCTCCTGTACGAAGGCCGCTGGCTGGACCCGCAGGCGCTGATGCTGCGCGAGGGGCTGCAGCGCTGGGTCGGCACCGCGGTCACCGGCGAGGTGACGCTGCGGCTGCGGCGCGGCGAGGACTACTCCATCCTGTCCACGTCAGGGCCGGCGTTCAGCTACCACCCGGACAAGCTGTCCATGGAACGGACTGTGGACTCCGCGTTCGGGCCGGTCGACCGCATCGGCCAGCTCACCATGCGCAACCTCGACATCGCCGACACGCGCGCCAAGCTGGAGCAGTACGCCGGGCTCGGCCTGCTCGGCGGCCCGCACCCGACGTTGATCGTCGCCGCGCCGGCCGCCTCGACCGGGCTGATCGGCGAGATGCCGGAGGGCGGGGCCGAGGCGATCGCCTCCCGCGGCGAGGTCCCCGACGACGAGGCGCTGCTCGACCACGCCGCGATGGAGTTCGGCACCGACTGACCCGCTACAGGTCGCTCCATGCCTCGGGTCCGGTCGCCACGTACGTGAGCAGCCCGCCCACGAACAGCCTTGCTCCGGTAGTGGTCAGGGCCGGTGGCCGCACAAGGACGCTCCGAGCGGAGTCATCAGGTACAGGACGTTGCGCCCGCAGCGCTCCCGCGTGACGAGCCCGTTCTCGCGCAGGACGCCGAGGTGCTGCGACACCGCGCTCGGCGTCACGCCGAGCGCGCGGGCCAGGTCCGTCGTCGTCGCGGGAGAGCGCAGCGCCTCCAGCAGCTCCGCGCGCGCCCGGCCGAGCAGCCTGACCGTGCTGCCCGCCGGCGCCCGCGTACCCGCCGTCCACAGCGTCCCGACGCCTCGCGCCGGGTAGCGCACGGTGGTCTGCGTGGACGTCCGCTTCTTGATCAGCACGTACGACGAGCCGATGGCGACCGGCATGAGGACCAGCCCGCCGGGACCGCGATCCACGACGCCCTCGGCCTGCCAGCGCTCTCCGCCCAGCATCAGCCGGCCGTCGCGCCAGCGCAGATCCGGATGCAGGTCGGCGAACAGCCGCTCGGCGCCGCCCGCGGCGAACTGCTTCGCGCGATGGACCACGTCGGCGTCGAGCACGGCCCGGATGCGCGACCAGTGCGGCGCGACGAGCCGGTCGTGCGCCGCGCGCAGTTCCACGGCGATCGCGCGCAGGCCCGCGGCCGGCCGGGCGGCCAGCGCCGCGACGGGTTCCGGAGGGTTCGCGCCGAACACCCTTCGCAGGCTCACCCGCACCTGCCGCGCCGTCGTCCGCCGCAGGGCGGCCAGGTCCTCGTCGATGGACGTTCCGGCGCCGGACGGGGCGGGCACCAGGAACTCCGGCCAGTTCGGCCGGTCGCTCACGAGCAGCGGCCACGTGTGCGACAGGTCGAGCGGCTCGGCGGCGAGGCTGTCCAGCGCCCAGCGCAGCCAGGGCAGGTTGGCCGCCTGCCGATCGAGGTCGGCCAGTTGCTGCAGGCAGGACACCGTCTCCGACAGCGGCGAGATCGCGAATCGGGTTGCCGCCAGCTCGTCCACGCCGAGCCGGATCGTCAGGGCCATAGTTGATTATGTAGTGCTGGGCTAAATGGTGTCGTGCCGCGGGTTCGGCGCGTGAAGATCCCGGGATGACGTACACCGAGCCTCGCTTGTCCGGGCGCTACTGGCGGTTCTGGTGGGTGACGGGGATCAGCGCCGTCGGCGACGGGGTGTTCGCGGCGGTGGTCCCGCTGCTGGCCGTCGCGGTCACGACCGATCCGCGGCTCGTCTCCTTCGTGGCCGCGGCGACGTATCTGCCCTGGTTGCTGCTGTCGTTGCCGGTCGGGGCGCTCGTCGACCGGTACGACCGCGTCGCCCTGCTGCGGTGGGCGCAGGCGGTCCAGGCGGTGCTGGCCGGCGTGCTCGCGATCCTGGCCGCGTACGGGCGGATCGGCATTCCGGTGCTGGTGGTGGCGGCGTTCGGGCTGGGGGCGTGCGCGGTCGTCTTCGGCAACGCGGCGCAGGCGATCCTGCCGGACCTCGTCGCCAGGCCGCTGCTGCACCGGGCGAACGGGCACCAGCAGACGATCACCACGATCGGCCTGCAGTTCGCGGGGCCGCCGGTCGGCAGCCTGCTGTTCGCGGTGGGGGTGGCGCTGCCGTACGGGCTGGCGGCGGGCGCGCTCGCCCTGGCCGCCGCCCTGCTGGCCACCCTGCCCCGGCGGCGCGGCGCCCACTCGCCGTCCCACGGTTTACGGATGGGGGCGGAGATCGCGGACGGGCTGCGCTGGCTGGCCCGGCACCGCCTGCTGCGCACACTCGCGATCCTCCTCGGCGTCAACACGTTCTGCGGCCAGCTCGCCAACGCGACGCTCGCCCTCCTCGCGACCCAGACGCTGGGGCTCAGCGCGCGCGCCTACGGCCTGCTGCTCGCCGGCGCCGCCGTCGGCAGTCTGCTCGGAGCCCTGGTCAACGCCCGGGTCATCACCATGATCGGGCCGCTGCCCGCCCTCCTCGCCGCCCTCGCCACGAACGCGGCCGTCTTCGCCGGGATCGGGCTCAGCCCGGACGCGATCGTGCTCGGCGTCCTGCTGGCGGTCAACGGCTTCGTCATCATGCTGTGGAACATCGTGACCGTCGGCCTCAGGCAGGAGCTCGTGCCGTCCGGGCTGCTCGGCCGGGTGAACAGCGTCTACAGGATGATCGGCTGGGGGCTGATCCCGCTGGGCGCGCTGGCCGGGGGCGTGGTGGCGCACGCGTTCGGGCTGCGCGCGCCGTACCTCGTCGCGGGCGCGCTGCGCGGGCTCGCCCTGCTCGCCGCCCTGCCCGTACTGATCCGCGCCCTCCGCCCCGACCAGCCGGGCAGTCAGTCGTGAGGCGTCAAAGGCCGCTCACCCGGCGCGACCACTCCTCCAGAGCGGCGTAGTCGGCGTCGCCGAGCCCCTGACCGGGATCGACGCGCTGGAGCAGGGCGTGCCCGCGGTGGTGCGCGGCCACCCAGGCCCGATCGGCGTCGGTGAGCTCGTCGTCGACCCAGGCGAACGGCCGCCCCGCCGCCCAGCCGACGAGCGTACGGGTCTTCCCGTGCAGCCCGTTCCACGCGTCCAGCGCATCGACGTCGGACGGCTCAGGCCAGCGCACCACCGGCAAGCGTGGCAGGCCGAGCCGTGGCGCGACGCAGTCGTTCGCGTCGTCCATCCAGGTCGTGGCCCAGACCAGGTCGCACTGCAGCGCCGCCAGCCGTCGCCCGTGCGCGGGATCGATCCTGGCCAGCAGCGGGTTCGCGCCCGTCGCCGCAGGCCCGTGGATCGGGTAGCCGTGCGGCGGCGGCGCGCCGAACGGGATGAGCGGGCCGTCGACGTCGAGGAAGAGCAGCGGCCGCTGCGCGGGACCGGTCACGACTCGCACGATAACGCCGGCGGTGACATCCCGTGACATCCCCGTATGTGGATTACAAGCGAAATTCCAGCGGGCCGCCACACACTCCGGGCACAGGGGAACGACGGGAAGACGGGTGTGACGATGAGCAAGCCGGGAATGCGGATCGCCGCGATGACGGGCGCGATCCTGACCGTGGCCACGTTAGCGCAGGGAAACGCGCTGGCCGACGGCGCGAAACAGGTCTCGAAACCGGAGGACGTGGCGGTCGGCACCCGGCTGGCGGCCCGGAGCGACCCCGCGGTGGTCCTGATCGAGCTGCGGTACACCGGGACGGTGCTGGTGCCGGTGCCCAGCCGTACCAGGGCGTTCGACGCGCTCACCGCCAGGGCGCGCAAGCACGCGAAGGCCGGTCGCATCCCGTCCGACCAGCAGAGCCAGATCAAGTGGATCCTGCGTACGGCCTCCGCGAACGTCAGCCGCTACCTCAAGCCGGCCAAGCAGAGCATCAAGCTGAAGAACCAGAGCGTCGGCGGCCACTGCACCGGATGGTGGATCACCCCCAACGGGTACATGGTGACCGGCTCCCACTGCGTCGGCTTCGCCAACTCGCTCCTGCGCCAGCGGTTCGGCGCAGGGGTGCTGCCCGTCATCAACGCCCAAGAGGTCAAGAACTACCTCAAGAGCATCGTGGGCGTCGCTCAGCCGGACGACGAGATGGTCCGGCTGGCCGGGACGCTGTTCGGCGGGTTCAACACCAAGAACATGCGGGTGACCGGCGTACGGCGCGGCATCGGCGTCGTACGCGCGCTGCCCGGCGGCGGGCGCGACGCCACCTCCAAGGTCACCCCGCTGCGGCTGGTGGCCAGGGGCCTGGACTACCCGGGCGAGGACTTCGCCCTGCTCAAGCTGAACGGCGCCAGGAACCTGCCCACCGTGCCGCTCGGCTCCGACGCCGACGTGCAGGTGGGCGACGAGCTGTACATCAACGGGTTCCCCGGGGTCATCACCACGAGCCCGGCCTTCAACCCCAAGTCCAAGATGTACCCGGCGCTGACCCAGGGCGCCTTCAACGCCAGGCGCACGACCATCTCCGGGGTGCCGTACATCCAGGCGCAGGCCCCGTCATACGGGGGCAACTCGGGCGGCCCGGTGTTCGACAAGCGCGGCCGCGTGATCGGCACGCTGATCGCCGGCACGGGCGACGACGCCCAGGAGAACCAGAGCTACATCCTGCCGGTGGGCATCATCAAGAAGCACCTCGCCGCCGCGGGGGTCAAGCCGGTCCAGTCCAGGACCTCGCTGCTGTACGGCGCCGCGCTCGACGACTTCTTCGCCAGGCGCTACCGGGCGGCGCTGCCCAAGTTCCGCCAGGTGCGGGCGCTCTACCCGGCGCACCCGTACGTCGCCGGCTACCTCCGCGACACCCGCGCAGCCATCGCGGCCGGCCGGGACAGGACGCCCAGGAACGGCGCCTGACCCGCACGTCCAGGACAGGACCACTAAGCCGGTCCTCCGCGCCCTGAGTGGAGCTGTCCCGGCGCGGAGCTGGGCGGTTTTCTTGGGGGTCAGGGAACCGTGCACGGGCACGGCGGGGGGAACGAGGGAGAGTCATGGCAGTGAACGAAGACCGTCTCATGGATTTTCTGCACAAGTTCGTCGGTGACCTGGGGGCGACGATGGCGGCGGGCGGCGTCGTGGTCGGCGACCGGCTGGGGCTCTACCGGGCGCTCGCCGACCGGCCGCTGCTGCCGGAGCAGCTGGCGGAACGCACGGGCACGACGCCGCGCTACGTCGAGGAGTGGCTGCGCGGCCAGGCCGCCGGCGGCTATGTCATGTACGACGCCGCCACGGGGGAGTACTCCTTGACCGAGGAGCAGGCGTTCGCGCTGACCGATCCGGACGGCCCCGTCTTCATGCCCGGCGCATTCCAGCTCGCCCTCGGCGCGCTGAAGGCGGAGCCGGAGATCACGAAGGCGTTCCGCACCGGCGAGGGCGTCGGCTGGCACCAGCACGACGCGGACGTGTTCGCCGGGTGCGAGCGCTTCTTCCGGCCCGGCTACAGCGCCAACCTGGTCTCCGCCTGGCTGCCCGCGCTCGACGGCGTCGAGGCCAGGCTCCGCGCCGGGATCCGGGTCGCCGACGTCGGATGCGGGCACGGCGCCTCCACGACGCTGATGGCGCAGGAGTATCCCGAGTCGGTGTTCATCGGCTCCGACTACCACGGCGACTCCGTCGAGCAGGCGCGCAAGCGGGCCTCCGACCTGGGGATCGAGGGCCGGGTCCGGTTCCAGCTGGCCAGCGCGCAGACCTTCGACGGCGGACCGTACGACCTGGTGACCACGTTCGACGCCCTGCATGACATGGGGGACCCGCTCGCGGCCGCCCGGCGTGTACGCGAGCAGCTGGCGGAGGACGGCACCTGGATGATCGTGGAGCCGGCCGCGGGGGCATCGGTGAGCGAGAACATGAACCCCGTGGGCCGCGTCTACTACGCGTTCTCGGCGTTCCTGTGCGTGCCGAACGCCCTGTCGCAGGAGGGCGGCTACTCGCTCGGCGCGCAGGCCGGCGAGGAGCCGGTGCGGAGGCTGGCCACCGACGCGGGGTTCAGCCGGTTCGCCCGAGTGGCGGAGACCCCGTTCAACATCGTCTACGAAGTACGGCCCTGACCGGCGGCGAGTCGTGCGCCCCTGCGCCACACGGCCCGGATGTTCAGCGTGTCATCGATGTCGGTCGTCGGATCGCCGTCCACGAGGAGTAGGTCGGCGCGCTGACCGGCGGCGATGCGGCCACGGTCGCCGAGCCCGAAGCGGCGCGCGGGTGTGCGGGTCGCCGCCCGCAACGCCTCGGCGGGCGTCAGGCCCGCCTGGACGAGGTAGGCCAGCTCCTGGTGGACACTGGCGCCATGGGCGACGCCGCCCAGGAACGGCACGGGGAAGGAGGCGTCGGTCCCGGCGATCAGATCGACGCCGGCCGCGTGGAGCGCCCCGACCGAGTCCAGCACGTCGCCGAGCCGGCCCTGCGGGTAGCGGTCGAAGCTGCTGCTCAGCGTCTTCAGCCACGCCTCGTCGAGACGGGAGCTGACGCGCGGGTCCTGCGCGAGAGGCGCGCCGGTGATCCCCATCATCGACGCGTCCAGCACCACGCAGGGCACGACGAACGCGCCGGACCCGGCGATCAGCTCCACGATCTCGTCGTTGTGCGGCCGGTCCATGAACAGGTGGACGAGCCCGTCGATGCCGGCCTCGATCGCCATGCGCGTCGCGTCGAGGGTGAGGGTGTGGGCGACGGTCAGCATCCCGTGCCGGTGGGCCTCGGCGACCCCCGCGTTCAGCGTCGCCTGGTCGAGCATGGGCAGGCCCGGATGGCCCTCGACCGTGCCGTCGTCGATCATGAACTTGATGTAGTCCGAGCCCGCCGCGACGAGCTTCGGCACGAAACTCCGCGCTTCCTCCGGCGTCGTCGAGAACGGCATCACGAGGTCGCCGCCGTGCGGCCGGTCCCCGCCGGGGCGCTTGCCCTTGGGGAACAGCTCGCTCGGATGCCCGCCGGGCGGCGTGATGCCGAACCCCGCCGATCGTACGTCGGCCAGGCGATCGTCGTCGCTGACGCGGGCGCGGTTGGGCTTGGTCCACAGGCCCTGCATCTCCAGCTCGGTCGTGACCCCGAACGTCAGCGCGTACGCCAGGGCCTCCTCCGAGGTGTGCACGTGGGCGTCGATCAGTCCGGGCAGCAGCGTCGCGCCACTGCCGTCGACGACCTGCGCCCCGGCAGGGGTCTCGCCGCCGACCGCGCTGATCTGCCCGCCGTCGATCACGACGGTGGTCTCCGGCAGTACGCGCTCACCGTCGAAGACGCGCGCGTTGATGACGGCTGTAGTGGTCACTGTTCCTCCATCGAGATGCATGACTTACAGCATACACATGCTTGATGTAGTGCATCTGTATGCGGATCAGCATTTGATCGCTTAGGATGTCTCGTATGACGAGCGGTAACGACGAAACCCTCCTGGACGGCATCGGGCCCGCGTTCTCGCGACTGCGGCGGCGCGTGCCCGCCTCGCGCAGGGACGCGACCCGCAATCTGGTCCTCAACGTCGTCACCGGCGGAGACGGTGAGCTGACCGTCGGCGGTCTCGCCGAGGAGCTGGGGGTCGACCAGTCGGTGGCCAGCCGCATGGTCGCCGACTGCATCTCCGCCGGTTATCTGCTTCGCGCGGCCTCGCAGGAGGACGGCCGCCGTACCGTGCTGAAGCTCACCCCTGAGGGCGCCGACCTGCGGGACGGCTTCGCGAAGGCGCAGCGGGCGGCGTACGAGCACATCACCAGGGACTGGCCGGAGGGAGAGCGGCTGGAGTTCGCCCGGTTGCTGGTCAAATACGTCGAAGCCAGCGCCAGGCTGCGCCGGGAGGACGCATAGCGAAGGGCACTCACTCGGGAGTGCCCTTCATCGTCTTACCGCTGGCCGGCGAGCCACTCGTCGAACGTGGTCGGAGCGAGGCGGGCCTTCTCGCCGGGCAGCAGCACGTTCCCGGCCATCTCCAGGCCGAACAGCCCTGACCACGTCGGCACCAGCTGCACCTCGTGGCCGCGCGCCTGGTTGGTGCGCCGGGCCAGGTCGACGAGGTCCTGCGGCTCGGGCCCCGCGACGTCCGCGTACCGGCCCTGCGGCTCGCCCGTCACGATCTCGGCGAGCACGCCGGCCACGTCGGCGGGCGCGATCGGCTGCACCAGCAGCGGCGGGATCGTGGCGACGCCGTCCTGCTCGGTCCAGCTCGCCACCATCGCCGCGAAGTCGTGGAACTGCGTGGCGGGCACGATCGTCCACGGCACAGAACCGGCGGAGACCAGGCGTTCCTGCTCCCGCTTGCCCGCATAGTGCGGGTTGCCCTCGACCTGGTGGATGCCGACGATCGAGAGCAGCACATGGTGGCGGACGCCGGCCCGCTCCTCGGCGGCGAGCAGGTTGCGCGTGGTGGTGGCGAAGAAGTGCACCGCGGCGGCGTGATCGCCGGCCGGCCCGTTGGTGACGTCGACCACCGCCTCGACGCCGGCCAGGGCGTCGCCGAGCCCGTCGCCGGTCAGCAGGTCCACGCCGAGTGAGCGGCTGATGCGCACGACGTCGTGCCCGGCCCGTTCGAGGGCGGTGACGGTCAGGGCTCCGATGTTCCCGGTGGCTCCGGCGACTGCGATCCGCATGATCTCTCCTCAAATCTCGTTACCCGCCGACCCTATCTCGGACTAAATAGATCCTCAATATCCGGGATACCCTGTATGTCGTGAAGCTGCCTGCGAGCACCGAATGGTTGTTGCACTGCGCCACGACGCTGGCCCAGCTGGAGCCGGGAGCCACCGCGTCGGCGGCCCAGCTCGCGGACTACTACGACCTGCCTGCGCCCTATCTCGCCAAGCAACTGCAGGCGCTGGTCAGGGCCGGCGTGCTCGCCGCGACGACCGGCCCGCGCGGCGGATTCCAGCTCGGTCGACCGGCGGCCGACATCACCCTGCTGCACATCGTCAAAGCGGTCGACGGCGCGTCCTCGCCGTACCAGTGCAAGGAGATCCGCCAGCAGGGCCGGGGAGCGCTGCCGCAGGAGGAGTGCCGGCGCACGTGCGTCCTCGCGGAGAAGATGGCCGAGGCGCACAACGCCTGGCGGCGCAGCCTCGCGGGGGTCTCACTCGCCGACATCCTCGCCTCGCTGCCCCCGTCGGCCCCGGCCAGAACCCGCTCCCGCCTCGCCGGCATCCCCCGCTCCACACAACCCCGCTGATCGGAAGCGCTCTTCTGTCAAGATCATCACATGCTTCGATTAGTCACGACACTTCTGGCGGCGTCGATGCTGCTCAGCGGCGGCAGTCATCTGATCAGACCGCTGACGTTCGATGACCAGGCCGATCAGGCGGTCTGGAGCTGGCGGACGAGCGGGGCCGCCGAGATCTGGCGCGACGGCTTCGTCCCCCTCGGGGATCTGACCTCGATGCCGCCGGAGGTGTCCGAGAAGGTGCAGCAGGACGAGGAGTTCGGCTGGATCGTGGCCGGGCCGCTCCCCGCCACCCCCGCCGAGTCGCAGATCCGCTGGGACGACGGGTCCACGATGCGGGTCCCCGTGATCGGGGCGCGGAAGGCGTTGCGGGCGATCTCCCCCTGGCCCGAGGAGTACACCTTTCCCAAGGGGGAGGCGTACGAGCTGACCGGTGCCACGTTCACGACGATGCGGCTGAAGACCGTGCGCGGCATGGCGACCGTGCCCGCGTGGCGCCTGTCCTTCTCGAACCTGCCGGGGCCGGTCCACCGGGTCGCGGTCGATCAGGACGCGATCGGCACCGTCCGGGCAGCCGTCGGCGAGCAGGACCCGGTGGAGGAGCGGGTCGCGGACTACGAGCTGCTCGACGACCGAACGCTGCTGATCACCTACGGCTACGGCACCTGCGGCAGCAAGCCGCTCGCCGTCCGGTCGCGCGTCCTGGAGCAGCCGGACGTGGTGGTCCTGGGGATCGTCGTCCCCCACCAGGGCGGCGGCATCTGCTTGGGGGTCGGCAGGTCCGGCAAGGACGTGGTCAAGCTCGGCGAGCCGTTGCGCGATCGCGTGGTGCTGGACGCGGGGAGCAGGTTGCCCGTCCAGTGCGCCCGTACGCCCGACGCGTGCCGGGTGGAGCCCAGGTGAAGCCGTCTGGGGTCAGGTCTTGTACAGCAGTGACAGCGGCTCAGGCGGGCGCGGATCGCTCAGCTGCGTGGCGGTCCGCCCGACGAAGCGGGTCAGCGACCGCGCCAGGTGCGGCTGGTCGAAGTAGCCGAGCCGGTGGATCACCTCCTGGGACGGCACGCCCTCCTGGATCAGGATCGCCGCCTGCCTGGCCCGGTCGATCTGCCGGATGGCGCCGCGGGTGAGCCCGGTCGCCGCCAGGAAACGCCGCTGAAGCGTCCGCTCCGACACCTCCGGCGACGCTCCGCGCAGCACGTCGGCGACGATCGGGTCGTGGCCCAGGACGCTTTCGCGGACAAGCCGCCGGACGAACAGCTCGGCATTGTCGTAGTCGGGCACGTGCCAGTTCGAACCCTTCAGCCAGAACGATCTACGCGTCACATCGGGGATCCCCGCTGAGCCGTCCACGAGCCCGTGGACCGGCAGATGCGGCATGGAGCTGCCGAGCGAGAAGCTGATCCCGAAGAAGACGGCCTCGTCGGGAACCGGGGCCGGGCTCGCGTACGACGCCGGCCCTTGCACGGCCACGCTGACCTGGCCGGCCTGCTCCCAGAAGACCAGGTCCCAGTGGGACGCCGCGAGGGACATCATCTGGCTGACGCCATGGCTGCGGCTCCGCCATACCCGCTCGATGTACGGCGAATCGGACGGTCGGCTCTCGACTTCTAACCCCACCCGAGCAATTCTGCCGTGCTTCATCCGTCTATGGGAGGGCGTGCCATCTGACGAGTCGGTATCGGCGGACCCCCGAAGACCGCCACCATCCTGGCCCGTGGGCTCGGCACGCTCTGACCGTAACTTACTGTCCTCCACGCTGAACGTTCCACAGGGACGCACCCAGGGCTGTGCCGCCTCCGGCTCCGGGTAGCACCAAGCACGCCATGACGCCTCCTGCGCCGCTGAGCTGTTAGCGCTAACAATCTGTCACGCTCTCCCGTGGCGGTGTGGTCACGTTAGGTCGACGAAATCGGCCTGTCAAGGATGCGCTGGCCCCTCGGCGACGCCGAAAGTTTCCGGCAACTTGGCACACGCATTTCCGCCATCTTGCCTGCAGGTTCTTGACGGGTTTCCGAAACCGCACCTAAAGTCCCCCATTAACAATCGTCCTTTTCGGCGAAATTTTCCATGCTGCGGCACCCCCACGCCTAAGGAGCGCAGTGATGTCCCGCAAACTCCCCCCGGTCATGATCGTCGCGGCCATCGCTCTGACCGCCGCCGCCTGCTCAGGCGGTGGCGGCTCCTCGGCTCAGCCGTCGGGAGACGGCAAGTCGTTCGAGTTCTGGTCGTTCACCGGCATCGATCAGAAGGCGTCGGTCGAGGACTTCCAGAAGCAGAACCCCGGCGTGCAGGTGAAGCTCACCGAAGTGGGCTCATCGGTCGAGACGGCGCAGGCGCTGACCACCGCGCTGGCCGGCGGCAAGGTGCCCGACCTGGTGCTCATCCAGGGCGACGACCTGCCGAAGTTCGTCCAGCAGCCGCAGAACTTCCAGGACCTGCGGCAGCTCGGCGCCGACAAGATCAAGGGCGACTACCTGGACTGGATCATCAGCCAGAGCACCGCCAAGGGCGGCGAGATCATCGGCATCCCCACCGACGTGGGCGGCATGGCGGTGGCGTACCGCAAGGACCTGTTCAAGGAAGCCGGGCTGCCCACCGACCGCGAGGAGGTGAGCAAGCTCTGGCCGACCTGGGACGCCTTCATCGAGACCGGCAAGAAGTACACCGCCGCCACCAAGAAGGCGTTCGTCGACAACGCGGCCACCAGCGTCTTCCACCAGGCCGTCAACCAGGGGCCGCAGAAGTACTACGACCCGTCGGGCAACGTCGTCTACGCCACCAGCCCGCAGGTCAAGACCGCGTTCGACCTGGCCATCAAGACGGTCCAGGCCGGCATCACCGCCAAGCAGAGCTCGTTCTCCGAAGGCTGGAGCGCGGGCATGGGCAAGGGCGACTTCGCGGTCATCTCCGCGCCGTCGTGGATGCTCGGCGGGATCCGCAGCAACGCCCCCGACACCAAGGGCCAGTGGGACATCGCCACCATCCCCGGCGGAGCGGGCAACTGGGGCGGCAGCTACCTGGCCATCCCGAAGGGCGCCAAGAACCCGAAGGCGGCCTGGGACTACATCACCAAGACACAGTCGCCGCAGGGCCAGCTCGGTCACTTCGTCGACTCCGGCTCGCTGCCCACGACCCCGTCGGTCTACAAGGATCCCAAGCTCACGGGGAAGAAGGACGCCTTCTTCTCCGACGCCCCGACCGGGACGATCTACACCGACTCGCTGCTCGGGCTCAAGCCGTTCCTCATCGGCCCGGACAGCTCGGCCATCGGCCAGGAGTTCGTGAACGCGATCACCAACGTCGAGCAGGGCAAGGGCGACGCGGCGGCGGCCTGGCAGGCGGCGCTGACCAACATCAAGACCGCGATCGGCAAGTAGCGTGACCGCGACGCTCGACACGAGCCGGGCGCCCGTGCTCGCCGGCGGCGCCGTCCGGCAGCGCCTGGGCGAGCGGCTGGCCCCGTACGCCTACGTCGCGCCGTTCTTCCTGATCTTCGCGGTGTTCGGGCTGGTGCCGCTGCTGTTCACGTTCTACGTCGCGTTGTTCGACTGGAACCCGATCGGCGAGCACGTCTTCATCGGCCTGGACAACTTCACCCGGCTCCTGGCCGACGCGCGGTTCTGGAACGCGGCCTGGAACACGATCAGCATCTGGCTGCTGTCCACCGTCCCGCAACTGCTGCTCGCCCTCGGCCTGGCGCACCTGCTCAACCACGCCAGGCTGCGGTGGGCGGTGTTCTTCCGGATGTCGATGGTGGTGCCGTACATCACCTCGGTCGCGGCCACCACGATCGTCTTCGCCCAGATGTTCGACCGCGACTACGGCCTGCTGAACTGGCTGCTCGGCCTGTTCGGGGTGGAGCCGATCAACTTCCTGCAGTCGGTGTGGGGCAGCCACACGATGATCGCCGTGATGGTGACCTGGCGCTGGTTCGGCTACACCACGCTGCTCTACCTGGCTTCGCTGCAGGCGATCCCGCGGGCGATCTACGAGGCGGCGGCGGTGGACGGGGCCGGGCCGTGGAAGCAGTTCAGGCACATCTCCATCCCGTCGCTGCGCCCGGTCATCGTCTTCACCGTCGTCACCTCCACCATCGGCGGCCTGCAGATCTTCACCGAGCCGCTGCTGGTCTCCCGCTCCGCGCCGCTCACCTGCGGCCCGGTGCGGCAGTGCCAGACGCTCACCCTCTTCCTGTACGAGCAGGGCTTCGGCCAGTTCCAGTTCGGCTACGGCGCGGCCATCGGCGTCGCGCTGTTCGTGCTGATCATCGCCATCGCCACGCTCAACTACATCCTGTCCACCCGCATCCGGCCGGAGCGATGATGAACCGATCCCACCGGGTCCGCTGGTGGACCTACCTGCTGCTCGGGCTGGCGGTCCTGGCCTGCATGTTCCCGCTGTACTGGATGTTCGTGGTGGCCACCACCGACACCGCGACGGCGACGCGGTTGCCGCCGGAGATCGTGCCGGGCGGGAACTTCTTCCACCTGGCCGGGCTCGTGTTCAGTACGGTGCCGTTCGTCCGCTCGATCCTCAACAGCCTGATCGTGGCCGGCACGATCGGCGTCGGGCACGCGCTGCTGTGCTCGCTGGCCGGGTTCGCCTTCGCCAAGCTGCGCTTCCCCGGCCGCAACGTGCTGTTCCTGATCGTCGTGCTGACCATGACCGTGCCGACCCAGCTCGCGGTCATCCCGCAGTACATGATCATCTCTTCGCTGGGCTGGGTGGACACCCTCCAGGCGCTCATCGTGCCCGGCCTGGCCAGCGCGTTCGGCATCTTCTGGATGCGCCAGCACCTGGCCACCACGATCAGCGACGAGATCCTCCAGGCCGCCCGCATCGACGGGGCCACCACCTGGCAGATCTTCTGGCGGATCGCCTTCCCGCTGGTGCGGCCGGCCGCGTTCGTGCTGGGGCTGCTCGGGTTCGTCACCTCATGGAACGACTTCCTGTGGCCGTTCATCGTGCTCAAATCACCCGAGATGTACACCGCGCAGATCGCCATCAAGGCCCTGCAGAACAGCTTCACCGTGGACCTCGGCCTGGCCATGTCCGGCTCGTTCCTGGCCACCCTGCCCCTGCTCGTGCTGTTCGTGTTCGTCGGGCGGCGCATGGTCGCCGGGATCATGGACGGCGCCTTCAAAGGCTGACGCACTGACCTGGAGAGGACGTTCTTGGTGCGCATGTACGACAACCCAGTGGTGCCTGGGTTCCACCCGGATCCGAGCGTGTGCCGGGCCGGTGACGACTACTACCTGGTGTGTTCGAGTTTCGAGTATTTCCCCGGTGTGCCGATCTTCCACAGCCGTGACCTGGTCCACTGGCGGCAGATCGGCAACGTCCTCGACCGGCCCGCGCAGCTCGACCTGCCGCCCGGCGCGACGGCCTCCGGCGGCATCTACGCGCCCACGATCCGCCACCACGACGGCCGCTTCTACGTCATCACCACCAATGTGAGCGGCCGGGGCAACTTCATCGTCACCGCCGAACGCCCTGCGGGGCCGTGGTCGGACCCGGTCTGGATCGACCTGCCGGGCATCGACCCCGATCTGACCTGGGACGAGGACGGCAACTGCTGGTGCGTCGTCTCGGGTAACCACGTCTCCCGCGTGGACCCGGACAAGGGGAAGGTGCTCGAAGGCCCGTACCCGGTCTGGTCCGGCACCGGCGGGAAATATCCGGAAGCGCCGCACCTGTACCGGGTGGACGGCTGGTGGTACCTGCTGATGTCCGAAGGCGGTACCGAGCGCGGCCACGCCGTCTCGATCGCGCGCTCCCGCTCACCGCGCGGCCCCTTCGATCCCGGCCCGGTCAACCCCATCCTGACGCACCGGGGGACCGGCCGGCCGATCCAGAGCACCGGCCACGCCGACCTCGTACAGGCCGCCGACGGCACCTGGTGGATGGTGCTCCTCGCCACCCGCCCGCGCGGCTACACCCCCGAGTTCCAGGTGCTCGGCCGGGAGACCTGCCTCACCCCGGTGCGCTGGGAGGACGGCTGGCCGGTCGCCGGCCCGGTCGAGGAGCGGCACCCCGCGCCCGCCGCCTGGCACCCGCTGCCCGGCGAGCCCGCCAGGGACGACTTCGACGCCGCGGCCCTGGCGCCGTCCTGGATCTCGCCGCGCGACCGCCCGGACGGCTCCTGGTCGCTGACCGAGCGACCGGGCCGGCTGACCCTGCACGCCACGGGCCCGACGCTGGATCGTCCCAGCCACACGTTCATCGGCCGCCGCCAGCAGCATCATGACTGCCGCATCAGCACCTGCCTGGAGCCTGGAAACGCCACGGCCGGGCTGTCGCTGCGCATGGACGAAGCCCACCACTACGACCTGGAGGTGGGCGACGGGCACGCCCGCGTGATCGCCCGCATCGGGCCGCTGCGGCAGAACGTGGCCGAGCACCGGATCCCGCCCGGCACGGTCACCCTCGCCATCGACATCCGCACCGACAGGATCCTGCCGCCCTCGACGGCCGGGCCGATCAGTGGGCCGATCAGTGGGCCGATCAGTGAGCCGGCCGGTGTCGGGGCCCGTGGTCCCGACACCGTCGCCTTCTCGGTCAACGGGACGTTGCTGGCCGAGCTGGACGGCCGCTACCTGTCCACCGAGGTCGCCACCGGGTTCACCGGCCGCGTCGCCGGCATGTACGTCACGCGGGGGAGCGCGAGCTTCGACTGGTTCGACTACTCGGCGTGATGCGCCCCGCTGATCCGGGCCCGGGCTGCGGGAGACCTCCGCCGCACCCAGGTCCGGTCAGGAGGCGGCGGGAGGTGCGGTGCTCTCGCGGATGACGAGCTCGGTGCCGAGCTCGACGCGGCTCTGCGGCAGCGGCTCGTCGTTCGCCAGCTTCAGCAGCATCGTGGCGGCCGCCGCGGCCATTTCGGTGAGCGGCTGGCGAATGGTGGTCAGCGGCGGGATCGCCCACCGCATCGGCGGCAGGTCGTCGAACCCGATCACGCTCAGGTCATCGGGGATGCGCAGGCCCAGCTCGTACGCCGCCCGGTAGACGCCCATGGCCTGCCCGTCGTTGCAGGTGAAGATGGCGGTCGGCGGGTCGGGCAGGCGCAGCAGCCGGTGCGCCTGCGCAAGGCCGCCCTCGATGAGGAAGTCACCCCGCCCGATCAGCTCCTGATCGACGGGCACGCCCGCCATGTCCAGCGCCGTACGGTAGCCGTCGAGCCGCGCCCGGCTGGACAGCGCGTAGTCGGGCCCGGTGATGACGGCGATGCGGCGGTGCCCCAGCTCCAGGAGGTGGCGGGTGGCGGCGAGCCCGCCGTTCCAGTTGCCCGCACCCACCGAGGGGACGCCCTGCCCGGGGTCGCCCGCCGGGTCCAGCAGGACGAGCGGGATCTCGCGGTGGGTGAGCTGCTCGCGCTGAGCCTCGGTCAGACCGGAGAACACCGCGATCACGCCGGTCGGGCGGCGCCGCAGCACGCCGTCCAGCCAGCTCGGCCCCGGCGTGTGGTGGTGGTGCAGCTCCGACACGCCCACGGTGAGCTGGTGGGCGCGGGCGACCTGCTCGACCCCCTTGATGATCTCGATGGGGTAGTCGCCCTCCAGCGCGTGGAAGACCAGCTCAAGCAGGGCGACGGGCGCGGTCCGCCGTCGCTGCCTGCGGTAGCCGCGTTCACGGATGATCTTCTCGACGGCGGCGCGGGTCTCGGGCGCCACCTCGGAGCGGCCGTTCACGACCTTGGAGACGGTCGCGGTGGAGACGCCGGCCAGCTCGGCGAGCTGCGCGATGGTGAGGGGGGACGACTCCGTGGCCATGGCGGCAGTCTAGCGACGCGCCGGCGACGGGAGCGAAGGCGCGAATCGGCGCTCAGCCGGCGACCGGGGTGTAGGTCAGGTTGAGCACGCCGGTCTTGAACGTCTCGGACTTGGCCAGCTTCAGCGGGTAGGTCTGGGTGTCCTCGAACAGCCGCCGCCCATGGCCCACCACGATCGGGTGGACGAGCAGGCTCAGCTCGTCGATCAGCCCGTTGGCCAGCAGCCAGCGCACGGTCGTCGCGGAACCGGACATCTGGAGGTCGCCCTCGACCTGCTCCTTGAGCTCGCGCAGCCGGGCCGCGACGTCACCGGAGATGATGGTGGTGTTGTTCCAGTCCGCCTTCTCCAGGCTGTTCGTCACGACGTACTTCTTGGTGTCGTTGAGCGCCCTGGCGGCGTCCTGGTCCTGGTCGGTGGTCGTCCAGTAGGAGGACCACTCGTCGTACAGCTTGCGGCCCATCAGGAAACCCGCCGCGCTCTGCATCCCCGCCTCGACCACGGCACCCATCTCGTCGCTCCAGTAGGGGAAGTGCCACTGGTCCGGCGACTCGACGACGCCGTCGAGGGAGATGAAGAAGCTGGAAATGATCTTGCCCATGGTGCCGCTCCTCAGGTCGTGACGATCGCTTGCCATCGGGAGATTAGGCGGGAAGAAGCGTTCGAGTCTTGTACAGAAGCGACACGAGGATTTTTACCCTCGTAGCATTTTTATGTTGACATCCCCATGTGCCCTGATCTAAGTTTACGTCCGTAGCAAGTTTCCGGACTGACCCAAGGAGACCTTCTTGCAGATCACCGCCTCGACCGTCTCGCTCACCGTCGCCGACGTCGCCGCTTCCCAGGCCTTCCTCACCACTCACCTGGGCTACACGGTCCAGGCCGCCGCCGACGGCTTCGCCTCCCTCACCCGCACCGACGCGATGGACCTCGTCCTGCTCGCCCGCGGCATCGAGGTGCTCCCTCCCGAGCAGCGCGACCAGCACGTCGGCGGCCTCATCCTGGCGTTCACCCTCGCCGGCGGCCTTGAGGACCAGGAGAAGCGGCTGCGCGACGCCGGCGTGGAGATCACCATGCCGCTGCGCGAGGAGCCCTGGGGCGAGCGCCTCTTCCAGATCACCGACCCGAACGGAGTGATCATCCAGTTCGTCGAGTGGGTCACTCCCGCGGACGCGTGACCTCTCCGGCGGGCGTGCCGCAGAGGAAGGGCGCGACGACGGCCCAGAACTCCTCCGGCCTGACGCTGTGCACGCGGTGTCCGGCGTCCTCGACGGTCACCAGCCGGCAGTCGGGGACGGCCGCGTTCACCCGGGCCAGCGCGTCCGGCGAGACGTGGCTGGCCGGGCCGCCGCCGACCAGCAGCGTGGCCGCACTGATCAGCTTCAGGCGCTCCCGCCAGCCGGGGTCGGGGGTTCTGAGCTCTGTGATGATCGGTTCGATCAAGCGCCACTCGAACGGCAGGGGGTCGGCCGGCTCGGTCACCGGGGCGAGCGGTTCCGGCGCCCTCTCGGGGGGAGGCGGGGTGTCCTCCACGACCAGCCGCCGTACACGGTCCGCCTGCCGCTGGGCGACGAGGACGGCCACCGCGCCTCCCACGGAGTGACCGACGAGGTCGGTCCGGCCGATGCCCTGGGCGTCGAGGAAGGCGAGCACGTCGTCGCACATCGACGTCAGCGAATAGGCGTCGGTCCATGAGCTGCCGCCATGACCGCGCAGGTCGAGCGCCAGGACGCGGCGGCCGTGAGCGGCGAGCCGGGCCCCGAACGCGGCCCAGGTGGCGGCACCGCTGCCCAGCGCGTGCACCAGCACCACGGGCACGCCGCGCGGTGAGCCGACCTCACGGAACGCGAGCGTCACGTCCGCGACGGCCACCTTGCCGAGCCGGACCTCCGGCTGCGTCGACTCCATGCGCATGAAGCCTAGGACGTGCTGGACATCGAGTCGGCTGTCGTCACCCCTTGTACATGTCCAGGAATGAAGTGAGAAGGCTCGCGGGTGTGTTGGTGTTCTCGTTGAGCACCAGCCGGTACACGTTGGAGACGGCTGCGATCGCGTCCGGATCCGTGGCCGTCGTCAACCAGGCCTCCGCCCTCCGTAGGACCGCGTCGCGTTCGGGCTCCGATTGCTCTGGCTGCTCGGCCTTTTCTTCCTCTTCCGTCTGGTCGGGAGCCTTGCTTTCTCCGGTCCTCGTCGTCCGAGCTTGAGGGTTCCTGCTGTCTTTTCTGGTCAACTCGGCTCCTTGGTCTCTGTCCCAAGCTGATCGGCCTCGGTGGTCGTGGTGACAGGGGCCGGGTCGATCACGCCGCAGGCGAGCTTGAGCGCCTTCTGCGCCGAGATCGCGTACCTGTCGTCGATCCGCGCCGCGTAGCCGTCGAGGCTGAACGGTTCGTCCGCGGTGAACGGGGCCTTGGCGGCCCACCGCATGACCTTGTCGTAGAGCGGCTTGATGTCGCCCCGGAAGTAGGCGTCGGCCAGCTCCTGCCCGGTCACCTGGGTGTGCTCGATGAGAGCCGAGATCGCGTCGCGCTGATGGCCGTACTGGTCCTTGTCCCTGACGATGGTCTGGTCCTCCATGAGGCCCGCCACGAGCTTGTGGGTGAAGTACTCCGTCAGACCCTCGTTGAACCAGAAGCCGAAGACCTTGCGCACCGCCGGGTGGGAGAGCTTGTGGACCGTCTCGTGGTACTCCGTCCCGGCGCCGATGTGGTTGTCGCGGATGTAGATGTGCTCGTTGAAGCGCACGCCGTTCGTGCTCGCCGCAGTGTCGAACAGGAAGTTCTTCCGGACGCTTTCGATCTCCTGCTCGTCCTTCGGCATCCGTTCGAGGACCATGACCGCACCCAGCTGGTCCTCGGTGACGTAGTGGACGTGGTCGTCGAGCAGCCAGCCGGGCTGGGGAGGGTCGACGTACTGGGCGAAGGAGGGAGTCGTGGCGAAGACCTCGAGGATCCGCTCAGCCGTCAGCTTCCTCTTCTCCCTCGGCTCCTTCACCTCTGCCGCCGCGGCGCTCTCCTTCAGCGCGTCCAGGATCTCCTGCGGTTTGCCGACTTTCTCCTTCTGCTCAAGCAGGTCGTTCACGAGCGTGTCAGCGTTGATGGTCAGGTCTCTTCCGCCGACCTGGATGGTCAGGCTGAACGGGACGATCTGGTCGGGCCGGACCCTCCTCGGCAGGACGCCGGACAGCGGGTAGGACCCCTTCTTGATCTCGGCCAACCGCACGTACTTCTTCGGCTGGCCCAGCGTGGCGGTGACGAACCCGATCACGCCGCTGGTGATCCGCACTTCCTGCAGCCCCTCGATCTCCGTCCGCACATCCGCCCAGACGTCCGGTCCGGCAGCGTCGAAGTCGTCCTCGATCTTCTCGATCAGCGTGACGGTCGGCTTGTACGTCTTCTCGACGAAGTGGCCACGCTGGACGAAGTAGTCGTTGGGGTCCAGGAGCGACGTGCAGCCGATCATCGGTGTCCCGTCGGCGGCGTGGAAGATCTTCGTCGCGTCGAACTGGTACCACGCTTCGTTGTACATGGCGACTTCTGCCACCATCGTGCCGATCTTGCCGTCCGCCGTCTTCTCGTAGACGGGTGCGGTCAGGTCGCTGTTCTCCTGGAACATCGGCGCGAGCTGCAGGGAGATCGTCGGCGGCGTGTACGGGAGGATGACCGGGATCTCCTCGAAGCTGAACGCGGTCTGGGTGTCCCGCTTGTTCAGCTGCATGGTTTCCCAGCTGACGGCCGGGGGCTCCTGCTGCTCGTGGCGCCAGAGGTCGGTCAGCGTGTCCAGAGCCGCCGCGAGAGGATCACTCACGGCCGGCGGTTCGGTGCTCGTCGTGGTGCTCTGGGGATGGTCGCCCCATATGGTGGCGAGATCGTCCAGGAGCGCCTGGAGGTCAGCGTCGATCACGGAGGGCGCGTCGACCGTCGTCGTGGGAACGGCAGCCTGGTCGTCCGTCTCGACCTGCTGCTCCACCAGGGGCTGGGGTGGGTCGAGATCGCTGTCGTACGCGGCCAGGTCGGCCGACGAGGGCGTTTCCCAGCGGCTCATCTCCTCGTTCAGACTGGCCATCGCCCGCGCGACGTCGGCCCATGAGTCGGCGGCGGCGTCCTGCTGCTGAGCCGGCTCGGGGGCGGTGGGGGCGGGCTTCCGCCGGAGGGAGCTCTTCTTCTGGGTGCTCATCTGTGCCCTTCTGGGTCGGAACGGAGCTCTGCCGGCGCGGGTTAAGAGACCTCGCCCCCGGTCTTACCGGTGTCGTCGGGAACGGATCTGCGCTGTGACTTCTTGCGCGGGCTTCCGCTCATCGTGGCTCCTCTCGTGAACGGGGTCCGCCGCGCCGGCACCGGCCGGGGCGGACCCCGTGGCAGGGGTCCGCCCCGGCGGGGGCGTGGCGGGACGATCAGCGCGTCATCGCACGGCGGCCTGGTACATGAGGACCAGCGTGACGTTGCTCAGCGCGCTGCGGTCGCCTTCGACGGTGAAGGCCCAGTTGGACGGGCCGCCGCCGTTGAGGCTCAGGCCCGGCGTGGTCAGCGGGACGCCGTCGGCGAGCGGGAGCCGCCGCCCGGTCTCCAGCACCAGCCGCGCCGTGGCCTCGCCCGCGTACGCGTACGTCGGGTACAGACCGGTGATCCGCCGGCTGCTCATCCCGGGGAACAGGCCGGGGGAGAGCGGCAGCACCAGCCGGTCGCCGCCGGCGAGGAACGCCTCCCATTCCTGCGGGAAGTCGCGGGCCACGTCGATCAGGAGGGCCGCCGGGTAGGGACGCAGCATGCCCTTGACCGACTCGGTGAACACCTCGCCGCCGTGCTCGGCGGTGTAGCGCACGGTGAGCACCACATCCGTCAGGGCCCCGGCCAGGCCGTGCCGCCCGCCGCCGAGCTCCAGCCGCCAGGTGGACACCGCGCCGGTGCCCTCGAACGGTAGGTAGCGCTCGTCGTCGTAGCGCAGCTCGAACAGGCCGTTGTTCTCCATCGGGTACTCGACCTGGGACAGCGCGATCCGCTGGCTGGGCCGCCAGTCGCCGCGCAGGGTGGCGGGAACGTCGCCCTGCGGGTCGAGCAGGTATTTGACCGCCTTCGAGTCGGCCTCCAGCACGGTCTTGCTGTTCAGCTGGGTCAGCGTCGCGTTCAGCCCGAGCTGCTCGCCCGCGGTGTCGGTGAAGGTCACCGACACGGTACGCAGCTGGCGCAGGAAGTGGCCGGGGAAGTCCCGGTCGAACAGGTCCTCGCCCAGGGTGAACTCGCACCGGCCGCCGGAGCGCAGCCGCAGCAGCGCCACCGCGTCCAGCTCCAGCAGGGACACCTTCTTCGTGATCTCCAGGCCGCGGACGTTGCCGGTGATGTAGGCCTGGCCGAGCCGCTCCAGGTCCATGCCCAGGCTCTCGGCCGCCTGCAGGCCGCTGCGCCGGCTCTCCCAGTACGCCGGCCGGATCACCTCGGCCTCGCCGGCACGTACGCCGCGCTCGAAGCGGTAGGCCGCCTCGGCCGACCGCGCCGCGTCGTAGGCCAGCTGGAAGGCCTGGAAGCACAGGCCGGACAGCCGCCCGGACAGCCACCCGTACAGCTCGGCGCCGGTGAACTTGTCCCGCATGAACGTCGCCGTGGACGTGTTGTGCGCGATCTCCTGCTCCAGGATCTTCAGCTCCTGGTGGGCGGACTCCAGCCGCTGCTGCGCGATGTTGATCTGGTACCCGATCTGGATCACGTCGCTGTCGGCGGTCGCGAGCTGCAGCTTCCAGTCCTCGACGGACCGCTCGTGCTGAGCGCGCACGCCCAGCGCCTCGCCGATCATGCTGATGCCCTCGGCGGAGGACTCCAGCACCTCGCCGGCCTTGTCCAGGCCCCGGCCGACCTGCTCGCCGCCCCACTCGGTGCCCAGGATGAACGGCCCGACCTTGACCTGCGGCGCGGGATAGGCGAACGCCGCGCCAGTCTTCAGAATGGCGGCGACGACGTGCAGGGCCGCGCCGGTGGACATCATCGCCAGCTGACCGTGCTCCGCCGGCGACAGCCCGTTCGCGATGAGGTCGCCGTAGTGGTCGGAGCGCCCCTGCGCCGAGGACAGGCTCTCCCGCAGCTCGGACAGGTCCTCCTCGGCGATCCGCACCTGCGCCTGCCGGACGCCGATCGTCAGGCCGAGTATCGTCCCCTCCTGCTTGACCTGGAGCACGCTCAGCTCCTCGGCGTCACGTCGTTCCAGCACGCTCAGCAGGTCGGCGCCGAACTGGCGGACCCGGTCGACCAGCTCCTGGGCCCGGCGGAAGGCGACCTGGAAGCGCTGCGGCGGCACCGCCACGCTCGCCGCAGCCGCGGCGGCCTCGCCGAGCGGGGTGCCGTCGGCGGCGGCGCGCACCAGCCGCATCGGGTCCAGCGGCGGCTCGAACAGCGGCAGCGGCTGGCTGATCCCCAGGATGTTCAGCGACTCGCGGATCTTGCGCAGCCGGTCCGCGACCCGGTCCCAGTACTCGGTGAACACGCTGTTGTCCGGGATGTGGAAGTAGGAGCCGGCCACGCCCGCGTGCACCTCGCCGGCCTGCTCCAGCAGGGAGCCGCCACCGGTCAGGTAGCCGAGCAGGTCGAGGTCGCCCGCCTCCGCGTCCAGCTCGGTGAAGGACTCCGGCACGGACGGCAGCCCGGTGCCCAGCCGCTCCGGAGCCTCGCCGAGCAGGTCGAACGCGAGAATGTAGAGCATCCGCGCCTCGTCGACGCTTTCGGGCGTGTACTGCCGGAACAGCATGTCGCCCCAGTCGAGCAGGTTGTCGATGTAGCCCATCACCACGGCGCGGCGGTAGGCCACCGGGCGCAGCCGGGCGATGGCGTGCGGGTCGAACGGGTCCTCCCGGTAGACCTCCAGCAGGTCGGCCCGGCCGCCCAGGGCCTGCAACTGCTTCTCCAGGTCGGCGAGCACGGCGGTCCGCTCGCCGAGCGCGGCCACGGCGGCGGCCTGTCCCGGGGTCAGCCCCGTGGTGGCGGCCAGCGCGGAGACGGCGTCGGCGATGGCCTCGTGCGTGTCGTCGTCGGTGACGGTGAGCAGGTCGCCCGCGCCGGGCCGGCCGTCACCGGTGTCGGCGGCGGCCAGCCGGCGCAGCGCGCCCAGCACGTCCGGCAGCCCGGCCTCCTCGACCGTCGTGACGGTGACGCCGAGCACACGCAGCACCTCCAGGTCGCGCGCGCAGCCGTCGGCGAGGGCCTGCAGGTCGGCGCCGAGGAACGGCAGGAAACGCCAGTGCCCCTGCGGGTTCGTCGGGTCGAAGACGTACTCGTACCACCGTTTGGCGTCCTCGAAGCGCTGCGCCTCGTTGAGCGCCTGCGCGATGAGCAGCGGCGCGTGGAAGAAGATCTCCCAGTAGTAGAGGCCGTTGGCGCTCTGGAAGTCCAGGTGCGCGCCGGTCGGCAGCCGCCCCTCGTCGACCGTGCCCTCCCGGACCCGGACCGCCGTGGTGGCGTCGGGATCGGTGGTGACCGCCACCTCGTCGATCTCCTGGGTGGCGGTGTCGAGCAGCGCGGCCACGCCGCCCGACAGCAGCCGCTGGTTGAGCGCGAACGCGGTGCCCGTGGTCAGCCGGATGATCTCGAAGGGCAGGGAGCTGCGCTCGTACGGGCGCGGCACCGCCGCGGTCTTGGCGCGGCGTGCGTAGGAGCCGCCGGCGAACAGGAACAGGCCCTCGTCGGAGTCCATCGCGGCGTCGAACGGGGTGGGCGACTCGCGGGGCAGCCCGCCCCAGGCGCCGGCGACCGGCAGGTACGCGCCGGCCTCGTCGGGCCCGCGGGCGGTCTCGCCACGGGCGTAGGCGGCGCCGGAGAACAGGTAGACGTGGCCGCCGCGGGTGAAGGCGGTGTTGATCTCCCTGGTCAGCGGCTTGGGATAGCCCGTGTCGATGAGACGGCCGGGCAGGCCGTGGTCCAGGGTGTAGCGGACGTACTCCATGCCGCTGGTCAGGTACAGCTTGCCGGCGCCGGTGTAGGCCGCGCCGACCTTCCCCGTCGTGGCCAGCTGGGTGGTGGCGCTGATCTTGTGCCGGCTGGAGGTTCCGTTGACGAGGACCTTGCGGTAGAAGCCGCTGCCGGTGCCGCCCGTGGTGCCGTTGTCGCCGTTGTCGAAGAAGTACGCGGTGTTGTCCCGCCAGAGCGCAGCGTTGACCCGGGTCTCCGGCAGGCCCAGCTTGTTGCCGATGAGGGGGCGGGGGTAGGCGTTCTCCTTGCCGGCCTCGTCGAGGACGAACCGGCTCTTCTTCTGTCCTCCTCGCCCGTTCGACTCGGTCGTCCAGGAGTAGCGGGCGTACGTCTCCCCGGCGAACGCGACGGCGAAGCGGTCGTTGACCAGCACCGCGTCCAGCGGCTTGAAGGTGTTCGGGAGTCGATCGAACACCCACAGGTCGGTCAGCTGGTGGTCGGCGGGAGGCTCGGGAGGGTTCTTGGCCGCCGCGGCGGCGATGTCCTCGGACGTCATGTAGCTCCCCAGGGCGTGGGAGACGAAGTACTCGACGCCGTCAGGGGTGGTGAACGCGACGTCCACCTTCGTCCACGGCGGCAGCCCCTCCCTGTTGGTCTTGATGTTCTTCGGGTACTCGTCGTCGATGACCTGGAACGGGGTGCCGGTGAACCGGACGTAGCGCTGGCCGGAGAAGACGTAGGTGTACTGGCCGCGGCTGAACACCGTGTCGACCTTGTCGGCCTTGGGCAGGACGGTGGGGACCAGGCCCCACCGGGCGGAGGTGGTCAGCCGCCCGCTCAACGCCCCCGCGGGCGTGCCCGGCGGAGCCCCGTCGGGGACCTTCCCCGGCACCGACTCCGCGTACTGGCCGGCGGTGTTGTCGAAGAAGTACCGGGCGCCGTCGGGCAGCTCGACCGCGGCGTCCACCTGGCCCCACGCCGGCAGCTTGTCGTCGTTGCCGCTCAGCGGCAGCAGGGCGGCCGACTCGTCAGGCCCGGCGTCGGCCGGGCGGCACAGGAAGCTGCCGCCCTTGACGTCCACGCTGAACCAGGACCCGGACTCGGCCGCGACCGGGGTGTCGAACCTGACGACGTCGGTCGGCCGCACCGAATCGACGAAGACCTCGGCGACCCGCTCGGACGCCGCCGTGAGGGCCTGGGCGACCTTGTCGTCGGTCTCACCGGCCACCCACAGCCCGGCCAGCACGTTCAGCATGGGGCCGAAGAAGATCCCGAAGGGCAGGTCGGAGAAGCCGGGGACGTCGGCCAGCGCCCGCTCGGTGAGGTCCTCGGCGACCAGCTCGGAGCTGAGCGAGAACATCAGCCCGGTGCGCAGCACGCTCGGCGGCTGCGGCTTGCCGTCCTCGGCCGGCGGGTTCGGCGTGGTCACCGTGTAGGCGCAGGCGACCACGACGGAGGTACGGTCCTCGCCGGCGGCCACCGGCTGGATGAACAGGGTGATGTCGTCGATCGTGCCGCTGCGCGGGGCGCCCACGCCGAGCGTCTGCGCCGCCACCCACTCCTTGTTCAGGTTCTCGAACGAGTAGAAGATCTTGATCTGCCGGGTCGCCGGCTTGCCGCTGACCTGCTGCTCGTCGCCCTTGGACGCGGCCACCACGGTGGTCGTCGCCCCATCGTCGGCGACCGGTTCGACGGCCGTCCAGAACACGAACATCCGGCCGAAGGCGTGCACCGGGTGCACCTCGTCGGCGTCGATCTGCAGGTTGACCTTCTGCCACGGCTCCCAGGACGCCGCCAGCCGGTCCCGGCTGGTGAACTCCGCCCGGCGGTGGTAGTAGCGCCGCGGGTCGGTCTTGGTCCGCCCGAACAGCGCCAGCCGGTACGGGCCGCCGGTCGTCCTGTCCTTGGTGTAGACGTAGCCGCCGGCGATGGTGAGCCGGGACACCTCGGTGTATTCGTCCAGGTAGCGCTTGTAGGCCTGCTCCACCGTCGTGGCGGTGATCTCGTTCTGCAGCAGGTCGCCCTCCAGCGCGCGGAACGCGGGGGTGCGGTCGGCCCGCAGCTCCGGCCGGATGTAGTTCTCCGGATAGAGGAAGACCTTGCGGTTGGCCTCCCACAGCCGGTAGCCGCGCATCCACTGCCACCACTCGCGGATCCGCCGGCGGGCATCCTCGGCGGACTCGACGACACCGGCGGTCGCGACGGTCGCGACGACCCCGGTGGCCGGGGGAGACTCCAGGCCGAGCAGGTAGCGGTGCACGTAGAGCTGGGTGGCGGCGATGGCCTCCCTGACCCGGGAGGTGATGCCGCGCGGGCCCATCTCGACGTCGATCAGGAACCGGTCGAACAGGTCCCTGGCGGTGCGCAGCCGGTCGCCGGGGCTGCGGCCGAGCACGGCCGCGACCAGCGCGTCGCGCCGCAGCACGTTCAGCTCGTCGTGCAGGGTGCGCTTCAGCGCCGGCCAGTCCGCCGGGTCGTTGCGGCGGGCCAGCAGCTCCTGCAGCGCCTCGGCGGCGGCGTCCAGCGCCGGGTCGCCGCCGTCGGCGTGCATCCGGGACCACACGTCGGCGTGCAGCGCGGACGGCACGGTGCCCAGCCGGCCGGTGAAGGCGAACAGGCCGGCGATCCGGATCAGGAACTCCAGCTCGAACAGCGACTCGTCCGCCGCGCCGTCGGTCAGCAGGCCGACCCGCCGCCGGCACCACCGGATCTCGTCGGCGTCCCAGCCGAACAGGTCGGCCAGGAACCGGTACGGGTCCGCGACGGCGGCCTCGCCGGGCAGCAGGAACGCGGCCAGGTCACCGGAGTGGGCCCGGGCCAGCTCGGCGAACCGGGCGATCGTCCGCACGTCGCTCAGCCGGAAGTCGGCCGTGCCGGACCAGCGGTGCCGGAACGGCTGTGGATAGGTCCTGTCGGGGACGTCGTACCGGTCCCCTGAGTAGCGGACGTGCTCGGTGCCCAGGCACAGGTAGGCGCGGCCGCCGAAGGAGAACGCGGCGTCGGGCCCGGCGTCGAACGTCTCGGGCAGGTTGCCCCAGTCGCCGGCCACCAGCCGTGGATAGCCGGCCTCCACGGTGTCCATCAGAGTCATCCGGTAGCGGGCGTACTGGCCGCCGCAGAAGACGTACAGGTCACCGTCGCGGGAGGTGAACGCGGCCTGCACGGTCGCCCCGGGGGCGCGGAACGCGTTGTCGACCACGCCCCAGACGCCGGCGATCGGCGCCTCGGTCGCCCGGCCGTTCTCGATCCGCAGGTAGCGGGGGCCGGCGAACAGGTATGTGACGCCGCCGGTGTCCTGGAACGCCGCGTCGATCGCGTCGCGGAAGGCTTCGGGCAGCTCGCCGATGCCCAGCTCGGCGGGCAGCGCCTCGGCGATGACCCGGGGGTAGCCCTCGTCGATCTGGTCGTAGCCGCCGGCGTCCGAGTAGCGGACGTACTGGTCGCCGGAGAACAGCAAGGTACGCGGAGTGGTTTCCCCACTGACCACCAGGGCGGCGTCCACGCGCTGACGCTCGGCGACGGTGTTGCGGACCCGGGCCAGCGCCGTCTGGTCGAACCGCGCGGTCAGGCCGCGCGACAGCACATGGCAGACGCCGCCGGACAGGATCCGCACGGTACGCCCGCTGCCGGCCACGGCGTCGACCATGGAGCGCCCGTCGGCCTCCAGCCGGTCGGCCAGGTCCTCGTCGAAGGACACCGGCAGGCCGGTGAACGCCTCTTCCGCGCGCAGGTTGCCGGCGATCGGCCTGGGATAGCCGGGGTCGGCGTACCGGTAGGAGGCGCCGGTGTAGCGGACGTACTGGTCGCCGGAGAACAGGTATGTGACCCGGCTCCCATCGGCGGCGGTGTCGGCGAACGCGGCGTCCACCACGTCCTCGCCGGTGCCCAGGAAGTTGTTGCGGGTCCGTCCCCAGGCGTCACGGATCGGCCGCCGCGCCGCCAGGGCGCCGTCGTAGCGGGCGAACTCGCCGGGGAAGAAGAAGTACGTGGCGCCGTCGCGGCCGACGTACGCGCTGGTGAGGCCGTCGGCCTTGGCCAGCTCGCGCCAGACGCGCTCCAGCGGACGTGGCTGCGACCATGCCCCGGTCACCGGCCCGCCGGTCGTCGTGCCCGCGGGGCCGGCCGGGTCGCGGCGTACGTACTGGCCGTCGAACAGCAGCAGCATCGTCTCGCCGACGGACAGCACGGCGTCCGGCACGGTGAACCCGGCGGGACGGTACTCCTCGGGCACGCCCCAGAACCCGGCGTCGGCGATCAGCGGCACCCCGCCCTCCGGCGCCCGGGTGTAGTCGCGGCCGGTGTAGGTGACGTAGCGCATCGTGCCGTCGGGCCGGGGCGGCTCGAACAGGTACGTGGTCTCGTCCTGCACGTAGGCGAGCGTCACCCGGGTCAGCCCGCCCCAGTGCGCCGCGATCGGCAGCGGCGCGCCGTCGACGTCGGCGTCCATGGCGGCCTCGCCGGAATACACCACGAACTGGTCGCCGCTGAACAGGTAGGTCCTGCCGTCGGTGCCGACGAACGCGGCGTCCACCGCGTTGTCGTGGACGACGTTGTTGCGCGGCCGGCCCCACTCCTCGGACAGCGGGTAGGCCCGCCCCAGCCGGGTGTCGAAGCAGGACGCGCCCTTGAACAGGTAGGTGTTGCCGTCGGCGCCGTGCAGCACGGCGTCCAGATCGGCCCGGTACTCCGGCGGCACCGCGCGCGGGAACCGCGGCCGGACCGGCTGCGGCGCGACGGCCGCCCGCTCCGGCTGGCCGTGCCGGTGCCAGCCGCCTGGCTGCTCGGCCAGCAGCGCGCCGTCCTGGTCGAACGCGCAGCGGACCGGCTCGGTGAACGCGTTCGCGTAGCGGCGGTAGGCGGTCTGGGAGACCGCGTGGCAGCGCCCGCCGCCGAACAGGTACACGGTGCCCCGGTCGGCGAACGCCGCGTCCACGACGGCCGGCGCCTCCTTCAGGTTGCCCAGCCGCGGCTCGTGCGGCAGCGCGGCCAGGACCTGCGGGTAGCCGAGGTCGGGCGTGGTCAGGTCGGCGCCGGTGTAGCGGACGTACTGGTTGCCGGAGAACAGGTAGGTACGGGTGCGCACGACGCCGTCCGCGTCGGTGTCGTCCGCCACGAGGGTCGCGTCCACCCGCCCGGTACGTGCGATCGCGCTGACCACGTTCCCCCAGAAGCGGACGATGGTCGCCGGGTAGCGGTCGTCGATCCGGGTGTGGTCGCCGGTCGAGCACCGGACGTACTCGGTGCCGGAGAACAGGTAGGTCCGGCCGTCCTTGCCCAGCAGGGCCGCGTCGACCTGGCCGAACGGCAGGTCGTCCCAGTGCCGGCGCAGCGGCTGCGGCTCCGACCACCAGCGGCGCTTGTTGTCGAAGGTGGCGTAGTGGCTGCCGGAGAACAGGTACATCAGGCCGTCCCGGCCGGTGAACGCGGCGTCCACCCGGGTGAACGGGGCGTCGGCCAGCGCGTCCGGCAGGTTCCACCGGTTGGCGGCCAGCGCCTGCGGGTGGGCGGCGTCGGGGGCGGTGTAGTCCTTCGTCGCGTAGCGGACGTGGAAGGAGGCGTCGGACGGCTGGGCGCAGTGCACCTCGATCCGATACTCGTCCGAGGCCCGCTTCCCGGTGATCGGGTCCACGGCGGCCGGGTCCACGGCGCGGCGCAGCGCCAGCCGGATCCCGTGGCCGGCGGTGATCTGCCACGCGGTGCCGGACCCGGACACGGGCGCGTCCTCGGCGGCGGCGATCCCGTGCTCCAGCAGCAGCCGCCGCACCGGGTACGGCAGCCGGCCCGCGTTCAGGTCGTCGGCGTGCTCCACCGGGATGCAGGTGATCAGCCCGGCCGTGCCGAACAGGTGGGTGGCGCCGTCCAGGGTGAACGCGGCGTCCACCCGCAGCAGCCCGCCCCAGTCGTCGGCGATGCGCCGCGGGTAGCCCGGGTCCGCCGTCGAGTAGTCGGCGCCGGAGTAGCGCAGGTAACGGTCGCCGGAGAACAGGTAGGTGCGGCCGTCCAGGCCGACGAAGGCCGCGTCGACCGTGCCGCCGGGCAGGGCCGCGCCGATGGTCCCCCAGCGGTGCGCGGTGGCCGCGAGGTCCGGCCCGCTCTGGCGCAGGGCGACCGTCCTGCCGTTCTTGAACAGGTGCAGCACTCCGGCGGGGTCGCGGAAGGCGGCCTCTATCCCGCCGGTGAACTCGGTCGGGACACCCTGGAGGAACGCCTCGATCAGTTGCGGGAAGCCCGCGTCCGCCCGCAGCTCGCCGCTCTCGACGTCGCCGCTGTAGCGGAACACCTGGTCGCCGGAGAACACCAGGTAGGCGGCCCCGTCGGCGCAGGCGGCGTCGATCTGGCCGGTATCGGCGAACGCGTTGCGCAGCCGCCCCCAGACGTCGGCGACCGGGCGCGCGGCGGCGGTGCCGTCCACGGCCAGGAAATGGTCCCCGGAGAACAGGTAGGTGGTGTCGTCGGTGCCGCGGAAGGCGGCGTCCAGCGAGCGGCGGAACCGGCCGGGCAACTCGGCGCCGCGCTGCCCGTCCTCCCACCACTCGCCGATCCGGCGGGGGTGGCCGGGGTCGACGTGCTCGCGCCCCGGCCCGGAGTAGCGGACGTACTGCTCGCCGCAGAACAGGTAGACGCGGCCCTCCTCGTCGGTGAACGCCGCGTCGATCGCCGCGGGGGCGTCGAAGGCGTTCTCGACCACGCCCCACTCCTGCTGCTTCGGGGCCCACCGGGCGCCGCCGCGCTCCCTGGTGAACGTGCGCGGGACGCCGTCGCCGCCCCTGCCGATGATCCAGTCGGTGCCGTTGATGTCGCTGAACGCGGCGTCGACGCCGGTGAGGACGCCGAACCGGGCGGACAGCTCGGTCAGCGGCACCGGCTCGTCACCGGTGCGGACGTAGCCGGGGCCGTACACCCAGCACTCCCGGCCGCGGAACAGGTAGACGTTGCCGTCGGAGCTCTCCAGCAGGGCGTCGATGCTGTCGACGCCGCGGGGCGCGGCCAGCGGCTCGGGGAACTTGCCCGCCAGGTCCTGGTCGCGGAAGGCGAGGGTGATCTGGTTCGCGTCGAGGCCGAACTTCCCGGCGAGCAGGGCGACGGCGCGGATCCGCCGGAGGGCGGCGCGCGAGTCCGGGGGCAGGTCGGCGCCGCGTTCCGCGCCGGCCAGCGCGGGGGCGGCCAGCAGCTCCACCGCCTCGTCCGGGCCACCGGCGACCGCCGTGCAGGCCGCGGCGACGATCGGCGCGCTCACCCCGAGCTCGTCCTGGAGCACGAGGAGCAGCGCGGCACGCTGCCGGCCGGCCAGCGCCTCCAGCTTGGTGATGATCTCGGCGATCGCCGCGTTCGTCCGCACCGCGACGGCGTGCAGCAGGAAGAAGACGTCCTTGGCGAAGTCCTCCAGGCCGGGCAGGACGAAGTCCAGCGCGTTGTACACCTCGGCGAAATAGCCGAGCCGGTGCTCGGGGATGCCCAGCTCCGGGGTGAGATGCCCGGCGTCGACCAGCCTGACCACGAGCTGGGCCTGCTCGTCCGCGTCGAAGCCGAGCTCGGCCGCCGCCGCCGGGTCGACCCGGTAGGGGCGGGCGTCGGACAGGGCGGTGGCGATCCGCTGGAAGATCGCGGAGTTCTCGGCCGCGGTGAACCCGGTCAGCTCCAGCCGGCCCGCCGGGTCGGCGAAGAACGCCTGGCTGCTCGGCAGGATGCGGTCGTCGGCCAGGTGGACGCCGTCCAGCAGGTCCGCCGCCCGCTGCGCGGCGGCCGGGTCGGTGATGTCCGCGAAGTCCGCCGCCGTGACGGTGAGCAGCTCGGCCCGGGCCTGGGTGAGCGGGCCGCGCAGGGCGTCCAGGACGTGCCGCCGGTACGGGTAGAACTCCAGGGCCAGAGCCAGCTCACCGAGACCGGGGTCGAGCAGCGCCGCGGGTTCGGTGAAGAAGCCGCCGGCGTCGATGTGGCCGTTGCAGCGCAGGCTCTCGACCAGGTCGGTGACCTGCTGCGGGGACAGCGGCAGCGTGGCGAGGACCGCCGGGTCGAAGACGACGGCCCCGCCGGTGAACCGGGCGGCCAGCTCGCGCAGCCGGACGTGCACGCCGGCCAGGACGCCGCTCAGGTCGGCGTTCACCGCGAACGTGGCGCGGTTCTCCGCACGGGCGAAGAACCCGGGCCGCAGCACGGTGCCGTCGTCGTCGAGGTAGCCGTTGAAGACCAGGTTGTCGTACAGCTCGGCGCGCTCCGCGTCGCTCAGGCCCGCCAGCTTCGTCAGGTCGGAGGGGAAGAAGACGGCCGGTTCCGGCAGCGATTCCCCGGGGCCGGGCATCGGGGACAGGCTGCGTACCAGGTCGAACAGCGCGTCGCGGTGCTTGCCGAAGTCACGGGCCAGCCGCAGCCCCGAGGGGGTCTCCGGCAGCGGATCGGCCGCCAGGGAGCCGCCTGGCTCCAGGTGGCCGGCGACGACCAGGTTGGCGTGGACCTTGGCGGCGAGGCGGTCGCCGAGCCCGATGCCCTCCAGGTCGCCGCCCACCACCATGCCCAGCTCGTTGAGCGCGGTAAAGGCGGCGGTCGCGGCGCGGGCCGGGTCGACGCGCAGCAGCCGGGCGTCCCGGGGGGACACCACGCCGCTCGGGTGGGCTACGGCGATGTCGTTGATCACGCCGGCGGCGCGCGGGCCGAACCGCTGGGAGGTGAACAGGCCGGGGGAGGGCGCGAGCGCCTCGAACCGCCGGCGCAGCTCCGCCAGGAGGGCCGCGTCGGCGTCCGGCTCCTCTCCGCTCAGGGCCTCTCCGCTCAGGGCCTCTCCGCTCAGGGCTTGTCCGCCCGGCGACTGCCCGTTCAGGCTGGCTTGGCTGCCTGATGCGGCCTGCCCTCGCGCTGCTGCGGCGCTGAGCACCGTGGCCAGCTCGCGGCCGTTCAGGTCGGCGGACTGCATCCACGGCACCACGGCCAGCAGGGTCTGCATCAGCCACAGACCGGCGGCGACGTCCCCGCCGGCCAGCACCGCGTAGTAGTCGTCGGAGCTCATGCCCGTGTCGATCAGCAGCGGGAACGTGGTGTGCCGTTGCAGCGCCGGGTCGCACTCCAGCGCGTCGAGGACGTCGAGCAGCTCCGCGGCCGAGACGCCGAGTGCCACGGAGAGCCGGTGGATCCGGTGCAGCAGCGACAGCTCGGCCGGGCCGGTCGCCCGGTCGAACGGGGGCACTTCGTTCGTGGTGGAACGTTCCCGGAATCGGCTGACGAGGGCGGTCAGCTCGTCCTCGGTCAGGGACAGCGCCGCGGTGACCCGCCGCCGGTACTCCTTGTTGCGGGTGGCCAGGACGTCGCCCGCGCAGGCGAGCACCGGCCGGTCGGCGTAGGCGTACGGCACCCGCGCCGATCCGCGGATCACCGGCGCGCCCGCCGTGGCGAAGGGCACGTTGAACACCCGGTCGAACAGGTCCTTCGGCGTCTCGCCGTCGCCCGCGCCGAGCGTGTTCACCGGGGCGACCAGGCTGACGGCGACGTCGATCGGCACGTCCAGGCCGCGGCGCAGGTGGAGCAGCACGGCGAGGTGCCGCAGCGCCCTGGCGTCGATCCGGTTGCCGCAGCAGTCGCGCAGCACCAGGTCGAGGTCGGTGAAGGACAGCCCGGTCCGGCGGGCCAGCCGGACGAACCGGGAGACCCGGTCGAACCAGGCCGCGGGGATCGGCTCGCCGTCGTCGTAGGGGTTGGCCGGGTCGTCCACGCAGACGAGCCGCTCCTCCTCGGCGTCCAGGCCGACCACCGGGCCGCCGTGATGGATGAAGAACGCGGACGCGGCCGCGCGCTCCGGAGTCGCCCCGCCGATCGAGCCCGCGCCGAGGCCGCCGTACAGCAGCTCCCGCAGCTCGGTGCCGCTGATCGAGGCGGCCTGCCGGAACCGGGGGACCGCCTCCAGGGTGCGCAGGGTCTCCCCGGCGTCAGCGTCCAGCCCCCAGTGCCCGCGCAGCACGGGGCCGTCGCCGAGCGGGGTGGTGAGCACGGCGACGTCGTCCCGGGTGAGCCCCAGGTACTCCCGGGCGACGACGTCGGGGGCGGGGACGTCGGCGAGGTGGCGATAGAGCTCGTCGGGCTCGACCTTCAGGTGGTGCAGCAGCCTGCGCAGCCGCTCGTGCCGCAGCGAGAACGGCATGGTGAACGGGTGCCGCAGCGCCCGCAGCACCTGATCGGCCCCGATCGTGCCGCCCTTGGTCAGCTCCCGCTCCAGAACCTCGTTGACCACGTCGAGGTAGGGGAGCTCGGTGTAGGTGTTCGTGCCGTCGAGTGGAACGTTCCTGATCGTGGGGCGACGGGAGAGGAGGTCGTCGAGCAGCCCCTCCGGAGCGTCGTCGCCGAGGAGCTGGATCAGCTCGGCGAGGTAGGCGGCGGGGGAGTACACGGAACGGGACTCGTCCCGCTCGCGGAAGTCGAGCTCGCCGAAAAGCTGCTCGTAGCTAGGGAGGGAGTCGGCCGGCTGCATGGATCCTCCTGGACGGGCCGCGACGAGACCGTGGGGCCTGCACAATCCGAATGGACTTGGAAGCGGGGCAGGAGAATGGCGAAATTTATTTCGGGCAGCACGTATCGGCGCGCCGTCCGCGTAGGCGATGTCGTCAATTCCCCCGTTGGTGCGAAAAACGCAGCCGACCTCAGGTCCCCGAACGAAAGATCATGCATGCGTAAGCTAGGCGGACGAATAGTATCAACCTCGTACGGGGATAGCCATAGCCTCTCACCTGGGCAATCTGCTCGGATCATCTAGATGGCGGATAATAACGCCTTTTCGGTAAAAGCCGTTTTTTCGGGCAGGACTTTTTGGTCGGGCGAATGCGGGGAAGCTTCGTGGTGTCGTGAGAAATGACGACACGTACTGTCAACTTGCGCATCAGGAGTCACATCAGCCACATCCGGCAGCCTCAGGGCGCCCTGCCGTGGGCCCAGCGGGGCCGCCGGCCACAAGCACGGTACCGGCCTGGCACGCCCTGTCGAGGGGGCGAATGCGCGAAAAGTCCGCGTCTGAGTTGTTAGGGTCTGCCAAGGTTGTGCCTTGATACAACCTGTTGTCTTCTTCGTCCTCGGAGAGTCGATGCACAGCTTGAGGGGGTACGCTCTCCGCCTGCTGATGACGTCGTAGACCGCATCGCCGGATGAGTGAACAAGGACCCGTGAGTAACAGCAGCTATGACCCGGAGCAGACCGGCCGCCCGCAGAACGCCGGGGGGCGGTCCGGCGCATCCGCTCGCCAGGGGCGGCGGCAGCGCTCGGCCCAGCGGGCCACGCCCAGTCACGACTCCTCCGCCCACCCCGAGAACCCGCCGGAGCCGGATCGGAGCGGTCCAGGGGAGAGCCCGCGCGGCGGGCGGCGGCGCGCCGCGGCCTCCGAGGACGCCCGGGCGATGGCTCAGCCCGCGCAGCCGGGCCGCGACAGGCCACGGAGATCCGGCGGCGGTCGCAGGGGTCCCGGTGGGCCGGGTGGGCCGAGCGGACCCGGTGGGCCCGGTGGGTCCGGTGGCCCGGGCGGGCCGGGTGACGGCGGTCCCGGGGATGGGCCGGGGCAGCCGGACAAGGACGGCGGCCGGCCGCGGCGTACCGGCTGGAAGCGGTTCATCCCCAGCTGGAAGATCGTGGTCCTCGCCTGCACGGTGTCGGTGGCCGGCCTCTTCGGCATGATCATGGTGGCGTACGCCCTCACGCCGCTCCCCGTGGACACCCAGGACCACGCCGTCGAGCAGGGCAGCATCATCTACTACCGGGACGGCAAGTCCGAGATCGCCCGGCTCGGCACCAAGCGGGAGATCGTCCCGATCTCCAAGATCCCGCTGCATGTTCAGGACGCCTTCATCGCCGCGGAGAACCGCACGTTCCGTACGGACCCGGGCATCTCGGTGTCCGGCATCATGCGGTCCGTGTGGAGCACGGTGACCGGCCAGCAGGTCCAGGGCGGCTCGACGATCACGCAGGAGATGGCGCGGGGCTACTACGACGGTCTCAGCCAGGAGCGGACACTTCAGCGGAAGGTCAAGGAGATCTTCGTCGCGATCCGCGCCGGCAAGGAGATGTCGAAGGACCAGATCCTGGCCAACTACCTCAACACCATCTACTTCGGCCGCGGCGCGAACGGCATCCAGGCCGCCGCCCAGGCGTTCTTCGACAAGAACGTCGACAAGCTGACCACCGCCGAGGCCGCCTACCTGGCGGGCCGGGTCCAGAGCCCGGTGGCGTTCGACAAGGCGGAGTCGGCGAAGAACTGGGCGCCGACGCGGGAGCGGTTCACCTACGCCGTCTCCGGGATGGCGATCGTCGACCCGGCCAAGTACGGGCAGCTGCCCACGACGGCGAAGTTCCCCAAGCTCGCCAAGCTGGACAAGAAAGAGACCCTCAAGGGCATCAACGGCTACATGGTCGACATCGTGCAGCGTGAGCTGGAGAAGCGGGGGATCTCCAGGGAGAGCCTGCGCAGCAACGGTTACCGCGTCACCACGACGTTCGACAAGAAGCTCATGCAGGCCGCGAAGAAGGCGGTCGAGAGCAACCTCGCCACCGTCGGCGACAAGAACATCCACGCGAACATGGCCGCCGTCGACCCGCGCAACGGGCGGGTGATCGCGTTCTACAGCGGCCACGACTACCTCAAGAGCTTCAACAACAACGCCTTCGACGCCTACAAGCAGGCCGCGTCGGCCTTCAAGCCGTACGTGCTGGCCGCGTGGCTGGAGAACGACTACAGCCTCAAGAGCTACGTGTCCGGCAACGGCCCGGTCACGCTGCCGGGCACCAAGCCGATCGGCAACTCGCACAACGTGGGCGCGGCCGTGCAGATCGACCGGGCCACCGCCGATTCGGTGAACACGGCGTTCGCCACGATGGCGCAGGAGGTCGGCCTGGACGAGGTCGAGCGGATCGCCGAGGGCGCCGGGATCGACAAGGAGGACCTGCGGAAGGCGGTCAAGGACCACGCGTTCGGCATGTCCATCGGCGCCGGCCTGGTCACCCCGGTCGAGCAGGCCGCCGGCTACGGCATGTTCGCCAATGGCGGCGTCCACCACGACGCGCACGTGGTCGTCTCCGTCAAGACATTCAAGGGGACACCCGTCATCACGGAGGTCGGCCAGCCCAAGACGGTGATCGGCCCGGACACCGCCGCCGACGCCACGTACGCGATGCAGCAGGTGGTCAAGAGCGGCACGGCCAGGGGCACCGCGCTGCCCGGCGGCCGTCCGATCGCCGGCAAGACGGGCACCAACAACGAGAACAAGGAGGCCTGGTTCGTCGGCTACACCCCGCAGCTGTCCGCGGCTGTCGGGATGTACAAGGAGGTCCCGCAGATCAACCCGAAGACCAAGAAGGTCATGAAGGACGCCAACGGGTACCCCCTGCCCAAGGAGGTCTCCCTCGGCAACATCCAGGGCGCCGACATGCCCACCAAGATCTGGCGTGACTTCATGACGATCGCGATGGCCGACAAGCCGGTCGAGCAGTTCCCGGCGCCCGCCTTCGCCGGTCAGCGGCACGACCTGGTGCAGAAGCCGGCGCCGAAGCCGACCGAGGACCCGCTCGACGGGAACGACGACGACGTCGGCAACGAGGATCCCGCCTGCGTCGACGACCCCGCCTGCGGCGTCGACGACAACGACGACGGCAGCGACGAGAACGACGTCGGCACGGGCAACGACGACCCGCTCGGGGACGACGGAGACGTGACGCTGAACGGCGACGACGATCCCACCGGGACCAACAGCACCACCCCCTCGGACGACCCCCAGCCCACCGGAGGCGGCTGAGCGCCGCGCTCCGGCGGAGCCCGGCGGACGTCAGACGCCGGGGGTCTCGGAGGCATGAGACTTCACCTCACTGTGACCATGGGAGGGGCATGAGCAGAGAGCGATTACCGCGCACGCTGGGGCTCTTCATCGGCTTGTCCCCTATTCCGCACAATGGCGATAACACCTGTGGAAGCGTTCATCCCTGACGTTTACTTCCAGTGTCCCGCTGAACAAAGTGGACGGAAAGGGGGCGATCGCGGAGCACGAGCCCACCCGGCCGCTGACGCTGCTGGTCCGCCACGGCCGCCCGCTTCCGCCCTTCAGGCGGGTCGGCGGTTGACCGTCCGAGTCTTCTTGCTTCTGAGGTGGGAAATTGCGCCGGGATATTGATGTCGGACGTGTGGTGGCGGGGAGCTGCTTGGGGGGCTTCGCATTTTTTGCCGCGCTCGTAAGTTTCATGCCGACCAATCGAGATTGGGATTCGACGTGGCCTGATTATAGCGATAATGATTCGGTTGCTTTGGCGATGATGTCGTCCGGATTAGCCTTCGTGGCCGGGCTGACGGCGGCGGTGGTGTTCGGCAAGAAGTTTTCCTGGCTGCTTTTCGTGGCATTTCTTGCGATAGTGGGTTATCGATTCGTCACGCTCCTTCCTCACTACTAACGGTGACGTCTCGTCCTGGTCCAAGGGGGACCTTAAGCGATTCGTAAGCGGGTCCCGAGAGGCTGCAAGCACGTCAAGAACCGCCGGGCCGGACGGGTCCGGCCCCTTACCTGGAGGACCGTCATGAGGACGATCGCCGCAAGCCTGTTCATCTCCCTCGACGGCGTCGTCGAAGACCCGGCGGACTGGCATTTCCCGTACTTCAACGACGAGATGGGCGCCGCCGTGACGGCGCAGATGGCCGACACCCTGCTCCTGGGGCGCAAGACCTATGACAGCTTCGCCGGCGCGTGGCCGGAGCGGGAGGCGGAGGGCGGCGAGGACGCCGGCTTCGCCAAGACGCTCGGCGACGCACGGAAGATCGTCGTGTCGCGCCAGCCCCTGGAGTTCACCTGGCGCAACTCCGAGCTGCTCCAGGGCGACCTGGTCGAGGCGGTGACCGCGGTGAAGAACGAGGACGGCGGCCGCATCGCCGTCAGCGGCTCCGTCTCGGTGGTCCGCCAGCTGCTGGCGGCGGGGCTGCTGGACGAATTGCACCTGCTGGTGCACCCGATCGCCGTCCGGAAGGGCGAGCGGCTGTTCGACGAGGGGGAGAGCACCGTCCCGCTGGAGCTGATCAAGTCCGAGACGTTCACGACCGGTGTGCTGTACCTGGTCTACCGGCCTGCCGGGGCCACCGGCGACGGCTCCTACGACGAGGCCAAGACCCACCTGCCCCAGGGCGAGTAGGAGCAGGGGCCATTTGACCCTGTCACCGGCGTCAACGTTTACCCTTGGCCCTCGCCGTCGACGAAAAGGGCAGACATGAGCACGGACCGGACCGCCATCCTCCAGTACGACCAGAGGTTCTTCGACGCCATGGTGGCAGGCGACGCGGACCTCCTTGAGGCGCTGTTGTCGGACGACTTCGTCCTCGTGGGGGTCGAGGACGGAGCCGTCGCCGACAAGAAGCTCATCCTGGACCTGGTGGCGTCCGGAGCGCTCCAGTTCCCGCAGATCGCTTCGTTCCCGGACGAAGCGATCGTGCGGGTCGTCGGCAGCGTGGCGATCGTCGTGGGGCGTACCGGGATGAGCTTCACCAAACCCGACGGCACCGCGTTCGTCGCCGGCAGCCGCTACACCCACGTGTACGCCGCCGGCTCCGACGGTGCCTGGCGTCTCCTCTCCGCGCAGGGCACCACGATCAAGGACTGAACGGGGGCCAGGCGCCCGGCGCGGCCATCGCCTTCGACGGCAGCCCCGAGGACGGCAGCCCCGGGAACTGCCGCCGACGCGGCTCGGCGATGGTGACGCTCATGCCGGTGGCGTCTCAGGGGCGGGCGTACACGCCCAGGTGGTTGAAGCCGAACGGCAGGAACCAGCAGTGCCAGGCGTGCAGGAACTGCGCCACGGGGACCTGCGGCATCCACGGGCAGTTGCCCAGGAAGACGGTGTCGTTCTCGATCCGGTAGGCCACGGCCCAGTGTGCCGTGTACCAGCCGCCGCCTATCGCGCCCAAGTCCAGGCAGACCGGGACCGGACGGCCCAGCTCGACGTAGGACAGAAGCGTGCGCCACTGGTCCTGCCAGCCGCCGCTGAAGGCCCCCGACCAGCCGGCCTCGGCGTTGAGGCCGTAGGCGGTCAGCGCGTTGACGATGCCGCCGCCCGTGCTGCCGAGGCCGAACAGCACGTCAGGGCCGTGGCCGTTGGCGATGAGCGCGTCGATGATCTCGCCGTCGTCCCAGTGCTGCTTGCCGTCCACGCCGAGGCGCGGGCGGGCGAGGCTGAACGGGTCGAGGCCGTGGAAGTCGAGGATCGTCGACGCCATCCGGCGGGTCGCCGCCGGCGAGGTCGTCATCGATCCCCAAGTGGTGCGGCAGGCGGTGCTGCGGCCCCGCCCCTCGGACCCGCTGGAGCGGCTGACCGAGTCGGAACGGCAGGTCCTGGAGCTCATGGCGGAGGGCCTGTCCAACGCCGCCATCGCCGACAAGCTTCACTACAGTCCCAAAACCGTCGAGAAGCGGGTGACCGCGATCTCGCAGAAGCTCCAGCTGCCGCAGCAGGACGACGACGAGCGGGCCGGCGTCAACCTCCGCGTGCTCGCCGTCCTCACCTATTTGCGGAGCCACAGCGTGTAGCCGGGTTCAGGTGACGGCCTTGCGGCACACGGTGCCCGGCGACGGGAGGCGCAGGCTGATCAGGTAGCGGTTGACGTGGGAGATGATGCAGGCGTTGCCCGCGTTGTAGAGGACGTGGCCGTACCACTGGTACTGGACGGCGGCCGAGCCGGGCACCCGCCGTACGAGGTCCGCGGCCTCGTCGAAGTCCGTCCAGGAGCCGACGCCCAGGTAGGGCGGCAGTTCTCCGGCGGGCAGCGGCGCGGGCGGGTTGGTGGCGGGGGCCGGCCAGCCGACGCAGGAGAGCGGGTGCCAGAGCTCGATCCCGGCGAGGTTCGGCAGCAGGCGCTCACCCTCGCGGCGCTGCTTCCGGTACTCCTCGTAGTCGCGGAATCCGAGGCCGTCGAGGCAGTGGGTCATGTTCATCCCGATGAACGCGGGGACCTTCGGGCTTTTCGTGCTCTGCCGGACATAGTCGGCGAACCCTGAGGCGTCACCGCCGTCCGCCCGCTTGATCGCCTCGGCGAGCTCCGTCCATCGGGGGAACTCGGGCTCGGGACCCGGTGAGACGATGCTGGGCGCGGCGGCCTCCTTGATGTCGAACCCGCTGTAGGCGACCCGCGGCGATTCGCCCCTGACCGGCACCGGGACGCGGTCGGCCCGCGCCACCAGCGCCCGCCAGACCTCGCCGGCGTCCTGGCCGTGCAGCGCGCAGGCGGTGGTCGCCGCGCACCATTCAGCGAAGCGGGCGAAGGACGCCTCATGGGGGAGCCGGCTCTTCGCGCGGTCCGTGTACGGGTTGGCCGAGCCGTCGAACACCATCGCGCGCACCCGTCCGGGGAACAGCCGCGAGTAGTCGATCCCGGGTACGCCGCCGTAGGAGTTGGCGATGAAGCTCAGCTGCTCCTCGCCCAGCGCGACGCGGATCGCCTCCATGTCCCGGGCCACGGAGGCCGAGTCGAGGTGGTCGAAGAGCTCGGGGTCGGCGGCGCGGCAGCGCTTCGCCGCCGCCCGGTTGCGCGCGCCCAGCTCGGCGTACTCGGCGCGGGTGCCGGGCAAGGTGATCCACGGACCGGAGACGAGGCAGTCGTACGGCAGCAGGCCCTTGTCGACGGTGTTGCGGGGCGCGACGCTGACCACGTCGAAACGATCGCGCAGCTCGGCGAAGCTGCCCGCGTTCCGGCTCAGATCCGCCACGCCCGAGCCGCCCGGCCCGCCGGGGATCGCGAACACCGTGCCGATCCGGCGTTGCGCGCCCGTCGCCGGCAGCAGGCCGACGGTCAGGTCGATCTTCCGCCCGGACGGCTCGGCCCAGTTCACCGGCACCTTGATCGAGGCGCAGCGTAGCTCCTTGGCCAGGCTCTTGTCCGCGCAGTCCGCCCAGGCCGGCGTGGACCGGCCCGGGTCCGGCGAACCGGCCGCGACGGCGGGCACCCCCGAGACCAGGACGGCCGCGACCGTGCCGATCGCCAGCACCTTGAGCCGGCGCCCGGTCAACGCGATCACCGTGCCGCCCGCCGTCAACGCCGCGATCACGTACGCGACCAGCAGCCCCGCCGCCGCGGCCGGCGGCAGGATCCCGCCGCCGGCCCCCGCGATCTGGAGCGGCAGGTTCTCGACCATGAACGAGCCGGCCTGCGCGCGCAGCGGCATGGGCAGCGTCTTGGCCACCACCGGCAGCACCACGATGATCACGGCCAGCACGACCAGCGCGCCAGGCGTGGAACGGACGGCGGCCCCGACGCCGAGCCCGATCAGCGCGACCGCGGCCATCGACAGCCCGGCGACGATCACCGAGGCGAGCACGCCCGGCTCCGACAGCGACGTGCCCAGCGTCACCCCGTCGCGAAGCAACTGCCCGGCCCGGTCGCCGAGCGCCGCCATGGCGGCCGCGTGCATGGCGAACGCCAGAGCCTGGCCCGCCACCAGCGCGACCGCGGCCAGGCCCGGCACCTTGGCCAGCAGGAGCACCTGCCGGCGCGGCACGGCCACCAGGCTCGTGTGGATCATCCTGGTGCCGTACTCCGAGGTGATCGCCAGGGCGCCCAGCAGAGCGAACACGAAGTAGGCGACGGCGATCCCGTTGCCGATGCCGTCCCCGTTGCCGGGGAAGGCCATCCGCTCTTCCATCGTCTGCCCGTCGAACCCACGGCCGATCATGAACGCGATCCCGGCGCAGGCCAGGACGGCCGCCGCCGAGCAGGCCAGCAGGTAGAGGTTCGAACGGAGCGAGCGGAGCTTCAGCCACTCGGAAGCGATCACGTCGATCATCGGACGGCCTCCGCCGGAGTGGTCCTGTACTCGACGCTGTCCTCGGTGAGCCGCATGAACGCCTCCTCCAGGGACGCGCCGCGCGGAGACAGCTCCGCCAGCGCGATGCCCGCGGACAGCGCCAGCGCGCCGATCCCGGCCGCGTCCAGGTCGCGGACGGACAGGGCGCCGTCGTCCCCGGCCGCCACGGTCGCGCCGTGCGCGCGCAGGACGGCGGTGTCGTCCCCGGCCGTCACGGTCGCGCCGTGCGCGCGCAGGACGGCGGTGAGCCGCTCCGGGTGGGGCGTGCGGACCAGTACGTCGCCCTGGAAGTGCCCGGCCAGGGCGTTCATGGCGGTGTCGGCGATCAGCCGGCCCCGTCCGATGACGATGACGTGGTCGGCGGTGAGCGCCATCTCGTTCATCAGGTGGCTGGACAGCAGGACCGTGCGCCCCTCGGCCGCCAGCGAACGCAGCAGGTCGCGGAGCCAGCGGATGCCCTCCGGGTCCAGCCCGTTCAGCGGCTCGTCGAACATCAGCACCGCCGGATCGCCCAGCAGCGCCGCCGCGATGCCCAGGCGCTGCTTCATGCCCAGGGAGAACCCGCTGATCCGCCTGCTCGCGACGTCCGTCAGGCCGACCTGGTCGAGCACCTCGCCCACCCGGCCGTGGCCGATGCCGTTGCTGCGGGCCAGGCAGCCGAGATGGGCGCGGGCGGTACGGCCGCCGTGCACGGCCCCGGCGTCCAGCAGCGCCCCCATCGTGCGCATGGGCCGGCGCAGCTCCACGTACGGGCGGCCGTCCACCAGCGCCGCACCGGCGGTGGGGAGCTCCAGGCCGAGCACGGCCCGCATGGTCGTGGACTTGCCGGCGCCGTTGGGCCCCAGGAACCCGGTCACCAGTCCCGGTCTCACCGTGCAGGTCAGGTCGTCCACGGCGAGCGTGCGGCCGTACCGCATGCTCAGCCCTCTCACTTCGATCACGTGTCCCTCTCATCCGCTCGGCCAGGCTTGCTCCTGTCCAGCCTCGCGACCTGGCGGGCCGCACTCCATGGGCGTCGGCCCACCGGCCGGGGTAGGAAATCGCCACCCGGCGACGGTGGAGCCAGCCCCACCGTCCTCGCCTCCGCAGGTGATGAGACCGTGATCCATTCATGGCGGCACTGATCACTTGTGCCTGCACAATGTTCTGGTGATACGTCGCCTTCCGGCAGTCCTGTGCTTAGTCCTCCTAATGCCGCCGATCGCCGGTTGCGGGGTCGTCGACGGGGCTCTCGGCAGGGTCACCGTGACCATGGGCAGCGAGTCCATGGAGCCGGCGATCAAGCGAGGCTCGACGGTGTCGGCGCGGCGTACCGACGACGCGTACGTGCCGCGTCGGGGCGACATCATCATTTACCGGGCACCTGCGGATTGGACCGCCGTCCGCGCGGGCGGCACTTACATCTCGCGGGTCATCGGAGTGCCAGGGGACAGAGTGGCGTGCTGCGACAACCCCTCGGCGGCGCTGCAGGTGAACGGCGCACCCGTGAAGGAGCCGTACATTCCGAGTGGTCCGGCGTCGGCGAAGTGGTTCGACATCACGGTTCCGCAGGACCGGGTCTGGGTCATGAGCGACAACCGCCACGTCTCCCGCGATTCCCGTGCCGAGATGGACAAGGCCGGAGGCGGCACCATCGGCCGTTCGGACGTCCTCGGCGTGGTGACGGAGAGCTCTTGACCAGATGGTCTACGCCGGGCGGACGGCCGGGTTCAGCAGGCGCCGGCCCGGCCCGGCGTCCTTACGCCAGGTCGAGGCCGCCGAGCTGGGCGCGACTGGTCACGTTCAGCTTCGGGAAGGCCCGGTACAGGTGGTAGCTGACGGTCTTCGGGCTGAGGAAGAGCCGGGTGCCGATCTGCCGGTTGGTCAGTCCCGCGGCGGCCAGCCGGACGATCTGGAACTCCTGAGGTGACAGCGCGGTGAGGCGGTCGGTGGCGGCGGACGCGGGGCCGGCCTCACCGGCGGCGCGCAGCTCGGTCCTGGCACGCTCCGCCCAGGGACGCGCGCCCACACGTTCGAAGGCGTCCAGCGCGGCCCGCAGGTGGGTGCGGGCCGCGGTACGGTGCCGATCCCTGCGCAGCCGCTCGCCGAAGGCCAGCCGGGTACGCGCCGCTTCCCACGGCCCGCCGCCGTGCGCGTGCAGGCGTACGGCGGTGTGGAAGTGCTGGTGGGCGCGCTCCGCGTCGGGTTCGAGCAGGGCACGGCATCGGTGCAGGACGGCGCCGGCCCAGTCGTGCCCGCAGGCGTCGGCCCAGTCCCCGAACCGGCGCAGCGGCTCGTCGGCGGGCAGGCCGAGCCGGGCCGCGGCCTCGATCTGATCGGGCGCGAACAGGATGGACTGGATCTGGTGGCGCACCGGGCCGTTCATGGCGGCGTCGAGCCGGCCGAGAGCGTCGTCGAAGCGGCCTGCGACCAGGTCGAGCAGGGCCAGGGCCCACTGCGACCAGGCCAGGCCGGTGGCGATGTGGTTGTCCTCGAAGCGGCCGAGCGAAGAGGCGGCCAGCTCGGCGCAGCGCCCGGCGTCGCCCTGGACCGCGGCGATCCAGGCCAGCATGCCCTCCATGCAACCGGCCCGGTTCGGCTTGTCGGCCTCGCCGATCAGGAGCAGGCCCTCGGTCGCGGTGGCCGCGGCCTCGCTGAACCTGCCGAGGTGAAGCTCGGCGGCGGCGAGCCCGAGGTGGACGCGGACGAGCCTGCGGAGCTCGCCGGTCGCGCGGCACTCGTCGGCGGCGGCGAGCGCCATGTCCCGCGCGGCCTGGAAGTCGCCGGTGTGGTGGGCGAAGTACACGGCATTGACGCGGCGCGACGCGTGCACGCCGCCGGTTTGCCGGCTCCCGTCGGTCACCAGCGTGCGCATGATCGGCACGGCGTGGGCCGGCCCCTCGGTCCACAGCAGAGCCGTCGCGGCGGCGGAGCGTGCGGCGAGGTCGAGGTCGTCCTCAGGACGCAGGCCGAGCGATCGCAGGCGGGTGGTGGCCTGGACGAGTTTGCCGATGTCACTGGTGAGCGTGGCGTTGCGTGCGGCCTCGACGAGCATCAGCCCGGCGGCGGCCCGGTCCTCGCCGGCCACCTCGTCGGCACCGCTGATCAGCAGATCGTGGGCCAGGTGCGGAGCTCCCTGGGCGAAGGCGATCTGGGCGCGCAGCCTGGGCAGGGTGGCGCGCGTCGGCGCGTCGGGGACGAGACCGGCTCCTGCCTCGATGAGCTGTTTGGCGCGTTCCGGCTGGTCTGTCTCAAGGGTCGTCACCGCGGCCGAGATCAGCCGCCGGCCCTTGAGCTCCGGATCCGCGGTCAGGGCGGCGGCCCGCTCCAGAGCCGCGGCCGCGCTGGAGAACGCGCCACGTTCCTTCGCCCGTTCCGAAGCCTCCTCCAGCGCCCGCGCGGCCACCTCGTCCGGGCCGGTCGCGGCCGCGGCCAGGTGCCAGGCCCGCCGGTTGGGCCGGTCCGGGAGCAGGCTGGCGAGGATCGCGTGCGCGCCGAGCCGCAGATCGTAGGTCCCGTGCTGGAAGGCCGCCGCCCGCATGAGCGGATGGACGAAGCTCACCTGGGTTCCCGCGACCCGGACCAGACCCGAGCGCTCGGCCGCGCCCAGCGCGGCCGGCTCGACGCCCAGCTCGGCGCAGGTCGCCGTGATCAGGTCCAGCTCGCCGCCGTCCACGAGCGCGGCGACGAGCAACGCCCGCTGGGCGTCCTGAGGCAGCTCGCCGATGCGGGCCGCGTACACGGACTGGAGGCGTTCCGGCAGCGGCAGCGGGTCTCGCTCGTACGCCCGCAGGCCGGCGGTCCGCGGCAGTTCGAGCAGGGCGAGCGGGTTGCCGGCGCTCTCGTCGATGATCCTGGCGCGCATCGGCCCGGTGAGGGCGGGCGCGGTGTCCGCCAGCAGCCGGGCCGCGCTCTCCTCGTCCAGGCCGGCGAGCCGGTGCTCGGACAGGCCGGCCGGGTCGAAGCCGTCACGGGCGCCGAAGAGCAGCACGATCCCCTCGGCGAACAGCCGGTGTGCCGCGAACCGCAGCGCTCGGGCCGACGCCTGGTCGAGCCAGTGCGCGTCGTCGATCAGGCAGAGCAGCGGCCCGTCCTCGGCCAGCTCCGCCAGCAGCGACAGCGCGGCGACGCCGATCTGGAACCGCTCCTCGCCGCTCGTGGGCGCGAGCCCCAGAGCGCCGGCCAGCGCCGCGGCCTGTGGTGCGGGCAGCGCGTCGAGACGGTCGAGCCCGCGGTGCAGGAGCAGGTGGAGCGACGCGTACGGGATGTCCGCCTCGGTCTCGACGCCGATCCCGCGCAGCACCCGCATGTCGTGCGCGCGTTCCTCGGCGTACGCCAGGAGGGAGGTCTTGCCGATGCCCGGCTCGCCCCTGATCACCAGGACCCCGGAACGGCCCTGCCGCGCGCCGTCGAGCAGGGCGTCGATCACCCGCTGATCCGACTCACGCCCCCGTAGCACGGGACAAATCCTAGTCACTCGTCCGATACCGACCGGTCATCGACCTCCATAGCGTCATTTCTCGTGAAATCCACGCAAGCGGTCGAGCTGACCGAGGTCACCAAACATTACGCACACGGCGTCACCGCGCTCGACGACGTCACGATCGGCTTCGGCCTCGGCACGTTCACGGCCGTGATGGGCCCGTCGGGGTCGGGGAAGTCGACCCTGCTGCAGTGCGCGGCCGGTCTCGACCGGCCCAGCTCGGGCCGGGTGGTCGTGGACGGCCGTGACCTCGCGACGCTCGGCGACAGGAAGCTGACCCTGCTGCGGCGGGACCGGATCGGGTTCGTCTTCCAGTCGTTCAACCTGCTCCCGTCCCTGACCGCCGAGCAGAACGTGGCTCTGCCGCTGCGCCTGGCCGGTCGCCGCCCCGATCGCGAGCTGGTACGGCGCAGCCTGGCGGCCGTCGGCCTGGCCGAGCGCGGCCGGCACCGGCCCGCCGAGATGTCCGGCGGCCAGCAGCAGCGGGTCGCCATCGCCCGCGCCCTGGTCACCAGGCCCGCGGTGCTGTTCGCCGACGAGCCGACCGGCGCTCTGGACGCCGGCACCAGCCGCGAGGTGCTGCGCCTGATGCGCGACCTGGTCGACGGGCAGGCACAGACGATCATCATGGTCACCCACGACCCGATCGCCGCCTCGTACGCCGATCGGGTGGTGTTCCTGGCGGACGGCCGCTTCTACGGCGAGCTGCACGACCCGACCGCCGAGCTGGTGGCCACCCGGATGCTGCAGCTTGAGGCGGCCTCGTGCTGAGCATCGCCTGGTCCACCCTGCGTACCCGGTGGCTGTCCTTCTTCGGCACCTTCCTCGCCCTGGCGCTCGGCGCGGCGCTGACCGCCGCGCTCGGCCAGGTGCTGGCCTCCAGCATCTCCTCCCCGCAGCCCGGGCCCCAGCGGTACGCCGCCGCGCCCGTCGTGGTCACGGCCGACGATCGGCTGACCGTGCACAGCTGGTTGGGCACCAGCAGCGCGCCGCTGGCCGAGCCGCGCGGCGTCCCCGCTCCGCTGGCGGCGCGCCTTCCCGACGCCGTGGTGGATCGGGTCTTCCCCGCGCGGCTCGCCGGCGGTCCGGCCGCCACCGGCCGCCCGTGGTCCGCCGTCCGCGCGGCGCCGTACAAGCTGAGCTCGGGACGGGCCCCGGCCAGGAGCGACGAGATCGCCGTCACCGGCGGCGCCCGGATCGGCGCGCGCGTCCAGGTCGTCACCTCGGCGGGGGCGAGGCCGTACCAGGTGGTGGGGGTGGTGACGGCCGGGCCGGAGGCGGCCGTGTTCTTCACGGACGCGCGAGCCGCCCGGCTCTCGCCCCGGATCGACGCGCTCGTCCTCTGGCGGCCCGCCGCCGAAGTACGCGCCGCGCTCGGCACGGCCGCCCAGCGCGAGACCGCCGCCCTCGGCACGGCGGCCGGGCCCGAGACCGCCGCGCTGGGTACGGCCGCCCGGCGCGAGGCCGCCGCGACCGGGGAGCCCGCGGTCGCGGCCGGGCTCAGGGTGCTGACCGGCCGGGACAGGGCGCTGCTCGACCCGTCGCGGGAAGCCGGAGAGCAGGCACGGAACAACGCGAACACGATCGCCGGCATCGCCGCAGGCTTCGCCGGATTTATCGCGATATTTGTGGTCTCGTCCACGTTCTCCTTCGCGGTCGGCCAGCGGCGGCGCGAGTTCGCTCTCCTGCGGACCATCGGCGCCACCACAGGACAGATCCGGCGCATGGTGTACGGCGAGGCCGTCCTGGTCGCGGTCACCGCCTCCGCACTCGGTGCGGCGCTCGGCCCGCGCGCCACCCGGCTGATCCTCGGCTGGCTGGTCTCGCTGGGCATGGCGCCCGCCTGGCTCGTGCCGTCCACGTCCACGGCGCCCTCCGTCATCGCGTTCGGCACGGGCGTGCTGGTCTCCCTGCTCGGCGTGGTCGCCGCCGCCCGGCGCGCGAGCCGGGTGCGCCCCGCCGAGGCGCTGCGGGAAGCCGGCGTGGAGCCGCGCGCGATGACGCCCGGCCGCTGGATCAGCGGCCTCGGCGTGCTGGCCGCCGCCGTGATCGGCATGGCCGTGAACGCGATCGGCGACCCGGCCGGCGCGACCAACAACAAGTCGTTCATGCCGATCGTCATGCTGCTCATCGCCGCCGTCGGCCTGCTCGCGCCCGTCCTGGTCCGCCCGGTCACGGACCTGCTGGCAGGCCCGCTCGAACGGCTGCGGGGCGCGGGCGGCCTCGTGGTCTCGGCCGGGGCCGTCGCCTCCACCAGGCGTACCGCCGCCACGGCCGCCCCGGTCCTGGTCACCGTCGGGCTGGCCGCGACCCTGCTCGGCGGCGCCGCGATGACCGACGCCACCAAGACGGCGATGCAGACGAGCCCGGTACGCGCCGGCCACCTGGTGCTCCCGACCGGGGCCGGCGGGCTGGATCGGCAGCTCGTCGAACGCCTGCGTGCCCTCCCCGGCGCGAACGTCGTCACCGCCACCTCGACCAGCCTCTACACGCTCGAAGGCAATGGCACGCAGCTCATCCGCCGCCCCGCCGAGGCCGTCGATCCGGCGAACCTCACGACCGCCCTGTCCGCGCCCGTGACCGCCGGCTCACTCAAGGACCTGCGGGACGACACGATCGCCGTCTCCACGACGTGGGAGCTGAGCCTCGGGCGGCGGGTCAAGCTCTGGCGGGCCGACGGCAGCGAGGCGACCTTCACGGTGATCGCGCTGCTCGGCGAGCGGTCCGCCGCGGACTCGTACGTCACCCCGGCGCACGCCTTCTCGGCCCGGCCAACCGTCGCCTACGTCGGCCTGCGCCCAGGAACGCCCGCATCCGCGCTGGAACATGCCGTCGCCGGCCACAACGCCCGCGCGATGACCAAGGCCGCCTGGATCGAGAGCGCCGGCGACCGCCGGGCCACCGCCAGCCGCCTCGGCCTGCTCGTCGTGCTCGGCATCATGCTCTGCTACACGGTGATCGCGCTGGTCAACACCCTGCTGATGGCCGCATCCGACCGGGCGGGCGAGCGTGGCGCGCTGCGGCTGCTGGGGGCCACGCGGGCGCAGGTGTTGCGTTACGTCATGGCCGAGGCGCTGCTGGTGGTGGCCGTGGGCGTGCTCCTGGCCGCCGTCGCCACCCTGCTCGGCCTGCTCGGCCTGTGGTCGGCGCTGGTGCAACTCGCCGGGCCTGTGCCGGTCAGCGTGCCGTGGGAGCCGGTGGCCGGGCTGGTCGCCGCCTGCTTCGCCCTCGCCGTGGTGGCCGCGGTGCTCCCGGCGAGCCGTACGAAAGGGGTGGACATCCCACGCCTCTGACTCATTCCACACGAATCATTGACAGCACACCGAATCGAACCTACGTTCACATGGTTTGTGTCATTCCGCGTACGCAGATCGGGAGCTGATCAATGAAGCGGATTCTGGGTGTCTTAGCAGCGGCCCTGGTGGCCTGCGGTCTCGTCGCCGCGCCGGCCGGGGCCGCCGTGGTGGTGACCGACCCTCTGGCCGGCACCGTGGCGGGCGCGCAAGAGGTCGCGGCGTTCTGGCTCGGGGAAGGCGGGGCCAACCTGGCGAACGCGACTCCGTACGACGTCCAGACCGCGATCGGCGGCGAGGTCGTGCCGGTCGGCGACCTGCCCATCGAGACCAAGCCCGGCTCGGTCCCGCCCCTGCCGCTGGAAGAGCCCGGTCAGCCGGACGTCACGACGCCCCCCAGCGCGGGCAAGGTGTTCTTCGTCGGCGCCGACGGCCTGCCGCACTACTGCTCGGGCACATCAGTGAACTCCCAGTACCGCAACCTGGTCGCCACCGCGGGACGCTGCACGTACGACCTCCAGGACGGCACCACGCTCGACAAGTGGGTCTTCGTCCCCGGCTACTCCGCGGGCACGCTTCCGTGGGGCCTCTATGTCGGGAAACAGGCCTTCACTCACGCAGATTTCCGGACATATGGCGACCATGACCGCGACTACGCCTTCGTCACCGTCTACCGAGGCGTCATCTCTTCCGCATCGGGGCAGCTGACCGACACCGGGCGGCTGAGCGACAACGTCGGCGCCCAGGGCCTGGCCTTCAACCGGCCGATGGGCACCTCCGTCGACGTCTTCGGCTACCCGGCCGGCGCGCATCCGGACGGCAGCCGGCCGTACACGGGCGCGACGATCGAAACGTCCAGCGGCCCGACGTCCGCCGTGGCGGTCCCCAGCCTGCCGGCCGACGGTCTCGTCCGCGTCGATTCCGGGTTCACCGGTGCGGGCTCCCTCGGCTCGTCGTGGCTGTCGTCCTACAGCGAGGCCCAGCGCGTGGGTTACCTCACCGGCATCACCATCGGCGTCGCCGACACCGACGGTGACCTGCGTTACGACACCAGCGTGTCCCCGTACTTCGACACTCAGCTGAGCACGGTGTTCAGCGCCGCGAAGTCGAGCTGGACCGGCGGAATCGCCTGATCGGGCTCCGCCGTGAGCAGGGGGCGGGCGCCGCCTGCTCACGGCGAGGCCACCGCGTAGGCTTTGGGTGATCTCCACCGGATCGCGGAGAAGGAGCGCCCGATCACCCCCCAGCCCGGCTTCGCGGAGGTGCTGCGTCGCCATCGGCACGCGGCACGCCTGACGTTGGAGCAGCTCGCCGAGGCTTCGGGGGTCAGCGCCCGGACGCTCTCGGACATGGAACGCGGCCGCAGCAAGGGCCCCCAGCACCGGACCGTCACCGCGCTGGCCGATGCGCTCGGCCTGGCCGACGCGGACCGCCGGCAGCTCGTCGAGCTGGCGCGCGAGGGCCGCCTGCGCGACCACTGGAGCCGCCCGACCGGGCTGTGCGAGCTGCCCCGTTCCGTCGACGACTTCACCGGCCGGGCCGCCGAGCTGGCCTGGACCAGCGAGCTGCTGCGCGCAGGGGACGCGCCGGGCGTCGGGCTCATCACCGGCTCCGCCGGACTGGGCAAGACCACGCTGACCGTACGCGCCGCCCACGCCCTGCGGCCGGACTTCCCCGACGGCGTGTTCTTCCTCGACCTGTTCGGCATGTCTCCGCGGCCCCTGCCCGCCGACGAGGCCCTGGGCCTGCTGCTGCGCGCACTCGGCGTGGCGGATCAGCAGATCCCGGGCGACGTCGCCGGGCGTGCGTCCTTGTACCGGTCCCTGCTGCGCGACCGGCGCGTGCTGATCGTGCTCGACAACGCCGCCTCCGAGGAGCAGGTCCGGCCGCTGCTGCCGGGTGGCGGCGCGGGCAAGGCCCTGGTGACCAGCCGCCGCCTGCTGGCCGGCCTGGAAGGAGTGCGCAGACTCGGCGTCGGGCCCTTGCCCCTGCTGGAGGCCACCGAGCTGCTGACCGGAATCCTGAAGGAGCGCGGCGCCTCGGACGAGGGATCGGCCGTCTGGCAGCTCGCGCAGCTGTGCGGCGGTCTGCCCCTCGCACTCAGGATCGCCGGAAACCGGTTGGTCAGCCGCCCCGGCTGGAACGCCGCCGACCTCGCCGCCCGCCTGACGAACGAGGAGCGCCGCCTCGACCAGCTCAGCGCCGGCGATCTCAAGATCGCCACCGCGTTCGGGCTCTCCTACGAGCAGCTGGCCCACTCGACGCGGCGGGTCTTCCGCCGGCTCGCCCTGGTGCCCGGCCGCAACTTCGACGCCGCTCTCGCCGGAGCGGTCGGCGGCACGTCGATCGAGGGGGCGTGGGACGCCCTCGACGAGCTCGTCGACCTCGGCCTGCTGCAGGACAGCGCGTCGGGACGCTACCGCTTCCACGACCTGGTCCGGCTGTTCGCCCGCGACCGGCTGCGGCAGGAGGAGCCCGCGGCCGAGCGCGACGCGCTCACCGCGACGATGACGTCATGGCTGCTGCGGATGGCCACCACCGCCGGTCGGTGGTTCGAGCCCGGGTACGGCCGCCCCGACCGGCCCGGCCCCGGCCTGTCCTCCCTGGAGGAGGCCGGTCACTGGCTGCGCGTGGACGCGGACAACTGGCTGGGCGCGTTACGCCACGCGGCGGGCGCCGGCCGGTTCGCCGACGTCCTCGACTGCGCCGAGTCGATGCACTGGTTCTCCGACCGGTGGATGCACGCGCCGCACTGGCACGAGGTCTTCACCCTCGGCTCCGAGGCCGCCGCCGCACTGGGCGATCCGGCCCGGCAGGCCGCGCAGCTGAACCTGCTGGCCTGGGCCCATCTGGTGCCGCGAGAAGACCTGGAGACCTCACTGCGCTACGCGGCCCAGGCGATGGACCTGGCCACCCGCAGCGCCGCCACGTCGCAGATCGCCCTGGCCCACCACATCGCGGCAGGCGCGCTCCGGCGGCTCGGGCGGCTCGACGAGGCCATCGCGGCGGAGACCCGGGCGGCGGAGATGTTCAAGGCCGACGGCGACATCGACCAGTACTGCCAGTGTCTCGGCGCACTCGGCACCTGCCTTCGCGACGCCGGGCACTACGCCGAGGCGCTGGAGCAGTACCTCGGACTGTGGGCCCTGCTGAACGACGACGGTTCGGGGATGTCGCCGAGCGCCGCGGCGTTCACCCGGCCGATCGCGCTGGCCCGCGTCGGCGAATGCCTGGGCCTGCTCGGCCGGCGCGCCGAGGCGATCGGCAAGCTCACCGAAGCGATCAGCCTCATGGAGCAGGTGGAGCTGCCCGTCCCGCAGGCCCGCTCCCTGGAGACGCTGGCGGCCCTGCTGGCCGGCGAGGGCCGGACCGGCGAGAGCCGCCAGGCCTATGCGCGGGCGGCCGAGGTGTACGAGGCCGTCGGCGACGCCGAGGAGAGCAGCCGCTGCCGCGACCTGGCGAACGCCGCAAGCTGACAGGTCCGCGCCACTTCTGCGTCCTGTTCTGCGTGGCCGGGCCGCCCGCGCGCCCTTTGGATGGAATGCATCGTGTCCATCCAGCTCAGGAGCGTCCATGACCAGCATCGGGAACGTCGTGCTCGTGCACGGCGCCTTCGTGGACGGCTCCGGCTGGCAGGGCGTCTACGACGAGCTGACCAGGGACGGACTCCGCGTCCACATCGTGCAGAACCCGACGCTGTCGCTGGCGGATGACGCCGCGGTGACCCGCCGCGTCCTGGACGGCCTCGACGGCCCGGCCATCCTGGTCGGCCACTCCTACGGCGGGGCCGTCATCAGCGAGGCCGGCACCCACCCCAACGTCGCCTCGCTGGCGTACGTCGCCGCGTTCGCCCCCGACAAGGGCGAATCGGTCAGCACCCTCATCGCCACCCCGCCCATCCTCCCTCCCGTGGCGGGCTTCCTCTTCCTCGACCGCGACAGGTTCGCCGTCTCGTACGCCGCCGACCTGCCCGACCAGGTGGCCGCGTTCATGGCCGACTCCCAGGTCCCGTGGGGCCTGGACGCACTCACCGAGCCGGTCACCGAACCGGCCTGGCGGCACAAGCCCAGCTGGTACGTCGTCGCGACCGCGGACCGCATGATCCCGCCGCCGGCCCAGCGCACGATGGCCGAGCGCGCCGGAGCGAAGGTCGTCGAGGTCATCGGCAGCCACGCCGTCCACGTCTCGCAGCCCGCCGCGATCGCCGACCTCATCCGCCAGGCCGCCGCCTGACGAGCATCCGGCCGGACAGGACAACAGGAGGCAGATATGACAAGCAGACCGGTCACCAAGGCCGCTGTCATCGGCACCGCGCTCGAGTTCTACGACCACGCCCTCTTCGGCCTGGGGGCGGCGATCGTCTTCGACGAACAGTTCTTCCCGGCCGGCACGCCGTTGGCCGGCACCCTGGGCTCCTTCGCCGCGTTCGCGGTCGGATTCCTGGCCCGTCCCATCGGCGGCGTCGTGTTCGGCCACTTCGGCGACCGCGTCGGGCGTAAGCCCATGCTGGTCATGACGCTGCTGCTGATGGGACTGTCCACGGTCGGCATCGGGCTGCTGCCCACCTACGACCAGGTGGGCCTGGCGGCGCCCGTCCTGCTGACGGTGCTCCGGCTGGCGCAGGGGTTCGGCGCGGGAGCCGAGTACGCGGGCGCCCTCGTCCTGGTGGCCGAGTCCAGTGACCCCCGGCGGCGCGGACTGTGGGCCTCGCTTCCCGGCGCGGGCGTCCAGATCGGCATCCTGACCGCGACGCTGGCCTTCACCGCGGCCACCGCGCTGCCGTCGTTCGAGACCTGGGGCTGGCGGTTGCCGTTCCTGCTCAGCCTGGTGGGCGTGGGGGCAGGGCTGTTCCTCAGGTTCCGGGTGGGGGAGTCGGAGCTCTTCGAGCGCGAGCGTGCGCGCGGCCTGAGCCGGTTCCCGGCCCTGGAGGTCGTGCGGAGGCAGCCGCGGATCCTGCTGATCGCCTTCGCGGCCAACGCCCCCTTCGGCGCGATCGCGTACATCCTCAATGTCTTCGTGCTGTCGTACGTGACCAAGACGCTCGGCCTGCCGGCCACGGTGGGCCTGGTCGCCAAACTGCTCGCCGCCGCGGTGGCGATCGTGGTCACGCCGTTGTCCGGGCTGCTGGCCGACCGGGTCGGCCGCCGTCCCGTCTTCCTCGGCGCGGCGCTCCTGCTCGGCGCGTTCGCCTTCCCGATGTTCTGGCTGGTCGACACCGGCCGCCCCGAGCTGGTGATCCTCGCGGTCACCGTGGGTTACGGCGTCTGCGTCGCCGGGATGTTCGCCGCGCTGGCCTCGCTGCTCACCGAGCTGTTCGACACCCGTCACCGCTACAGCGGCGTCGCGATCGCCCGGGAGTGGACGGCCGCGCTGACCAGCGGCCCCGCGCCGCTCGTGGCCACCGTCCTGGTGGCGGGCGCCGGTGGCGCGTCCTGGCCCATCGCCCTCCTGCTGGTGGTCTGCGCGGCGATCACCTTCACCGCCGTCCTGCTCGCTCCGGAGACCCGCCATCGGAGCCTGGCCGGCGTCGTGAGCGAACCGGCGATCCGTACGGGTGCAGTCATCTGACGGATTGCCGCCGAGCGCCGCGGATCTAGCGTCGAGCCCATCGACCCAGATCGGAAAGGGACCTGAAATGCCTTACGTGAGCGCCGCCGACGGCACGCAGATCTTCTACAAGGACTGGGGCGGCGGTCAGCCCGTCGTGTTCAGCCACGGCTGGCCGCTGAACGCCGACGCGTGGGACAACCAGCTCCATCTGGTCGCCTCCCACGGGTTGCGCGCCATCGCCCACGACCGGCGCGGCCACGGACGCTCCGGCCAGCCGTGGCACGGCAACGAGATGGACACCTACGCCGACGACCTGGCCGCCCTGCTGGACACGCTCGACCTGCGCGACGTCGTGCTGGTCGGGCACTCCACCGGCGGTGGCGAGGTGACCCGCTACGTCGGCAGGCACGGCAGCGCCCGCGTGGCCAAGGTGGTGCTGCTGGGCGCGGTCCCGCCGCTGATGCTCAAGACCGACGCCAACCCCCGCGGTCTGCCGATCGAGGTGTTCGACGGCATCAGGGCCGGGGTCGCGGCCGACCGGTCCCGGTTCTACAAGGAGCTGGCCGTCCCCTTCTACGGCTTCAACCGCGAGGGCGCGCGACCGTCGCAGGGCGTCATCGACGCCTTCTGGCTCTGGAGCATGCAGGTGGGCGTCAAAGGCGCGCTCGACTGCGTCAAGGCCTTCTCCGAGACCGACTTCACCGAGGACCTCAAGCGCTTCGACGTCCCGACGCTGATCGCGCACGGTGACGACGACCAGATCGTGCCGGTCGTCGCCTCCGCGCTGGAGACCGCCAAGCTCGTCAAGGACGCCACCGTGAAGATCTACGAGGGTGCTCCGCACGGCCTGGCCGGCGCCTTCGAACGCGACTTCAACGACGACCTGCTCGCGTTCATCACCCGATAACGGCCCTGCCGGTCGGCCGGGGCCGACCGGCAGGGGAAGTCAAGACCCCAGTCATTCGTCACATGACGTACTTATGCCACCATTCGATCATGCAGGCTCCGGGGGAAGGTGTCGCGTGATCACGCTCCTTGGGCGCGAGCGCGAGGTGGCGGAGCTCGAAGGGCTCGTGGACCGCATTCGCGAGCGCGGCGATGCCCTGGTCGTACGCGGCGCGCCGGGCATCGGCAAGTCCGCCCTGCTGGCGGTCGCCGCCGCGCGGGCCGAGGCGTACAAGGTGATGGTGTCCAGCGCGTCCGGCGTACAGAGCGAGACCCACCTGCCCTTCGCCGGGCTGCACCAGCTGCTGCGGCCGATGCTCGGCTCCGCCGATCAGCTGCCCGCCCGCCAGCGGGAGGCCCTGCTCGGCGCGTTCGGGATGGCCGAGGTCAGCGACCCCGAGCCCTTCCTGGTCGCGCTGGCCGTCCTCAACCTGCTGGGTGAGGCGGCGGTCCACCGCCCCCTGCTGGTCGTGGTGGACGACGTTCAGTGGCTGGACCGGCCCACCACCGAGGTGCTGGCGTTCGTGGCCAGGCGCGTGCGCTCGGATCCGATCGTGCTGCTGATGGGACTCCGCGACGGCTACCCCACCAGCCTGGACGGCAGCGACGTGCCCGAGCTGCGGCTGGCCGGCCTGGATGCCGCCGCGGCCGAGGAGCTTCTGGACGCCCACGCCGCCGAGCTGAGCGCCGGCCTGCGCCGGCGCGTGCTGAGCGAGGCGGCCGGCAACCCGCTCGCCCTGGTCGAGCTGCCGCTCGCGATGGACACGGGGGCGGTCACGACCGAGGCGGGGTTGCTGCCGCTGACCGCCCGCCTGGAGCGGGCCTTCGCCATCCGGCTGGCCGAGCTGCCGCCCCACACCAGAGGGCTGCTGCTGGTGGCCGCCGCCGACGACGGCCACGACCTGGCCCACACGCTCGCGGGGGGCGCGATGGTGGCGGGCGCGGAGCTGACCGCCGAGGCGCTGGCCCCGGCCGTGGACGCCGGGCTGGTCGAGCTGCACGAGCAGGCACTCCGCTTCCGGCATCCGCTGGTGCGTTCGGCGATCTACCAGAAGGCCGGTCGCACCGATCGCCTGGCCGCCCACGCCGCGCTGGCCCGGGTGCACGGCCACGACCCGGACCGCAGGGCCTGGCACCGCGCCGCGGCGATCGCCCAGCGGGACGAGTCCGTCGCCGCCGAGCTGGAGGGGGTGGCCGCGCGGGCCCGGCAGCGCGGCGCGATCCCGGTGGCGGTGACCGCCCTGCGCCGCGCGGCAGAGGTCAGCGAGGAGCCCACGGCCGGCGCCCTTCGCCTGCTGGCCGCGGCCGAGCTGGCCTTCGAGCTCGGCCGCGGTGACCAGGCCGCCGAATTGCTCGCGCTGGCCGAGCCGTCCGTCCTCGGCGAGCTGCCGGGGGCCAGGGTCGTCTGGCTGAGCGAGGTGCTGGGGGAGGGGCGCAACGACGGCCCCGCGCGGATCCGGCGGCTGGTCACGACCGCCGAAACGGCGGAGGCGGCGGGTGATCGCCAGCTCGCGCTCAACTTCGTCCAGGCGGCGGCCCTCCGCTGCTGGTGGAGCGATCCGGGCTGGGAGCAGCGCCGGCGCGTCATCGCCCTGGCCGAGCGGCTCGCGGCCGGCGCCAACGACCCGGAGCTGCTGATCACCCTGGCCACGGCGGCGCCGGTCGAACGCGGCGCGGACGTCGTCGAGCGCCTGATCGAGGTGCGCGACGCCCGGCTGGACGGGGCGATGACCCGGCTGCTGGGCGTCGCGGCCAGCACGGTCGGCGCCTTCGACCTGGTCGGTGACTTCCTGGACGCCTCGATCGCCGACCTGCGGGCCCAGGGCAGGCTGGGCCTGCTCACGCGGGCGCTCAGCACGCAGGTGTGGCGGCAGATCTTCTGCGGCGACTGGGCCGGCGCGCTGCTGGTCGCTGAGGAGGCCGAGCGCCTGGCCCGCGAGACCGCGCAGCCCCGCCGGCAGGCCTCGGCCCTGGGGATGCTGGGGTTGCTGGCCGGGCTCCGCGGTGAGGAGGCGCGCGGCCTCGCGCTGGCCGCCGAGGGTGAGCGCGTGCTGGGCACCGTCGCCGTCAGCTCGCCCGTGGCGGTGCTGCTCCAGCACGCCAGGGGCGTGATCGCGTTGTGCGCCGGGCGGCACGACGAGGCTTTCGAGCACCTGTGGCGGTTGTTCGAGCCGGGCGACGCCGCCCATCACCTGATCTGGCGGCAATGGGTGATCAGCGAGCTGGCCGAGGCGGCGGTGGCGGCCGGCCGGCAGGAGCCGGCCAGGCGGGCGGTGGCGGAGCTGGAGCAGGTGGCCGCCCTGACCCCGTCGCCGCTCCTGCACGTGGGGCTCCGGCACGCGCGCGCGTTGCTGGCCGACGACGCCGACGCCGAGGCGCTCTACCAGGACGCGCTGAGCGCCGACCTGTCGTCCTGGCCCACCGCGCGGGCCCGCCTGCTGCTCGCCCACGGCATGTGGCTGCGCCGCCGGCGGCGGATCCAGGAAGCCCGCGTGCCGCTGCGGGCCGCCCGCGACGCCTTCGACGTGCTCGGGCTGCTCGCCTGGGGGGAGAAGGCCCGCCAGGAGCTGCGGGCCGCGGGCGAGGCCAGCGACCTGCGCGTCCCGCCGGCCGCCGAGCAGCTCACCTCGCAGGAGCTGCACATCGCCCGGCTGGCCGCCTCCGGGCTGTCCAACCGCGAGATCGGCCAGCAGCTCTACCTGTCGCACCGCACCGTCAGCACTCACCTGTACCGGGCGTTCCCGAAGCTCGGCATCACCGCGCGGGCTCAGCTGCGCGACGTACTGGGAGATACGTCACGCGACTGATACCGGTGCCGGGCAGGCGGAACGTACCGTCGCTGCGTGCCGTCAACTCGCCAGGAACTCCAGCATGAGCTCGTTCCACTGCTCGTCGTGGACGAACGGGACCCCGTGCGGCGCGCCGGGAATCGTGACCAGGACACTGCCCGCGATCGCCCGCGCGACGCGGGCGCCGCTGTCCTCCGGCGGGACGAACGCGTCCCCCTCGCCCTGGATGATCAGCGTCGGCACGGTGACGCGCGCCAGCTCCGCGTCAGGGGCCGCGGTGCTCCAGGCCGTCAAGGAGTCCGCGGTCGCCTTGGGGGAGGCGTCGGCGGAGTGTCTCAGCAGGTACCGGCGGGTCTGCTCGTCCAGGGCAGGATGGCCGTCCACGGCGAAGAAGCGCAGCAGCAGGTCGTCGAGCATGGGGACGCGGTGCCGTACCGAGGCGATCCGGAGCTCGTCCGCGAGCGGGCCGGGATACAGCACCGGGCTGCCCAGCACCAGCCGGGTCACCCGGCCGGAGACGGCGGCGTAGCTGACGGCCTCGGCGCAGCCGGTGGCGAAGCCCACCAGCGCCGGCCCGGTCAGGTCCAGGCCCTCGATCAGGGCCGCCAGGTCGGCGGTGAAGGTGCCGAGGTCGTAGCCGTGCCACGGCCGGCTGGAGCGTCCGAAGCCGCGCCGGTCGTAGCAGACCACCCGGTGGCCGGCCTCGACGAGCGGGCCGATCTGGGGCTCCCAGAACCGGCACGACAGGGGCCAGCCGTGCACCAGGACGACAGGCGGCCCGTCGCCGACGTCCTCGTAGAAGAGGCTCACGTCTGTTCCCACCTGTAGTCGCGGCACCCGCCCAGCATGCCGCCGGCGGGAGGCACGGCAATCGGTCAAATGACTGCACCGAGGAGACGAACCACATGGACATCATCGGACGGGCCGGGGAGCTGGCCGCGCTGCGCCAGGCCATCGACCGCGCCCCAGGCGTCCTGCCGAACGTCGTGCTGCACGGCGATCCGGGTGTGGGCAAGTCCGTGCTGCTGCAGGCCGCGATCGCCTACGCCAGGCAGCGGGGGATCAGGGTGCTGGGCGGCAGCGGCTTCGAGTCGGAGGCGCAGTTCGCCTTCGCCGGGCTGCACCAGTTGTTCGCGCCGGTGCTGGAGTACGTGGACCGGGTGGAGCCGTTCCACCGGGACACCCTGCTCCGGGTGCTGGGGATGCGGGACGGGCCGGCCCCGGACCGGCTGGCGATCTCGGTGGCGTCGCTGGCGGTGCTGGCGGCCGTGGCCGAGGACGGGCCGGTGCTGATCGCCGTGGAGGACGCGCACTGGGTGGACCACCCCACGCGCGAGGTGATGATGTTCGTCCTGCTCCGGCTGCAGCCGTACGACCTGCGGGCCGTCTTCGCCCGCCGGCCGCTGACGGCCACCGAGCGCGTCACGCCCGGCGTCCACATGCTGGAGGCCGGGCCGCTCGGCGACGAGGCGGCCGGGCAGCTGCTGGACCTGCTCCACCCGGGCCTGCCTCCGTCGGTGCGCGAACGCGTGCTCGCCGAGGCCGCGGGCAATCCCCTGGCGATCACGGAGCTGCCGCAGACCTCCGTCGGGGTGGAGCTGCTGCCGGCCGGCGCGTCCCTGCGCACCCGGCTGGAGACCGGGTTCGCGGGCCGGCTGCTGGAGCTGCCGCCGCGGATCCGTACGACGCTGCTGGTGGCCGCACTCGACGGCGACCGATTGCAGCATCGGGCCGAGCTGTCGGCGTACGAGCTGCTGGAGGCCGAGCGCGCGGGCCTGGTCACGCGCGATTCGACGCCGTCGGGCCTGCGCTTCCGGCACCCGCTGGTCAGGTCGGCGATCACCAAGACGGCCTCGCCCGAGGAGACGCGCGAGGCGCACGCCGTGCTGGCCGAGCAGCACAAGGCCGACCCGGAGCTGCGGATGTGGCACCTGGCGGCGGCCACGGTGGAGCCGGACGAGCGGGTGGCCGCCGAGATCGAGCAGGCCGCCCGCGCGGTGAGCCTGCGGGGCGGCAGCGGGCTGGCGGTCAAGGCGCTGCGGCGGGCGGCCGAGCTCACGCCGGATCCCGCGGCCCGCGCCGTCCGGCTGGAGCTCGCGGCCGAGCTGGCGGGCGAGTCCGGACAGCTCGACCTGGCCCAGGACCTGCTGGACCAGGCCCGCCGCCACCTGGACGACCCGGCCAGGACGCTGGCCGTCAGGGCGCAGATCCTCATGCTGCGCGACGGCGACCTGGACGCCGCCCGCCGCCTGCTGCGCGGCACGCCAGGGGCCGGTCCCCTCGTCAGGGTGCTGGCCGCCTCCTACGCCCAGGACCCCGAGGACTGGGCGGAGGTCACGGACCTGGTCGCCGGCTGCGACGACGAGCACGTCCGCCTGCTGCACGACGTCTTCCTGGGCACCGGCACGGCCGAGCGTGTGCGTACGGCGCTCGACACGCTGCCCGGTGACGCCCCGCCCGGCCGGGTGGCGGCGCTGTGCCGGGCGGCCACCTGGATGGACCTGCTGCCCGACTACCGCGGCCGCATCCGCGCCCTGACCGAGGGCGAGGCCGGGCAGGGCGCGGTGACCCACGCGGCCAGCGGTCACTGGCTGGCCGCCCACGACCACTTCCTGGCCGGCCGGTGGGAGGCCGCGGAAAGCGCCGCCAACGCCGGGCTCGACCTGTGCGTCCGGCACGATCTGCAGCTGCTGGCGCACGACCTGCGCTGCAGCCTGGGCTGGATCGCCGCCGCGCGGGGCGACGCCGACAGCGCCAGGGAGTACAGCAGGACCATCGAGCAGTGGGCGGCCCCACGGGGCAGCGCGCTGCACCTGTCGCTGGCGGCCCGCAACCTCGCGCTGGCCGCGATGGCGCACGGCGACTACGAGACGGCTTACGCGCACTGGACGAGCATCAGCCCGCCCGGCGTCATCTCCCCGTACGTGGCGTTCGCGCCGTGGGCGGTCTTCGAGCTGGTGGAGTCGGCGGTGCGCACCAGCAGGACGGCCGAGGCCAAAGCGCATGTCGCCGCCGCGGACGGCCTGGCCGATCGAGCTCCCCGGCTGCGCCTGCACGTGATGGCGGCGCAGGCGCTGGTGGCCTCCGACGAGGAGGCGGTGCCGCTGTTCCGGGCCGCGCTCGCGCTGCCCAGGACCGAGCGCTGGCCGTTCGACCACGCCCGGGTCCGGCTGGCGCTGGGTGAGCTGCAGCGCCGCCGCCTGCAGCCGGGCGAGGCCAGGCCCGACCTGCGCAGGGCGGCCGGCCTGTTCGCCTCGATCGGCGCGACGGCCTGGCAGCAGCGAGCCGAGCAGGAGCTGCGCGCCACCGGTGTGGCGGTCACCCAGCGGCCCAAAGCCGCCCACGGACTGACCGCCCAGCAACTGGAGGTGGCGCAGCTCGCCGCCTCCGGGCTGAGCAACAAGGAGATCGGCGAGCGGCTGTTCCTGTCCTCGCGCACGGTCAGCGCCCACCTGTACCGGATCTTCCCCAAGCTCGGCATCACCTCCAGGGCCGCCTTACGTGACGCCCTCGCGGGTGTGGCCGCAGATGCAGTCAATTGACCGATTCCTGCCCACGGCGGACGCCGGATGCTCGTGCTGCAACGACGACACGACAGCCAAGAGGAGATCCCCATGACCGTCCAGACAGGCCGCGGGCTGAGGCTGGCCCTCGCCACCCTGACCCTGGCGCTCGGCGCGACCGCCATCGCCGTCCCCGCCTCGGCCGCGATGACGACCACCGCGAACGTCGCCACGACCGCGAAGCCGACCGTGGTCCTCGTGCACGGCGCGTTCGCGGACGCCTCCGGCTTCAACGACATGATCGCCCGGCTGCAGGCCATCGGATTCCCGGTGATCGCGCCGGCCAACCCGCTGCGTGACGTGGCCGGGGACGCCGCGTACCTCTCCAGCATCCTGGACACCATCACCGGGCCGATCATCCTCGCCGGCCACTCGTACGGCGGGATCGTCATCACCAACGCCGCCCGCGGCCACGACAACGTCAAGGCACTGGTCTACCTGGGCGCCTTCGCGCCCGACACGGGCGAGAGCGCACTGAAGCTGGCCGACCAGTTCCCCGGCAGCGAGCTGGGCCACGCGCTGATGCCCCGTGACTACAAGCTGCCCGACGGCACGCCCGGCGGGACCGACGGCTACATCGTGGCCGAGAAGTTCCGTGAGGTCTTCGCCGCCGACCTGCCCGCGAGCAAGACCCGGCTCATGGCGGCCACCCAGCGGCCGGGCAGCGTGACCGGGCTGTCCGGCGGCAGCGGCGAGCCGGCCTGGAAGACGATCCCGTCCTGGTACCTGATCCCCACCCAGGACAAGGTGATCCCGCCCGCCGCCCAGCGGTTCATGGCCAAGCGCGCCGGCAGCACGGTCAAGGAGATCCGCTCCTCCCACGTCGTCATGACGTCCCACCCGGACGCCGCCACCGCGGTCGTCCTGTCCGCCTACGCCGCCACCCGATAGAGGGAGCCGACATGAAACCCGACACGATCGTCCTGATCCATGGCTTCTGGGTCACGCCCCGCAGCTGGGAACACTGGGTCACCCGCTACCAGGCCCAGGGCTACCAGGTCCTGGCCCCGGCCTACCCCGGCTTCGAGGTCGAGGTGGAGGCGCTCAACGCCGATCCCACCCCGATCGAGCAGGTCACCGTCCCGCAGATCATCGAGTCCCTGGAGAGTCTGATCCGCGGTCTGGACAAGCCGCCGATCATCATGGGTCACTCCGCCGGCGGCGTGTTCACCCAGATCCTGCTGGACCACGGCTTCGGCGCGGCCGGGGTGGCGATCAACTCCGCCCCCACCGAAGGGGTGAAGATCATCCCGCTGTCGCAGCTGAAGGCCACCTTCCCCGTGCTCAAGAACCCCGCCAACCGCCACCGGGCCGTCGGACTCGACTACGAGCACTGGCGCTACGCCTTCACCAACACCTTCCCCGAGGACCAGGCCCGCGCCACCTACGAGCGCTACCACGTCCCCGCCTCAGGCCACATCTTCTGGGGCAGCGCGCTGGCCAACATCCACCCCGGCAAGGACGACAACTGGGTCGACTACCACAACGACGCGCGCAAGCCGCTGCTGTTCCTGGCCGGCGAGGACGACAACCTCATGCCGCCCAAGATCCAGCGCTCCAACGCCGCGCACTACAAGTCGCCCAAGACGATCACCGAAGTGGCCGAGTACTCCGGCCGCTCCCACCTGATGCCCGCGCAGGACGGCTGGGAGAAGATCGCCGACCACGCCCTCACCTGGGCCCTCGACCACTCCTGACCACGAGGGCCGGCCTCCGGGGTCACACACCCCGGGACGCCGGCCCCCATCGAGCTGCCGGCCCCGGAGGAGCGTCCATGACGAAAGCCCGGTTCACCCACATCGGCGGTCCCACCGTCCTCATCGAATTCGGCGGCTGGCGGCTGCTCACCGACCCGACCTTCGATCCTCCCGGCCGCACCTACTCCTTCGGCTGGGGCACCTCCTCCCGCAAACTGACCGGCCCCGCCGTGGCCGCCGCCGACCTGCCGGCCGTCGACGCGGTCCTGCTGTCGCACGTGCACCACGGTGACAACCTCGACGACGCGGGACGTGCCCTGCTGCCGGCCGCCGGCGCCATCGTGACCACCTCGTCCGGCGCTCGCGCCCTGCCGTACCCGGCCCGCGGCCTGCGAGCGGGCCAGACGACCCGCCTGGAGGCCCCCGGACGCCCGCCCATCGACATCACCGCCACCCCCTGCCGGCACGGCCCCCCGCTCAGCGGGCCGATCGTGGGGGAGGTCATCGGCTTCGCCCTCACCTGGCCCGGCCAGGAGCATGGCCCCCTCTGGATCACCGGCGACACGGTCTACCACCGCGCGCTGCGCCGGGCCGCCGCCGAGATCCGGCCGGGCACCGTCCTGCTGCACCTGGGCGGCGTCGGCTTCCCCCTCACCGGGCCATTGCGCTACACCATGACCGCCCGCCAGGCCGTACGGCTGTGCGCGGCCATCACCCCGCACACGGTCCTGCCGGTCCACTACGAGGGATGGCAGCACTTCCGGCAGAGCCGGGAAGGCGTCGAACGAGACCTGCGGCGGGCGCCGAAGCAGCTCAGCAGCCGGTTTCACTGGCTGCCCCGTGGCTCGGCCGAGCCGGTAGAGCTCTAGATCCGTTGAAGAACGTCCGCGGCACGACATTCATTCGAGCTTGATCCGGCGGCCCTGCGTGATCTGCACCACGACAGGAAAGACGCCGGGGAGGACGTCGTGCAGGCGGCGGCTCAGATCCGCGGCCGGCGGCACCCCGGCGGGAGCGCGGACGGAGATCTGAAAGGTCGTCCCCTTCAACCGGACGCCGGTGACCGTGGCCCCCGGTGCGGCGGCCAGCCATTCGGCCGCGCTCTGCCTGACCTGGCTCTTCCAATGGGCGACCCGGTAGTGCAGGACGGTGCTCAGGCAGAGGATCGCCACCACCAGAACCCCGAGCCCACCGAGCGCGAGCACCGCGCGCGTGCGCGACCGGCCGGCGACCGGGAGCGCGGTGTATCCGAGAGCGGCGAACACGAAGGTCCCGGCGAAGACGAGCGACAGCATGTTGGACAGGAAGAGCACCAGCGCGCCGAGCGCGAGGAGCGGAGCGCCGCTCCCCAGGCACACCCCGGCCACGACGAGCGGCGGCACCAGCGAGATCGCGATCGCCACCCCCGGCAGCACCGCCGCCACATCCCGGCGGGCGAGCGCGACGGCGCCGGCCAGGCCGGTCGCCAGCGCGGCGAGCAGGTCGGCAAGCCCCGGTGACGTACGGCCGGAGACCTGGCTGTTCGACAGCAGCTCATAGGAATCGGGGATGACCAGCGAAGCCAGCAACCCGACGGCGACGACCGCGCAGCCGCCGCCCAGCACGAGCCGGCCCGCACCGTTGCCGGATCGCTTCACCAGGCCCAGCGCCATGCCCATGATGGGCGTCGACAGCGGAGCGATGATCATGGCGCCGATCACCGTGGCGGTGGAATCGGCCAGCACTCCGGCGGCGGCGATCAGCGACGACAGAACGAGCATCGTCCAGAACGCCGAATACGTGGAGGCGCGGTCTCCCGCACGCAGATCGAGGTCGGCGGTGAGCTCTTCGAGCGTCCGGCGTTGTGCCGGTGGAACCAGTCGCGCCCGCGCTGCCGGCATCACGTCTCCCATCCGCGGCAGGCCGTGGGGGGACGGTCAGCACCATGTTGCCGCAGGTCCCCCGCGACGTCAGTCCCGGGAGAGCTCGTGTCGGTACGCGTCCAGGACGAGGCCGTGGAAATGATGGACCGCGTGCTCCGACAGCCCCGACCCGCCGGGGTCGTAAACGATCTTCCCCTGGGTGAACGCGGGGGTGCGCATCCCGCGCTGAACGCTCTCCACCAGGGCGATGTCCTCCACCTGGAGAACCTCGTCGATGTACCGGATGCCGTCCAGCTCGGCCTCGTCGGGCTCCGCGGTCTCCAGGTAGAAGTCCCAGATCTCGCGGGTCCGCTCCGGGCCGTCGGGGATGATCTGCAGCACCATGAAGTTCCCGCGGAGGTCAGCGACGGCAGTCTCATCGTGATGCTGGAGGAATGCGCGGGCGTCACGAAACGCCTCCACGGCATCGACTGACCGCTTACAGCTCGGTTCCCGTGCCCGAGCCGCTGGAGTACGGCGGCGTGGATCCCGAGAGCTGGCCCGACTGCGCTGCGCTCCTGGCCGCCGTGCCAGGCAAGCGGGACCCCGGACGGCCCGACGCCAAGCGCATAGTGGACGACGGTTTGTTCAGCGGGGCCACGCTGGTCCCGTTCAGCTGCTACGCCCGTATCGACGACGCCGAATCGGTCGAGGTCGTCGTCATGTGGATGACGAAGCGGCCGGAGGATGCTGACGTGCTGCTCGACGGGAGACCTGGCACGCCGCCGGACGCCGACGAATACGCCGGCGGCAACCTCAGGGTCGGTGGCGTCATCGTGCAGGTGCAGGGCTCCGACGAGGCCGAGCGGGCTGTGGTCAAGCGGCTTCGGTCAAGGGTCGCGTCCTAGACGCCCGAATTTCGTTCGGTCATTTAGCTCGAACTTTTCGCTGAGATCATCTCGCCGTCCCGGTAGCCTTACGGAATTCTTTACTCCGGCACCCCCCAGGAGGTAGAGCCGTGCGCTCCGGTACGAAGAGGTGGACGGCGGTGCTGCTGGCCACCGCTGTCCTGGCGAACACCGCCGCCTGCGGCGGCGAAGCCGCCGACGGCGAGATCACGTTACGTTTCTCCTACTGGGGTGGTCCCGCACGGCAGAAGATGACGCAAGAAGCGATCAAGAAGTTCGAAGCGCAGAATCCGAATATCGACGTCGAGGAAGAGTTCTCCGACTTCGGCAGCTACTACGAGACGCTGGCCACGAAGGTCGCGAGCGAGCAGGCGCCTGACGTCATCACCATCGAGATCCGCGGCCTGCGCGAATACGCCGAACGCGGCACGCTCGCCGACCTGTCCAGCACGGTCGACACCGCCGACATCGACGGCAAGGTGCTGTCCACCGGGGCCATCGACGGCAAGCAGTACGCCATCCCCACCGGCGTCAACGCCTGGTCCCTGGTCGCGGACCCGAAGGCGATCAAGGACGCGGGGGAGAAGCTGCCCGACGACACCGTGTGGACCTGGGAGGAGTACGCCGACCTGGCGGCCAGGATCACCGAAAGGACTGGCGGCAAGGTCTACGGCACGCAGCAGGCTTTCAATCCGGCCTTCCTGCAGATCTTCGCCGCGCAGCGGAGCGAGTCGCTCTACCAGGGCAACAAGATCGGCATCTCGCCCCAGACGCTCAAGGCGTGGTGGGCCATCCACCGCAAGCTGATCACGACCAAGGGCTCTCCCGACGCCGCCAAGAGCGTCGAGCTCGCGACCCTGGGCGAGGACCGGTCGCTGTTCGCCACCCGCAACGGCGCGATGGGGATGTGGTGGAGCAACCAGCTCGGCGCGATCAGCAAGGCGTCCGGCGGCAGGCAGGTGGACCTGCTGCGGATGCCGAAGGCGCAGGGCGCCGACGCGGGCGGCATGTTCCTGCAGCCCGCGATGTTCTACACCGCCGCGGCGAAGTCCAAGCATCCGGCCCAGGCGGCCCAGTTCATCAACTTCATGATCAACGACCCGGAGGCGGGTGCGATCATCCTCAGCGACCGCGGCCTGCCGGCCAGCTCGAAGGTGCTGGCGGCGGTCGGCGACAAGCTGCCCGAGTCCGACAAGAAGACGCTGGCCTTCCTCGACGAGATCAAGGACGAGCTCACGGCCCCGCCCGCCGCGCCGCCGAAACACGCCAGCGCCATCGAGGACATCCTCACCCGGTACACGGATGAGGTCCTGTTCGGCCGGATGACCCCTGACGCGGCCGCTCAGAAGCTCATCACGGAGGCCAACGCCCTCATCGCCGGGTAGCCGGCGTCACCGGTGCCTGGGAGAAGACAATTCAGCCACATCAACTGTGGCACGTACTGACAAGAAGTGTGAACGTGTTCTCGTTACGATGCGAGCGGCATGTGGCCGTATGAAGCGCGTAGTCGGAGGACAACGTGTACGGCGTCGCGTGGTTCGGCATTCTCGGCCCGCTGGAGGTGACGGCGGTGGGCCGACTGATCCGCATCGCCGGGCGCAGCCAGCGCGAGCTGCTCGCGGTGCTGCTGCTCCGGGCCAACCAGCTGGTCTCGATCGATCTGCTGATCGAGACCGGCTGGCCGGACACCCCGCCCGCCAGCGCGCGGCGGCAGGTGCAGAACGCGGTGGGACGGCTGCGGAACACGCTCACCAACGGCGGCCTTCCCGGCGACCTGATCGAGACCCGCCCCGGCGGATACCTCCTGGGCGCGATGGCCGACGAACTGGACACGCTCACCTTCAACCGGCACGTGGAGGAGAGCAGGCAGGCGAGCGCGCGACAACAGTGGGACAAGGCGGTCGCCAGGCTGCGCGCGGCACCGGCCCTGTGGCGTGGCCAGCCGTTGCCTGATCTCGACAACCACCTGGTGGTGGCCGAGGCGCGGCGGCTGCAGGAGCGGCGCGTCGAGGTCCTGGAGGAATGCCTGGACCTGGAGCTGCGGCTGGGCCGGCACCACCAGGTGGTGGGGGAGCTGACCGCGCTGGCGGAGGAGCATCCGCTGAGGGAGCGCGTCTGCGCCCTGCTGATGCTGGCGCTGTACCGCAACGGCCGTACGGCCGGGCGGTCAGCTGATCCCGGGGGTGGGGGTCGTCTTCCTCACCCTGGACGTGCTGGACCAGTTCGGACTCGTGGATCCCGTCATCGACTTCCTGCAGGAGCTGTTCGACACCGACGACCGCAGCCCCGTGCGGACGTGTGACTCCGGGTCCAGGCCGGAATACGGATGCACGCACCTGCCCAGTGGCGGGCAGGGCGAGTACACCGGATCGGCCGGGGTGCCGCCGCCATGCGAGGGCCGCGCGGCTCCACAGGCAGGCGCATGCCCGGTGAGGGGGTGCGACCACAACAGTTACAACCTGGATGACTGATGACTGGTCGGGGGGACGTTCGACCTGAACGTCCCCCCTTGTCAACCCCCGGTCCTGTGCGGGCGTGTGATAATCGCCGGGCGCGAGCAGTTCCAATCGTGGTGCCAGGAGGCCCGCGTGAGGGGGTGGGACCGTTGCCTCGCGGGGAGCGTCCGCTTGACGCAGACGACACCGCACTGCTGCGGTTCGCGGCGAGTCTGCGGGGGCTGCGGCAGGAGGCGGGCAGCCCGCCGTATCGCGCGCTCGCCCGCCGTACGCACTATTCGGTGACGACGTTGTCCGGCGCCGCGGCGGGCAGGCGGCTGCCGAGCCTGGCCGTGACCCTGGCCTACGTCGAGGCCTGCGGCGGCGACCTCAAGGAGTGGGAGCGGCGCTGGCACGAGGTGGCCGCCGAGCTCGCGACGATCCCGAGGGAGCAGGAGGCCGAGCAAGAGCCTCCCTACCTCGGGCTTGCCGCCTTCGGCCGTGAGGACGCCGACCGGTTCTTCGGCCGTGAGGAGCTGGTGGGCGAGCTGGCCGCGCGGCTGGAGCGCCGCAGGCTGGTGGCGGTCTTCGGCGCCTCGGGGGCGGGCAAGTCGTCGCTGTTACGCGCCGGCCTGATCCCGCTCCTGCTGGGCGAGGCTCCCGACCGGCCGGTCGCGGTGTTCACCCCGGGAGCGTCCCCGCTGGAGGAGTGCGCGATCCACCTGTCCGGAGTCACGGGCCGCGCTCCGGCCCAGCTGCTGGCCGATCTGTCGGCCGACGTTCGCGGGCTGCATCTCGCCATCCGCTCCGCCCTGGCCGGTCAGCGGGAGGACGTGGAGCTGCTGCTGGTGGTGGACCAGTTCGAGGAGGTCTTCACCCTCTGCGACGACGAGCGGGAACGCGCGGCGTTCATCGAAACGCTCACCACGGCGGCGACGAGCCCGAACGGCCGGTGCCGGGTGGTGCTCGGAGTCCGGGCGGACTTCTACGCGCACTGCACCCGCTACGCCGAGCTCGTGGACGCCTTCAACGAGGCGCAGCTCACGGTCGGTCCCATGACCGCCGAGCAGACGCGGCGGGCCGTCGTCCAGCCCGCGCTCCAGGCCGGCTGCTCGGTGGAGGGCCGGCTCGTGGCCGCGCTGATCGCCGAGGTGAACGGGCGGGTCGGCGTGCTCCCTCACCTGTCGCACGCCCTGCTGGAGACGTGGCGGCGACGCCGCGGCAACGCGCTGACGCTGGCGGGTTTCCAGGCCGCGGGCGGGCTGCACGGGGCCCTCGCGCAGAGCGCCGAGACGCTCTACGCGGAGCTCGCCCCGGGCCGCCGACGACGGGCCAAGAGCCTGTTGCAGCGGCTGACCGCGGTCGGGGAGGGCACCGGTGACACCAAGCGGCGGGTGGCGCGCGACGAGCTCGACACCGACGACGCCGACACCGCCTTCGTCCTGGAGCGGCTGGCCGAGGCCCGCCTCATCAGCCTCGACCGCGACACCGTCGAGCTGTCCCACGAAGCGCTCATCGGTGCCTGGCCGCGCCTGCGGGACTGGCTGGCCGAGGACCGCGAGGGGCTTGTCGTCCATCGGCGGATGACCGAGGCCGCGCGTACGTGGGAGTTACTGGGGCGCGATCCGGGCGCACTCTACCGCGGCGTCCGGCTCGCGCAGGCACAGGACTGGATCGGGCGGGGCAGGACCGTGCTGAGCCCGCTGGAACGCGCTTTCGTCGAGGCCGCCCTGGCGGCGCGGGCGGCGGAGGAGCGCGCGGACCGGCGGCGCACGCGCCATCTTCAGCGGCTGGTCGGCGCGCTCACGCTGCTGCTCGTCGTGGCCGCGGTGGCGGTGGCGTCCGCGGTGGCGGCCAACCGGACGGCGACGCTCGAACGCAACACCGCCCTCTCCCAGAAGACGGCCGCGGACGCCACGGCGCTGCGCGGCACCGATCCCGCCCTCGCGGCCCAGCTCGGCGTGGCGGCCTACCGGCTGGAGCCGACCGCCGAGGCCAAGGGTGCGATGCTCAGCTCGTACGCCGACCCGCGCGCGGCCCGGCTCACCGGGCACACCGGCAACGTGAACGCGGTGGCCTTCGCCCCCGGCGGGACCCGTCTGGCCAGCGCGAGCTGGGACAACACCGTACGGCTGTGGGACCTGACCGACCCGCGCCGGCCGCACGCCCAGGCCACGCTCACCGGACACACCGACAACGTGAACGCGGTGGCCTTCGCCCCCGGCGGGACCCACCTGGCCAGTGCGAGCTGGGACGGCACCGTACGGCTGTGGGATCTCACCGACCCGCGCCGGCCACGCGCAGAAGCCACCGTCACGGGACACACCGCCCACGTCAACGCGGTCGCGTTCGCCCCGCGCGGCGGCCTCCTGGCCACCGCGAGCACCGACCGGACGGCACAGTTGTGGGACCTCACCGCTCCTGGCCGCCCGCGCCGCGTGGCCACGCTCACCGGCCACACCGACGGCGTCGTCGCCGTGGCGTTCGCGGCCGACGGGCGGACCTTGGCGACCGCGAGCTGGGACGGCACCGCGCGCCTGTGGGACGTGAGCGACCCGGGCCGGGCCAGGGCCGTCCAGGTGCTGCGCGGCCACACGGGGCCGGTGGTGGCGGTGGCGTTCAGTCCCGGCGGAAGCCTGCTCGCCACGGCCGGCCACGACCGCACGGCGCGGCTGTGGGAGCTCGGCGACCTCCGCCGGGTCCGCGCGGGCGTGATCCTGCACGGCCACGAGGACGTCGTCAGGTCCGTCGCCTTCAGCCCCGACGGCCGCGTCCTCGCCACGGCGAGCCAGGATCACAGCATCAGGATGTGGGCCGTGGCGGGCCGGCACCTGACCACCTTGTACGGGCACAGCGGCGCCGTCGTCTCGGTCGCCTTCGACCCGGGGGGCCGCACGCTGGCCAGCGCCAGCGACGACCACACCATCTGGGTACGCGATCTGCCCGCACCCACGCTGACCAGCCACGACGGCGCCGTCTGCGCCGTTGCGTTCAGCCCGGACGGCCGCGCACTGGCCACCGCGGGACGGGACCGCACCGTCCGCCTCTGGGACGTCACCGCCGCCCCCGCGACCCGCGCGCTGGGCGTGCTCACCGGGCATCTGGACGCGGTCTGCGGGGTGGCGTTCGCCCCCGGTGGCCGCGTGCTCGCCACCGCCGGATACGACCGCACGGTACGCCTGTGGGACATCACCCGCCCCGAACACGCCAGCGAGCTGGCGGTCATCACCGGATACACCGACAACGTCAACTCCGTGGCGTTCAGCCCGGACGGGCGCACCCTCGCCACGGTGGGGCTCGATCCCCAGGTGCGCCTGTGGGACATCACCGACCCACGCCGCCCCGGCGCCCTGGCCCGTCTTTCCGGCCACACCAAAGGCGTCAATGCGGTGGCGTTCAGCCCGGACGGCCGCACTTTGGCCACCGGCGGCTGGGATGAGAGCGCGCGTCTGTGGGACGTGACCGACCCGCGCCGGCCCCGGCAGACCGCGCTGCTGTCCGGGCACACCAACGGGGTCAACGCCGTGGCCTTCCGCCCGGACGGCCAGGTCCTGGCCACGTCCGGCTTCGACGGCACCGCCCGCCTGTGGGACCTGCGGAGCCGGCGGCCCCTCGCCGTGCTGACCGCGCACGGCGACATCGTCTACTCGGTGGCGTTCAGCGGCGATGGCCGCACTCTCGCGACCGCCGGCGCCGACCGGACGGTCCGCCTGTGGGACGCGTCGGATCCGCGGCGGATCGGCGACCCGGCCGTGCTGACCGGCCACGGTGACCGGATCTACCTGCTGGACTTCGCCCCGGACGGCCACACGCTGGCCACCGCGAGCCGCGACCGCACCGTCCGGCTCTGGGAGACCGTCCCTGAACGCGCCGCCGCCGCGCTCTGCGCCTCGGCCGGGCCTCGGATCACGCTGGCCGGCTGGCGCCGGTATTTCACGGGAGCGGATTACCGGCCGCCTTGCCCGTGACCCCATTTATCCCGAATTTTCGGTACGTAGTGATGAATCGTCACTTTCTGTTGTTTTCTCGTTGTTTGTTCACTTCAGGGCTGCCGATCAGGAACAACCCGATTTCGGTAGGAACGATCGCGTCAGCACGATCGGCAGACCCGAAGGAGAACGATGTCCGCAAGAGCGAGGGCCACCGGCAGACGCCTGACATCAGGGGTGTTCGGTCTGCTGGTGGCCGCTGGTGTCATGATCACGACATCGCCCGCCCGGGCGGCGGCCGTACCGGACGGCTGCTGGGGGACCGGGCCGGTCGTCGTCGATCCGCAGGGCCGGCAATGGCCCACCAGGTACTGCCACAACTACATCGCCGGCGACCTCTACAACTACGTCGGCAGCGGCTGGCAGCCCATAGGCAGGATGAACGCCGGCGACAACTGGTTCGTCTGCCAGGCGCACGGGCCCGAGAATCCGCCCGTCCAGTCGTGGAAGAACGACATCTGGCTCTACACCCAAGGTGACGAGGGCTGGGCGAACGACGGCTGGGGCGCCTTTCCCGCCACCCACGTGTCCGGCGGGGTGAACTACGGCCCCATTCCCAACCTCGACTGGTGCCCGTGGGAGAACAGCCTCACGTCCGCCACGAAGACTCCCGCGAGCGCCTGGTGAACCCGTCCCCGCGCTCCTCGGCTCATGATCTCCGGAGAGTGACTTCATGCGTGTGAACACGCCTGCTCGACGAATGCGCCATGCCTTTGCCCTGCTGGGGGTGGTCGTGCTGGCGCTGGGAGCCGCCGCGCCCGCCGCCATGGGGCAGAGCGCGCCGCACGATGCGGAACGCTTCTACTCCAACGACCCGGCGAACCTCCCGGAGCCGCAGGGAAAACCGCCGGCGGCGAAGGACGCCATGGAACGCGACCTCCTGGAGGCGGCCAGGCTCGGCGCGCACTCCTTCTACGACACCTCCAAGGTGCCGCTGGACACGCCGACCCCCAGGGCGCTCAACGCCGACTTACCCACGGCCCCTTCTGAGGACGACTTACGCAAGTGCCTCGCCGCCGCTCCCGAGGCGAAGACCGCGATCGGCTGGACCTACAACCGCATGTTCTGGTGCCAGGAGCTCGGCTTCAGGATCGCGTACGAGAAAGTCGACCTGCAGACCGGCGAGCGGACCTACAAGGGGACCAACCTGATCCGCTACCAGATGGTGGTCGCCGGCACCGGCACGCAACGTGCGGTCCGGGTGTTCTTCCGCCCGATCCCGGGTTCCGTCTCCTACCCGGACTGGTCCGTTCTGGACGATCCCGGGAGTCTCAATCTGGACCTGGTCGCCCAATGCGGTCAGGAGTCGGAATACTGCTCGGTGGCGAAACCCTCCGTCCGGAAGACCTGGGGCGAGTGGAACAGCTCCGGATCGTGGGTCTGGTGGGACATCGCCTCCCACGAGGAAGCGAGCGACGCTCCGCTGGACAAGATCATATTTCACTCCTGGCGGCTCCGGTATGACGGCACATCGCTCGAATATCCGGCGGGCGGGAGGCAGACCGTGGAGCGACCGTTCCGGTGCGATTCCGCGACCTACTTCAACAGGTGGGGCACGGTCTTCGACAAGGGCTGCGTACTGACGAACGTCATTCCGCACCTGCAGTACGACATCAGCGACACGCGGGTCCAAGAGGTCGCCCGCCACATCCGGGAGGCGCAGGACAGTCCCGCAATTACCTGGCCCAAGGAGAGCCACACGAAGAACATCCCGGGCAAGTGGGTCCTGACAGACCCTGAGGATCCCCAGCTTCCCGACGGGCTGCACCGTGTTCTCGGCGACAGCGCGATCGCCAAGGAGAACACCAAGTTCAAGAACTACGCCTGCGACCGCAACGGCCCCTACAACGCCCTGACCGGGCTGCCCCCGAAGACTCCGCAGCAAACGGCAGAGGGGTACCAATGCGATGAATACCCCTTCCGTTCCAGCGAAGAGGGCGCGAGCAACTCCCGCTACGACTTCTCGGTGAAGTGGGTCCCGGGATCCCAGAACGGCTCGGCCGGCGGTCGCCTGAACCAGCAGTTCTTCTTCGACGACCGCATCCTGCGGATCGTGGACGAGTTCTGGGTCAAGATCAACAACTGACCCGTCCGCGACGCCGTCGGGCCCGGCGTCCCTGCCGAGGGACGCCGGGCCTCATCACCCGGCGGCAGGGCAGAACACCGACGTGAGGGCCTGGTCGATGAGCCTCCCCACTGCGGCGCGCTCGGCATCGTTCATGGCCACCGTCGCCGAAACCGCGAACTGCAGCCGCCCGTCCGGGGAGGTGTAGGTCACGGCGGTGAAGCCGGGGGCGCTGCCGCCGCGCGGGGCGAAGCTGGGGTTGCCCGCGCACGGACCGCCCTGCGGCGGCGGCTGCTGGCCGGGCACCGGATCGGTGATCACCGCGCGCAGCGAGTCCGGCAGCAGCTTGCTCTGAACGAACGCGCGCTGGAAGGCGCTGACGTCGCGCGCGGTGGAGACCACGCCGCCGGCGCCCAGCAGGGTGGTGGCGTTGAGCTGGTCGACATCGAGCAGCTTGCCCGTCTCATCCGGCATGTACCCGTGCCCATGCGGGCCCTTGATGCCTTCGGCGGCCTTGACCGGCAGGTAGGTGTCCCGCATGCCCAGCGGGGCGAAGATCCGCCGGTCGAGCTCGGCCGCCAGCGAGTGCCCGGTCACCCTCTCGATGATCATGCCGAGCAGGATGTAGTTGGTGTTGGAGTAGTTGAAGGTCCCGATCGGCGACGGCCGCTGCCGCTTGCGGGAGGCGGCCACCAGGTCTGCGGGGCGATACGTGACCGTGGGGTCGAGCGCGTGGATGTCGGGACCGAGGAAGTCGGGGATGCCCGAGGTGAGCTGGATCAGGTTGCGTACCGTGATCTCGCCGGCCTGTTCGACCAGGTCCTTCTCCGCCGTCTCGGGGAGCACCTCGCTGAGCTTGTCGTCCAGCTTCAGCTTGCCGCTCCGTACGAGTTGCAGGGCCACGGTCGCGGTCATGTTCTTGGTCTGCGAGCCGATCCGGTAGCGGGCGGTGGAGGGGATCGCGCCGCCCTTGCCGTCGAGCAGCCGGGATCCGGCCGATCCCGTGGCGGCCCGTTTCCCGTTCACGTACACCTCGCCGATGGCGCCCACGACGTGACCTGTCTTCACCAGGGCCGCCATCGCCTTCTGCACGTCCCCTACCTTGACGGGGCCGCTGCCTGCCGTGGCGGTGGCGCCGGCGATGGCGGGCGCGGACACACTCAGCGCCAACGCCGCGCATGCCACCGAGACGACACGGACAACTGCCGACTGACGCAAAACCATGAAGCACTCCTCCTGGAGGCCGAAGCTCCGATGCGAAAGCTCCAGTTCTAGGCGGGGCGCCGTTTCCTCAGCGTTTCCTCCCGGACCGGGACATGTCGTACGCGCCTGGCTACGGCCGGCCCGGCCATCGGGGACGGCGAACCCGCAACGGCCGCGACCGGCTATGCCACCACGCCCTCGTCCAGCTCCAGCCGGGAGCCGGTGAAGGAGGCCCGCAGGCGCCGATCGTGCGTCACGACCACCAGCGCGCCACGGTACGAGACGAGCGCCTCCTCCAACTGCTCCACGAGCATCGGCGACAGATGATTGGTCGGCTCGTCCAGCAGCAGCAGGTCCACGGGCTCGCTCACCAGCCGGGCCAGCTCGATCCGGCGCCGCTGCCCATAGGACAGCTCCCCGAGGCGCAGCCCCAGGTCGGACGGCCGGAACAGCCCCAGGGCGAGCAGCGCGTCCGCATGCTCGTCCAGGCTCCCCGGACGCCCATGCGCATAGGCCCGCAGCACGGTCCGCTCCGCCACCCCGCCCTGCCGGAGAACCCCGGCCCGGCCAGTCCGCCACACCTCGCCGCTGTCCAGCTCGCCCTGCCGGAAAGTCCGCCTGACTTGCCGCACTTCGTCCGCGTCCAGTTCGCCTCGCCGGAGGGCCCGCCTGGCGTGCCGTTCCTCCTCCGCGTCCAGCTCGTCCTGCCGGAAGAACCCGGCCCGGCCGGTCCGTCGCACCTCGCCCGCGTCCGGCCGCAGCTCTCCGGCGAGAACGCGCATCAGCGTCGTCTTGCCCGCTCCATTCGGGCCGGTGACGAGCAGCCGTTCACCGGCCCGGATGGTCAGGGACTCCAGGCGGAGCCGCCCCGCCACCACTACGCCGTCGAGCGCGACCACCTCGGTCCCGGCGACGGCTCCTCCGGCTGCTTCCGGGGTGCCTCCTGAGGTGCCTTTTTGGGTGGCCCACGGGGTGGCTCCTGCGGTGGCCCCCGGGGCGGCTCCTCCAGCTGCTTCCGAAGTGGCTTCTGCGGTGGTGAGGGTGGCGGTGAAGCGCAGTGGCTCGGGCGGCGGCGGCGCCGGGTGGTCGGTGAGCCACCGTAGCCGCTGCTGGGACTGCCGGATACGCCCGGCAGCGCCGTGCGTACGCGAGCGCGCCCGCCAGGCCCCGGTGCCCATGCCCGCCTTGGCCGTCTTGCGCGGAATCGCGGCCAGCCGTCCCGCGTTGGCCGTCACCAGCGTGGCATGCCGGTCCAGCTCCGTCTTCCACTCCTCGTGCGCCCGCGCCTGCGCGGCGCGTTCGGCGGCCTTGCCCGCGAGGTAGCCGGCGTACCCGTCCCCGTAGCGGCGCACCTGCCCGTCGGCGACCTCCAGGATGGCGGTGGTCACCCGCTCCAGGAACACCCGGTCGTGCGTGATCGCCACGACCGTGCCCCGGTGGGCGCGCAGGCGCTGTTCGAGCCAGGCCACCGCCTGGTCGTCCAGGTCGTTGGTCGGCTCGTCGAGCAGCAGCAGCTCAGGAGCGGACGCCAGCGTGGCGGCCAGGGCGAGCCTGGCACGTTCGCCACCGGAGAGCGTGCCGAGGGGGCGGCTCCGATCCAGCCCGGGCAACCCCAGCCCGTACAGCGCGACATCCACACGAGCGTCGGCCTCGTACCCGCCCCGCGCCTCGAACTCAGCCACCAGCCCCGCGTAGGCCTCCAGCCCCGCGTAGACGCCCAGCTCCGAACCGACCTTCGTCCCCGAATCGGCCTCCAGTCCCGAACTGGCCTCCAGCCCTGAACCGGCCTTGGCCTCCGCCTGGTCGTCCAGGTCGGCGCGAGTCCCCGTGCCGGCCTCCGCGAGCGACCGCTCGGCCGCCCGCATCCGGGCTTCGAGCTCCCGCAGGTCGGCCAGCGCCAGGTCGACGGCGTCGGCCACCGTCGCGTGCGCCGGCAGCGCGAGCGACTGCGGCAGGTAGCCGACGCCGCCCGGCGCGACGACCACGAGCTCGCCGTTGTCCGGCCGTTCGGCGTCCGCCATGAGCCTGAGCAGCGTGGACTTCCCCGACCCGTTGTCGCCGATCACCCCGATCCGCTCGCCGGACTTGATGGTGAGTGACACCCGGTCCAGGACGACGCGGGTGCCGTAACGCTTGGTGATCTCGGTGAGTGCCAGTTGCGCAGCGGTACGTATGGAGCCCATCTCCTCTTCTCGGCGCGGACGATTCCTCGGGTCCGCGGCCTCGCTGTCGATGCGTGAACCGGTGCCGGCCTCAGCCCGGAGCCTGCCGGCTGAGGTGCTCCCAGGCCTGGTACTCCTCCGTGCGCGCCTGGTCCATCTGCTGGACCATGTCGTAGGAGGCGCCGCCGACGATCAGCCGCAGCGGCGGCTCCGCGAGGCCGGCCAGCTCCATGATCACCGGCGCTGCCGTGCTCGGATCGGGGCCGGCGTCCTCGCCCCACATCTCGGCCAGCCTGGCGCGCAGCGGCTCGTAGTCCGGGCGCGGCTCCGTCGTCGTGGTGCCGCGCGTGAACAGGTCCGTGCCGTACCCGCCCGGCTGCACGATCGTCACCTTGATCCCGAACGGCGCCACCTCCATGGCCAGCGCCTGGCTCACCGAGTCGAGCGCGCTCTTGCTCGCCGCGTAGAACCCGACGGACGCGAACCCGCCGCCGGATCCCATCGAGGTGACCTGCAGGATGTGGCCGGACCGTTGCGCCCGCAGGTGCGGCACGACGGCCTGGGCCACCCAGACCGCGCCGAAGAAATTGACGTCGAACTGGGCGCGGACCTGCTCCTCCGTGGCCTCTTCCACCATGCCGAGCAGCATCCCGCCGGCGTTGTTGACCACGATGTCGAGTCGGCCGAACGCCGCTGCCGCCCGGTCCACCACCTCCCGCACGGCCGCGCGGTCGCTGACGTCCAGCGTCAGCCGTACGAGGCTGTCCGGATGCGCGGCGGCCAGGTCGTCGAGCGGGCCGAGGTCGCGCGCGGCAGCCACGACGCGGTCTCCGGCGGCCAGCGCCGCCTCGGCGAAGGCCCTGCCCAGGCCCCTCGACGCGCCGGTGATGAACCATACTCGGGCAGTTGTCATGCGGTCTCCTCGCTTACATGAGACGAGACGGTCCGCCTCGTAAGGTCAGAGTCTGCAGGCATACCGCTCCCATGTCAAGACGAAACGTATCGTCTCGTTGAGGTTTCGAAGCCGGAGATCACGGCGGCGAGCAACTCGACCGTGAGCCGTCAGCGACGGCGGACCGCGAAGCGCTCCACCGCGAGTGTGCCGCCGTCGATGCGGACGCCGAAGCCATAGCGATACTGCGCGCGGACGTTCGGATCGTCGAGTCGTGCGTAGCGGCCGACGTCGGCGGTGAACAGGTACTGCCAGGCTCCGCCGGCCGCCACCGCGTACGCGGTGAGCTCGTCGCGGTGCAGGACGCACGCCAGCCGCGCGTTCGGCCCGGGATAGTCGATCTTCCCGTCGAGCTGGACGATGCGCTGGGCGGTCAGCTCACCGTCGACCCGGACGTCCCAGCCGGTGCGCTTGCTCCGGTGGTTGTACCAGACCACCAGGTAGTTCCCGGCGTCCTTGACCAGGCCCGCGAACAGGGTGTCCTGGGTCGGCGCGGCGGCCCTGGCATACGAGCGCTGGCTGACGATGATCGCGGCCGGCGACTCGTTCACGACGACGTCCGAACGCAGCAGCGCGAACGCGGCGGCCCCGTCGGCGGCCACGGTGAGCGCACCACCGGCGGCCTGCACCGTCCCAGGGCGTCCCTCCGGACCCGGTGCCAGGACGGTGAAGCCGGCAAGCCCGCCCGAGAACTCCCGTTCGAGCACCAGGCCAGGGAAGTTCTCCGGCGTGGGCTGCGGCGGCAGCAGGCCGACGTCCCGTAGATGCGCGTCCAGGGCCGCCTGCAGCTGCCGCGTCTCGTCGGGCAGCCGGCCGGCCAGGTTCTCGGCCTCCCCGGGATCGGCGAGCAGGTCGTACAGCTCGGTCTGCCCGTCGTGCAGATACCGCAGCAGCTTGTGCCGGCCGCGGCGGACCGAGGCGGCGGGCGCGCCGGGGTTGTGCCAGTGCGGGTACACCCAGAACAGGTCGGTACGCTCCGGCGCCGTGCCGCCGCTCAGCAGGCCGGCGAAGCTGACGCCGTCGAGGTGCTGTCCCGGCGGCCTGGCGACGTCGGCGGTGTCGAGCAGGGTGGGCAGGAAATCGACGGTGCTGAACGGGGTGTCGACGACTCGCCCGCCGGGCCCCGCCGGGTGGTAGGCGATCATCGGCACGCGGACGCCGCCCTCGTACAGGGTCGCCTTGGCGCCGCGCAGCGGGCTGCTGGTCGCCACGCCGCCGTCGCCACCGTTGTCCGACAACAGCAGAATGACGGTGTTCTCGGCGATGCCGAGCCGGCGCAGCGTGTCCCGGATCGTGCCGACGCCGTTGTCGATGACCTCCAGCATCGCGGCGAGGACCGGGTTCTTGCCCCGTTCCCCGGCGCCCGGCTTCGCCGCGTACTTGTCGATCAGTGGTTGCGGCGCCGCCAGCTTCGTGTGGGTGGCGTAGTGCGACAGGTAGAGGAAGAACGGCCGCGCTTCGTCCTGGGCGCGGGTGATGAAGTCCACGGCCTCCAGGTTGAGCCGGTCGGTGAGGTACTCGTCCTCCCCGCGAGCGGGCAGATCCGGCAGCATGAAGTACGGGTGGAAGTAGTCGCCGTCGGCGATGTACTTCTGCTCCGAGGCGATGACGTCGGTGAAACCGTGCGACCACGGGTTCCCGGGCCGGTCGCGCACCGCGCCGGTGTAGGTCTCGCTCAGGTGCCACTTGCCGATCAGGCCGGTGCGGTAGCCGGCGTCGCGCAACGTCTCCGGCAGGGTCTGGTGACCGGTCGGCAGAAAGTCGTCGCCGGCGGCGCCGAGAAACTCGGTGATCCCCACGCGCGCCGGGTACTGCCCCGTCATGATGCTGGCCCTGGTCGGCGAGCAGACCGGTGCCGCGGCGTAGCCGTGCTCGAACCTGATCCCGTCCGCGGCGAGGCGATCCATGTGCGGGGTCTCGTTGAACGTGTTGCCGTAACAGCCCAGCTCTCGCCGGGCGAGGTCGTCGATGAGAACCACGATGATGTTCGGCTTCGTCGCCGCGACCTCGGAGGCGCGGGCGCGCGCCGCCGGGCCGACCGCGCCGCCCAGGCCGGCTGCCGCCGCCAGCCCCCGCAGTACTGTGCGCCGGTCCGGCATCGATGTTGTCATGGAGTGGGGGACCTCCGGTCTGGTCGCTGACATTTTTGACACGCCGGCGTCAAGTATCGGAGGGTATGACAGGACACGTCCAGCGTCCGGCCCGCTCCACAGGTCCCCTGAGCGGGGCGCAAAAGCACTCGCGCGCACTGCGCCAGCAGCCACCGCTCCGCTTCCGGAAGCGACCAGCCGTTGTCCTCGGTAAGCATGAGATAACCGGAATAGCCGAAGGAGAACCACAACACGTCCGTCGCGTACCCGGTGTCGATGCCGTCCGCGAGGCCGCCGAGCGCGTGCAGGTGCTCGGCCACCGCGGCCAGCGTGCCGCGATAGCGCTCGGTGGACGAGCGCAGGGCCGGCCCACTCGTCGACCAGGATCCGCAGGAGCGCGACCTCGGCGTACGCGTGGTGCGCGACCTCCCAGGGGTGGGCGCCAACCTGCAGGACCATCCCATGGTCACGCCGGTGTGGCCGGTGTCGGACGGCAGCCCGCTCTGGAACACGCTGACCGAGAACGACGTCCGCGACTACCACCTGCTGCGACGCGGCCCGCTCGCCTCGCTCACCCAGGCCGCCGCGGTGCTCCGCAGCGACGCCACTCGTCCGACGGTGGATCTGCAATTCACCCTGACGCTGCTGGGCATGACCGGCGAGATGACGCTGATCGAGGAGCCGGTCGTCACCTACGCGATCAGCGTGCCGGACCCGGACAGCCGCGGCAGCGTGCGACTGTCCGGCACATGCGCCGCTGGTCGATCCCGGCTATCTCGGTGACGACGGTGATCGCGTCCGGTTGCGATCCGGTCTCCGGGTCGGCCTCGATCTGGTCGCCGGTCCAGCTCTCCTCGGTACGGACGAGGACACCCCCCTTGACCTTGATGAAGTTCCACACGTGCACGCCCTCGTCGATGCGCAGCCCCTCACCGATCGCGGGCCCGCTCCAGCGGATGCACTTGCCCTGCTGGACGTCCTTGACGGTGGAGGTGATGACCAAGGTGGTGGCGGTGGTCGTGGGCGTGGCGGGCGCCGGAGTGGTCCACCGGAACCGCGAGTCCTTCCGCAGCGGTCCCCGGTCCAGCCGCTTGACGCTGGTGACGGTTTCCTGCCAGGACGGCCAGGCCTCCACCTTGGTGTGCAGCTTCCAGACGGTGCTCAGCGGCGCCTTGATGAAGGCCTCGGTCCGGTGGTGGAGCTTGGCGTCGGGGTCGATGCCCTTGCCGCGGCAGGTCAGCGAGTCCGAATGGCTCGGGTTCGCGTTCTGGTCGATGGTGGCGGCGTCCGCCGATGCGGCGCCGGCGGCGAGGAGCCCGTCACCCCAGATAATCCGCGGCCTCGGCGCCGAGCACGTTCAGCAGAGCCAGAGCCTCGGCGCTGGGGGATCCGGGCGGCGCGCTGTAAAGCACGAGGTGCTGGTCGCAGTCCGTGAGCGCGAGCGAGTCGCACTCGACGGTGATCTCCCCGACGACCGGGTGGCGGAAGGTCTTTGTGAGCACCGGCGCGGCCTGCACGTCGTGCCGCTCCCACAGCCGGGCGAACTCGGGGCTGGCGTCGCGGAGCTCCTCGACGAGGCCGATCACCGCGGGATCCGTCGGGTAGCGGGGGAGGGCGGCACGGAGCTGCATGACGACATGGTGCCGGAACTCCGCGGCGTCGGAGATCCCGTACAGCGTCGTGCCAGGTCGGGCGGGCCCGAGGAATGCGCGGCGCGCGAGATTGCGGTCCTCCGGGCTGAGCTCGGCAAAGTTCTCCATGAGCGCGGCCGCGAGGTCGTTCCAGGCGAGCACCTCGAACGTCGCGGATATCACGAAAGCGGCCGTCTGCGGCAGCCGTTCGAGGAGCGCGACGATGCTCGGGCGGACATCGCGCCGGTGCAGGCCGGTGCGGGTCGGCGCAGTGCCCGCGAGGACGTGGAGGTGATCGGACTCGGCGTCCGTGAGCCGCAGCGCGCCGGCGATCCCGGCGAGGACCTCGCCCGACGGCCGTGGCGCCCTGCCCTGTTCGAGCCGTACGTAGTACTCGGTGGAAATGTGGGCGAGGACCGCCACCTCCTCGCGGCGCAGACCCGGCGTCCGGCGTCGCGAGCCCGAGGGGAGGCCGACGTCCTCCGGCCGGAGCCGCTCGCGACGGCTACGGAGGAACGCTCCGAGCTCCTGCTTGTCCATACCCCCAGTCTGCACGCTGCGCTGCGGCGCATCCTGGTACAGCCTGTGCCTGCCTCCGGCATGGAGGCCGGCCTGACACTGACGTCATGACGAACACCATCGACATCGCACCCATCGGCCTGCTCACCGGCAAGGTCGTGTTCATCACCGGCGCCAGCCGCGGCATCGGAGCGGCGGCGGCCCGGCTCTTCGCCCGCGAGGGCGCCGCCGTCGTGCTCGCCGCCCGCAGCACCGACGCCCTCGACCGGGTCGTCACCGAGGTCCGCGCCGACGGCGGCGTGGCCGACGCCGTCACCCTGGACCTCGCCGACCGGGCGAGCGTCCGCGCGGCCGTCGACCGCGTCGCGGAGCTGCACGGACGGCTCGACGGCGCCTTCAACAACGGCGCGGCGATCCAGCAGCCCGGCCCGCTCGACACCACGAGCGATGAGGACATCGACGAGCAGTTCGCCGTGAACTTCCGCTCGCACTGGGCCGCCATGACCGCCGAGGCCGCACTCATGCGGCGCAACGGCGGCGGGGCGATCGTCAACACCTCGAGCATCGGCAGCCGCCGCGCGAACCCCGCCCTCCCCGCGTACGGCGCGATGAAGCGCGCGCTCAACAGCATCACCGAGACCGCCGCGGTGAGCTGGGCCCGTGACGGCATCCGGGTGAACGGCATCACCCCCGGCGGCACCGCCACGGTGATGATCGACAAGTGGGAGGCGGCGACCCCCGGCATCACCGAGAAAGTGAAGGCCTCGGTCCCGCTCGGACGGATGGCCGAGCCCCACGAGGTCGCCGAGGCGGCCGCCTGGCTGCTCAGCGACCGGGCCTCGATGGTGACCGGCGCGATCGTGCCGGTGGACGGCGGCGCCGGCGCCTGAAGGAACGATCGTGCCGGCGCCTGAAGGGAGAGCCCAGGTGGTCAGCCCTTGACGGTGAGGAGCGGGCGCAGCTCGGCCACCGGATCCGCCACCCCTCCCGCCTGCAGGCTCGACACCACAGGCCCGATGTCCTTGTACGCCCACGGGGCTTCCTGCTTGAGGTCGCGCCGCCAGGCCGCCATCACGTCCGCGCGGCGCGCCACGGTCGGATCGCGGTGGTCCAGCGGCGTGACCACGCGGAACTCCCGCAGGAACGCGTCGAGGTCACGGTCGCCGGCCCGTGCGGTGGCGCCGCGCGGGACCCGCCGTCCGGCGCCGTGGCAGGCGCTGGCCAGCGTACGGGCGTTGCCGTGGCCCCGCAGCAGGTAGCTGGAGGAACCCATCGACCCGGGCACGATCACGGGCTCGCCCCACATCGCGTACGGGCCGCCGGTCATCTGCTCGGGACCGCCCGCCGGCGTCGCGCCTTTGCGGTGGACGACACGGTCCTCCTCCTGCCAGAACAGGTTGTGCGGCGCGTCGTAGACCAGCCGCGCCGTCGTCGGACCGCATTCGGCGGCGAGCCCGGCCCGCATGGTCAGGGCGAGGAAGAACCGGTTGCCCGCGGCGAAGTTGGCGGCGTTGCCGAACGCGTCCAGATAACGGCGCCGGGCGGCGGCCGTACGCTCGTCCAGCAGGAACGGCAGGATCTGGTTGCGGGGCCGCGACAACCCCGGCGGCCAGGTCTGGCGCAGCCGATCCAGCGCTGTGGCGTTGGCCTGGTGCCCCAGCGACAGCGAACCGCTGTGCACCATCAGCACGACCGAGCCCGCTGTCAGGCCCCACGCGTACGCGGCGGCGGGGTCGTGGATGTGTGCCACGTACTGCAGCTCGGCGAAGTGGTTGCCGCCGCCGATGCTGCCGATGAGGCTGTCGTGGCTGGCGGCCGTGGTGCCGCCCGCGCTGGTGATCCAGTCGGCGAACGCCTCGGCGGTGCCGGTCGGGTGCGCGGGAGCGTGCATGCGGTCCAGGCAGTCCTCGGCGTCGGTCGGCTGGTGGCCCTGCCAGGAGGCGTCGCCGGTGAGCAGGAGCCCCGGGAGCCCGTCGCACAGGAGGGCTTCCCGCTGGGCGGGGGTGAGGGCGATGCGGCGGCCGCCCTCGAAGAACAGGTGCCGCAGCCGCCGTTCCAGGGCGTCCAGGCGCGGCCGTACCTGCTCCAGGGTGAGCGAGGTGACCTCCAGCCGCATACCGCAGTTGACGTCGTTGCCGACCGCCTGCGGGAGGAGCGCGCCCTCGGTCTCGATGACCGTGCCGATCGGGATGCCCGCGCCCTTGTGGAAGTCGGGCGTGAGGACGAGTCGGGTCAGGCGGGGCGGCGGGCCGTCATGGCCGGGTACGGCCTCGGCGAGGCGGGCGAGGGTGCCGGCGGTCTCCAGGACGGACAGCACTTCGTCGACGGCCGCCGGTTCGAGGGGGACGCCCTCGTCGGCGCAGATGTCGACGGGGACGTTCCAGGAGTTGGGGAGAGTGAGCCACTGCTCGTCACGGCGGACGAGACGGTGATCCTGACGGACACGCATGATGGTGAAGTCCTTCGGGCTGCTGAAATGACGTGCGAGAGGGGCGCGCGGTTGAAGAGCGCGCCACAGAAGACGACGGAACAGGACCGTCGCCACAGGCCTCGTGGGTCAGCAGCCGCGAGGTGAAGACGTATCCGACCGTAGTGCGGCACGCGCCGCCCGCGCCACGGATTTACGGCGATCTCCACCTCGGTGCGCAGGAAAAGAGCCGCCCCGATTGACGAGGGCGACTCTTTCAGCGCGCATGAATCGCTACTTGGGCGAGGCCGCGGTCTGGGTCCAGCGTGAGTAATTGACCGGATTCACGGTGGCGGCGATGCGGACGTCCGAGTTACTGGCCTGGTCGTAGAGGTTGGCGTAGTCGCGGCGGACCGACTCGATCAGGTTGTTGCGGACGACCCAGTCCATGGACGTGCCGTTACCGCACGTGCCTTCGCGGACGCCGTTCGGGCTGGTGTTCTCCGCCCAGAGGCACTTGTTGGTCTTCCAGTTCTTCAGATGGAGACGGCCGCCGCCGTTGGGGGAGTCCTCGACGATCCAGATCTGGTTGTTCCAGCGGGCGCTGCTGCGGGCCACGCATGCCTTGGTGACGATGTCGCTGCCGGTGTCCTCGAGACAGGCACTGGTGGCCCAGTTGCTGAACCTCACGAACTGGGCGGGTGCGGCGGCGAGGGCGGGTGCGGATGCGGGGCTGATGGCGAAAGCGCCTGTCGCGAGAACGCTTGCCAGGCCGAGCTTCGCCGTTTTCTTGATCACGAAGGTGGTCCTTTCGTGTGAGGAGTTCAGAGGGTGCGACCGCGGGATCCAGTGCACTACGGGCCGCCGCTGCGTGTCGCCCTGTTCCCGCCTGAGCCGGAACACCCAGTTCACCGGCCTGCGTGCGGTATCCGGTGCCCCTTTACGGCCGACGCCTGCTGCGGCGCCGGGAACCTTGACGTCAGGTCCTACGTTTGTGGAGGAAGATGGTCGCGCATCCGCCGTGGTGGGCCGCCAGGTCGTCAGCCTTCCGCCCACCTCCCCGGGAGAGATGCGATGACGAGCAAGAACATGCCACCGGGCGCCGGGTTATGTTTCGGGATCAGCCTCGGCTTGGTCTTCGGCGCCGTCTTCGGGATTGCCTTGGACAACCTCGCCATCGGTGTCTCGCTGGGTGTTGCCCTGGGTGCCGCCGTCGGCTCCGCCTTGAGCGTGCGGAAGAACGACGACGGCGAATCCTGAGCGTCGCGCCCGGGTTCGTCAGGAGCGCCCAACGACGAAAAGGCGACACGCGCCCGCTCGGCCACCACGGCCCCGCCCGCGTCGTACGCGGTGACGGTGACCGGCGGCGTGCGGATGGTGATGTCCGCGTTGACCGTCGCCCGCACCCTGCCGATGAAGAACCCGTTCCGCAACGTGGCCTCGTCTCCTGCCCCTCCGCCCAGACCAGCCGTACGCGCGTCACCTCGCCTACCACCCGGCCGGCCACCACCAGGAAGGCCGGGTCGGCGCCGTCCCGGCCCGGGTTCACCAGGGACTTGGTCTGGACCGCGTACGTGTCCACCTGCAGCGGCCCGCTCAGCGCCAGTCACCCGGGAGGGTCGTAACCCCAGTACGAGAAGATCGGCGCCTCGGGGTAGCTCACGCCCGGCTCTCCCGGCAGGCACAGGACGAACCCCTTGGTACTCCCTACGAACTGCGACTTCCCGAGCTTGATGCCCCGCCGGTGACCGGCCGCCTTGACCAGCGCGCTCTGCAGCAGGTCTTCGGCGGCATGCTGATCACCGGTAAGCACGTACGCCAGCCGTATCAGCCGATCCGATGCGGCGGCGACGAACTCGGCGAAATCACGTTGGTCCGCGGATCGCACAGAGCCTCCCCGTCGGGGTCCCGCCTTCTTGGACGGCTGCGGCACGTGGATCTATGGCGTACGGACCGAACGTTTCCCGCCCCTGGTCACCCGCCTGTCAATCAGCCTGGGCGGACGGAAAATAGCCCAGGATGAATTCGGCGTTCACCTTGGAGGCGGGCGGATTCGACTCGCAGTCGGAGCGTACGGACACGAAGTGGCTCTGCGTGTGCGGGACATAGCAGCGATAGAGCGCTCGCCTGCCCGCCCCCGGGCTCTTGTAAAGGAAGCCCTCCCGCCGGAGGAACGTGTTGTTCTTCGAGCTGCTGACGCTGTTCTCGCAGTCGCTCTCGCCGGTCAGGAACTGGTCGCGCCGGGCGTTGCCCGCCAAGCAGCCGTAGATCGCCCTCGTGCCCGGAAGGTTGCTGGTCAGAATGGGGACCCGGCCCTCCTCACGATATTTCGGCCCCGGCCGCGCGCCGCTGGTCACATAGTGCTGCAGCCCGTCGAAGTACCGCACCAGCGGAACGGCCTGCGGACCGGTCTCCGCGTGGGCCGCGGAGATCCCGGCTCCGGCGGTGACAATGGCCGCCGCCAGCGTGCCGAGTACGGCGAATTTCGCTCTCATGTCGACTTGCCTTTCATATGTTTCCGCATACGCGCCTCCCGCGTCGGGTCGCGCGAGATCGGCAGTCACTCTAGCCCCGCCGACATGGCGCTGATCTGCGTTACTTGACGTATGACCGGCTATTGTCAGTCGAATGTCCGCTTAATGTCCGGTCGCGTTTACTCTGTTTCGACCGTCACGGGAACCTCGCTGACGGGATCCAGCAAGGAAGGCATGCCGATGACCAGATTTCAGGTGCCCGACGGCCTGCGGGGCCGCCTGATCACGCCGAAGCCCGCATGGGCCCGAACGGGCGAGCCCGTGACCGATCCGGTGTTATGGATCACCGACGACCTGCTGCGCGATCAGGAGGCGGGCCGCCTTTGGGCGGATCTCCTGACTCGCCATCGCGAGAGCGGTCTGTGGCCCCTCCTGCTGGGCAACGGCGGTGACCACGTCACCCCCTGGCACGCCGGCGATCTGGCCCCCGTTCCGTCGAGCTGGGCGGATGAGCTGGACGTGGAAGGAGAGCTCTCCAAGACGTGGGGGAAGGAGCGGGTGTTCTGGCGCCAGTTCGAGGAAGAGCCACCTCCGTTCGACGAGTGGCCGGGCCTGGCCCGCGCAGGCGAGCAGGGGCCGGACCCCGACCGGCGCGCCTTCGAGCTGGCCACCACCCCGTCCGGCATCCGCCGCCTGCTCACGGGAACCGACCACAGTCCCTTTCTCGGCCTCGTCCCGGCCCGCGACGGTGCCGAGACCATCATCGCCGTCGGCTGGAGCTCGGCGGCGGGCGGTGCGAGGGCGACCGTCGTGCTGCGCAGCTGGCAGGAGCGGTTCGGCGTACGGCTCTGCTCACTCGGCCCCGACACGCTCAATGTCACCGTCGCCTGGCCGCCCCGCACTCTTGAGCACGCGCGCCATGTGGCCGTCGAGCATTACGCGTTCTGTCCCGACCTGCGCCAGGACAACGACTTCGAAGAGTACGCGGCCGAAATCGTGGATGCTCCGGTCTGGTCCTTTTGGTGGGACTGACCGCGGTGCCTGTGCGGGCCGCTGCGCCCTTTGCGATGGCCCGCCCGAATCCGAGACGCCTTTCCCGGAAATCGACGCCGGTTTCCTTTCGACAACCGCCTGCGCGGCGCAGGGCCGCCACGCCGACCAGTCCGCCCGTTCAAGGTCACCGCGATCCCGGTCCACCGGCCGGCAAGATGGCCACCTCCCCTCCCAAGGGTTGCCATCCGCGTTAGACGCCGCCATTTCGGACGGCTCTTTCGGCCATTCACAGGACCGCGCGCCGAGCCCCGCCGGGTTTGACGGGGTCCCTTTACACGCTCATAGTGGTTATGCACTATGCAGCGATTGCGCAACGACGCGCCGAATGCTCACCTCGAGGAGATGATCAAGGCGTGGCGGCGGACCTCGGATCGATGGAGTGCGCAGACCGTACCGAGTGGCCGAAAACGCTGGACGTGGCCGAGCTCAGGTCCCGAGGGTGGCGTCCCGCCCCGTTTCGCGAATTCGTATTGAAGGTCAACAGCAGGTGCGACCTGTCGTGCACCTACTGCTACGTCTATGAAATGGCCGACCAGAGCTGGCGCGACCAGCCCATTCGCATGTCGGCCCGCACCATCGCGCACACCGCCGAACGCGTCGCCGAGCACGTACGGACGCACCGCCTGTCCTCCGTCGAGCTGATACTCCACGGCGGCGAGCCGCTGCTCGCCGGCCCCGAGCTCCTTGCCCGCGTCGTCACGGCCACCCGCGCGGCCGTCGGCCGCTCGGCCTGCGTGAACACCCGCGTACAGACCAACGGCGTCCGGCTCGACGCCGCATTCCTGCGTTTGTTCGACGCCCTCGATATCTCCGTCGCGGTAAGCCTCGACGGCGACAGGAGCGCGCACGACCGGCACCGGATATTCGCGAACGGGAAGGGCAGCCACGACGCCGTCGCCCGCTCCCTGCGGCTGCTGCGTGAGTCGTTCCCGCGGTTGTTCAGCGGGCTGCTGTGCACGATAGACCTGCGTAACGACCCGGTGCGCAGCTATGAGGCGCTGCTCGAACACGGGCCGCCCAGAATCGACTTCCTGCTCCCGCTCGGCAACTGGTCCTTTCCGCCGCCGGGGCGCGTTCCCGGCAGCTCCGCCACGCCTTATGCCGACTGGCTCATCGCCGCCTTCGACCGCTGGTACTCCGCTCCGCGTAAGGAGACGGAGGTCCGTCTCTTCAGCGAGATCATCCACCTGCTGCTCGGCGGCCGGTCCAACAGCGAAACGGTCGGACTTTCGCCCAGTTCCGTGCTGGTCATCGACACCGACGGAACCATGGAGCTCTCCGACACCGTGAAATCCAGCATTCCCAACATGCCCGCCAACGGCCTCAACGTGGCGGCCAACTCATTTGACGAGGCATTGTTCCGGCCCGAAGCCGCGGCCCGCCAATTAGGCGCATCCGCACTGGCGGCAGAATGCCTTTCCTGCGATGTACGCGACGTGTGCGGGGGCGGGCAGTTCGCACACCGCTACCGGGCCGGGCACGGTTTCGCCAATCCTTCGGTCTACTGTCCCGACCTGTTGAAACTGATTCGTCATGTGAAAAGTGCTGTAGCCGCGGATGTCGGTGCCCAGCTGGAAAAGCTTCGATGAACCACCGCAGGCACCGGATATCCGAGGACGTGTTCGCCGAGCTGGCGGTAGGCGACGGCGGCGCCGGGGCGGTGCGGCAGCTCGCCGCCGTCGAACGCAGCAAACACCTGCTGCTGCTGCGCGGCGTGGTGGAGCGGGCCGCGGCCATCGGCCACCCGGACGCCGCCATGACGGCCGGTGCGTACGACCGGCTCGCCGCGCTCCAGGACGACGCTCCCGGCCCGGTCGAGAGCGTGCTGCTCTACCCGGCCGTCGGCGCCTGGCTCCGCTCGACCCTGCTCCTGCTCGACCGCGACCCCGCGCACGCCGACCCCGGCCGCCTGGCCGCCGTCGCCGCGGCCGCCGCGGTCAGGGCGCGCGCCCCGCTGACGATCGAGGCCCGGGCCGGCGGCGGATCGCTCCTGCTGCCGTCCGTGGGAGAGGCCCACGTGCCCGACGGCCCGGCCACCGTACGCAGCACGCCCGGCGGAGCCGAGATCATCAGCCCCGGCGGCGACGTGACCATCCCCGAGGATCACTCCCTCGACCTGCCGAGATGGCGTGGCCTGCGCCGCCTGGCCGTCACCGCCAACGGCCGCGCCCTCGGCCTCGTGCTCGACGACCTCGACCCCTACCGCATGCAGGCCGACCTGGCCGACCGGCTGCCCGCCGCCGACCTGCCCGGCTGGCGTACCGCGCTGGAGCGGGCCTGGGAGATCCTGACCACCCACCACCCGGCGACGGCCGCGGAGATCCAGGTCGCCCACCGCGTCCTGACCCCGCTCCGCTCGCCCGCCCACGGCCTGGTGAGCGGCACCGCGTCGGAGACCTTCGGCGCCGTGGGCCTGTCGGCGCCCGTGGACGGCCTGACGCTCGCCGCCACGCTGGCCCACGAGGTCCAGCACGCCAAGCTCGGAGCCCTGCTGGACGTCGTCGCCCTGGTCGAACCCGACGAGGGTCGCAGGTTCTACGCCCCGTGGCGGGAGGATCCGCGGCCCGCCTCCGGGCTGCTGCAGGGCGCGTACGCCTATCTGGGTGTCAGCGCCTTCTGGCGCCGCCAGCGCGCGCACGAGCCGGGCATCCACCCCCACAGCGAGTTCGCCCGATGGCGCGCGGGGGCGCTGGGAGCCGTGGACACCCTCATGACCTCCGGCCTCCTCACGCCGGCCGGAAAGGCCTTCGCGGGCCACATGCGCCGCGTCCTGGCCGGCTGGCGGAACGAGCCCGTGCCACCCGCCGCCCTGGCCAGGGCGCAGGAGGAGACACAGCGCCACCTGACCCGCTGGCGACAGGCCAACGGGCCGCGAGTGCGAGGCTAGACGGGCCTAGATCGGCGGCGGGTCGAAGTCGAAGTCGAGCTGGCGCGCCTCTCCCGCCACCACGGTGTCGGGGTGATCGGGGCCGCGTACCTGCCGGTACTGGTCGAGAGTCCGCGACAGCAGCTCCTCGGCCTTCTCGTCGGCGCCCAGCCGCCGCATCACCACGGAGAGGTTGGCCGCACACCCGAGCGTCAGCGGGTGCGTCTCGCCCAGCAGCCGCCGCGACCGCTCGTAGGTGTCCTCGCTGAGGCTCTGTGCCCGGCTCAGCTCCCCGAGCGTCGTCAGGTCGCTGGCCAGGTTGATCGCGACCGTGAGTGAGTAGTGGTGGTCACGGGTCAGGCGGGTGTCCAGGCCGAGCAGGCACTGCTCGTTGAGCTTGCGCGCGCTCTCCGCGTCCCCTCGCACCCGGTGCAGCAGGGCCAGGTTGCCCGCGCAGCCGTGGTTGTAGGGATGCTCCTCGCCGTACACCTGCGGATAGCGGTTCATCGTGTCTTTGGCCAGCGCGAACGCGGCGTTGATCTGGCCGGTGCTGCGCAGGGTGTTGGCGTGGTTCATGGCGGCGGCCAGCGTGTCGGGGTGACCGGGGCCGAACAGGCGCTTGTAGCGCTCGTAGACCTCTTCCGCGAGCTGGGTGGCGTCGTCGTAGCGGCCGGCCCGGCGCAGGGCGATCGAGCGGTCCTTGGCGGTGCGCAGCGTCACCCAGTGCTCGACGTCCAGCTCCTGCACACCGAAGGCATGGGCGTCCTCACCCAGGTCGCAGGCATCCTCGTAGTCGCCGCACAGGCGTACGACGCGGGCCAGGTTGCCGTAGCGCAGCAGATAGACGACCTTGCTGATGTCGCTCATCCGGTCGGAGGCCGTGTAGACCTCCTCGTGCATCGCCCGCGCCTGCTGGTAGCTGCTGATCAGGGCGTAGTCGAGCGCCAGGTTGTTTTTCGCGGCGAGCAGCTCGTCGTGGTCGGGCGGGAAAGTGGCCGCGTGGCCTCTGAGGACTTCCTCGTCGTGCCGCCTGGCCTCGTTGAAGTCGCCCAGGGCCCGCAGGTCACCGCCGAAGCCCTGCGCGATGAACAGCGTGCTCGGATGCTCGGGCCCGAAGACCTCACTCGCCCGCGCCAGGGCCGACTGGTCGGTCTCATGGGCCTTGGGGTAGTCGCCGAGCTCGCGCAGCACCGTGCCGAGCTGAGCCTGGGCGTCGATGGAGTGGGGATCGTCAGGGCCGGAGTCCTGGGTCCACTGCTCAAGGAAGCTCTCGACGAAGGCGCGACCGGTCTGGTGCTGGCCCGACATGTAGAGGTAGCGGACCATCTTGAGCGCGAAGTCCCTGACCTTGGGATCGCGGGTGCTCGCCACGTCCGCGGGCGCGATGTGCGGGACCAGCTCGCTGAATCGCGTCCAGTTCGTCTCGTCGCCTGGGGATCCGGGCGCGGCGCTGGCCAGCAGGAGGTGAACTCCCTTGCGGTAGCCCTCCTGCTCCGCCTCGCTGAGGTCGGCGCGGAGCAGCGCCTGGATGAGCCGGTGGACCTGGAGCGTGCGGGTGTCGGGATCGACCTTGGCGAGCGCGAAGCGACCGATGACGCGGATGGCGTTGCTGCGCAGCAGCGGCCTGTCGAGGATCTGCCGCAGCCCGGAGTCGACCCCCTCTTTCGGCCCCCAGCGGAAGACGTCGACGGGAATGGGCTCGGGGCCGAAGAAGGCGCAGTAGCGCAGCAGCTCGACGGCCTCGGCGAGCTGCTGCTCCAGCTGGCTCACCGAGAGCCGCCATGCGGCCGTCATCGACAGCGGATAGTCCAGCGGCTTGGGCATGTGCAACGTGTCGGACATGTGCTTCTGCAGCTGCTGGAGGTATTCCTCCACCGACATGCCCGCCTCGGCCTGCAGGGCTCCCGCCTGCTCCAGCGCGAGCGGCAGGTGCCCCAGCTCGTCCGCGAGCCGCTTGGCGTCGACCTCGCGCAGCGCGTTGGACACGCGCTTGTGCAGGAACTGCACGCTCTCGCCCTGGGTGAACACGTCGACGGGGACGGTCTCGACGACGCTGCGCCACTGCTGGTTGCGCGAGGTGATGAGCACGTGGCCAGGGCCGCGCGGGATGAGCTGGTTGATGTCTTCTGGCCGGTCGGCGTTGTCGAAGATCAGCAACCAGCGGCTGTACGGCTCGCCGCGGCGCAGCGCGTGCAGCACGGCCGCCGCCGTGTCGTCGATGCCGACGGCCTTGGCCGGAGGCAGGCCGAGCCGGGGCGCGAGCGCGGCCAGGGCCGCGGGCACCAGAAGCGCCTGGTCCGCAGAAATCCACCAAACCACGTCATACTCGGACGAATAGCGCCATGCGTACTCAACGGCAACTTGGGTCTTACCAACCCCGCCCATGCCATGAAGGGCATGCGGCACGACCGCGGTCACATCTGACGCGATTCCGGCATGTAGTTGCTCGAGAAGCTCATCTCGGCCGGTGAAATTCTTATTGCGCGGGGGTATCTTCTCGCTCCACACCTCTGGCAATCCGCGCTGCATCACAAGCTGATCCTAGCAACACCGGAGCGTGCCTCCTAGCACGACACCGAATAGGTAAGCATTCTGCACACTAGGCGATATCACTTAACACGCTCATACTGTCATCTAAGCGGACATAGAGGAGCAAATCTGCGGTTACATGATCTAGTGTTCGATAGTTCCGCCAGGTCAGAAACTTTGTCATGGCCGTGGCCGCCCCCTAGGCAAGGTTCGCCGTTTGGGTGATGCTGTTGCAGGTATGCCTTCACGAGGAGGGCTCGCCCGGTCCTGCCGACGCGAGCAACATGCCCGAAATGTGGAGTTTCAGTGGAGAGACAGGAGGATGGTTTGCACGAGCGTGTCGACGAAGGCGACAGTGGCCTGCTCGATCTTTCCGGGGCTTCGCTCCACGACATCGCGGCTCTCTCGGCGGAAGACCCGTCCGTGTTCGGCCAGGCGGTGAAGAGGGCGCTGACCCAGAGCGGGGCGCTCCTCGGGTTCAACCAGAGCATATGAGACCCCTCCATCCTCGACACGGACGGCAGCCATCTCCCGGCGGCTGTGCAACGAGAGGCGACCGGTATGCCACCCCATCAGGCGCGGGAACGTGAGCACGTCCCCTGCACGGTGGGTCGTGGCATGATCGCATCGGTCACCGGCATAAACTCTCGTCATGCGTCGGACCGGGCTCCGCCGGGCGACCGCACATGCCTTGAGAGGAGTCGGCAGCATTTCTGAGCAGTCGCCATCTTCTCTACGGCAATCGCGCACCCGGCCCGAGCCTCACTTTGCCGTTGCCGCTCCGCAATGCGCCCCAAAGCCATTCGCACAGTTCCGCGGCGACGAGAAATCGAGCCAGGCCAGCACCCCCTACCGTAAGCCGATCCTGCTTGCAGGACCCCCATTTCGAATGGGATCGCTGCGATGACTGTCAGCGTGATGGCCCATTATGTCGATCGGCAACCATATGTCGGCGCCCGCCCTTTTCTGGCGGAAGAAGCCGGCCAATTCTTCGGACGCTCCGAGGCGGTGAGCGCCCTCGCCGAGCGCTGGCAGCGCCATCGGGTGAGCGTGCTCACGGGACCGCCGGGATCGGGCAAGACCTCGCTCCTGCACGCCAAACTCCTCGACGCGGCCCACGACGCCGACGTCCTTCCCGTGGGCCGGCCCTTCGGCCCGCCGCCGCCCGCGCTTGCCGCGCTGCCCGGCCACAACCCGTACACGCTGGCGCTCCTGTCGTCCTGGTCGCCCTCGACCCCGCCGAACCGCCTCGCCGGACTGACCCTGTACGAGTTCCTGCGCTCCGACGGCTGGACCAACCGCAGGCGCGGCCGCCCTGGCCCGCTCCTCGTCGCGATCGACCAGGTGGAGCGCGTCTTCGAGCGCCATCCCCGGCTCGACCCCCACCGCGTTGGCTTCCTCGCCCAGCTCCGCGAGGTCGTCACCGAGCTGCCCGACGTCCACCTGCTGCTCTCCGTCCGTGAGGAGGGGCTGGCCGGCCTGGAGGCCGCGCTCGGGCGCCTCGAATCGCCCTACCGCCTGGGCCCGCTGACGATGGACGAGGCCGTGCAGGCCGTCGAGCGTCCCGTCGAGGGAAGCGGCAGATGGTACGCCGAGGGCGTGGCCGAGCAGCTCGTCACCACGCTGGCGGCCCGGCGGCAGTCCGTGGATCCCGTGCTCCTGCAGGCCGTCTGCTCGCGGTTGTGGGCGGCGCTGCCCGCCGAGGCGACCGTCATCACCGCCCAGGACGTACACGCTCATCCCGGCATCGACCGCTCGCTCCGCGAGTTCTGCGGTCAGGTGATCGCCGACGTGGCCATCGACCACCACGTCTCGACGCTGCGCCTGGCGTCCTGGCTGCAGCGCGCCGCCGCCACCGGCACGGACATCGCCGCGGGCGACGACGACGCCGCCCGCGAGGGCTTCCCGCGCAGCGTGCTGCAATCCCTCCAGGACCGTTACCTGCTGGCCGCGGGCCACGGCTCGTACCGGCTGCACCACGAGCTCCTCGCCGGCCCCCTCACGAGACTCGACGTCACGGAGCTGCGCGCCGGCGACACCACTCCCGCCCGTCTCCTGTCGGCGGCGGAGTCGGCGCTGTTCAGGGGCGACCTCGACGCCGCCGACCAGAACGCGGGCACCGCTCTGGCCACCGCCGGCGAGGACGATCTCCCGCTCCTCGCGCAGGCCGAGTCGAGGCTCGGCGACGTCGCCCACCTGCGCGGCGACTACGGGCAGGCCGTGGCCCACTACCGCGCCGTCGCGTCGCTCTTCGAGGCCCTGCAGGTCAACACGGCCGTGGCCAACTCGCTGGCCGCCATCGGCCACGCGCTCCTCGCCCAGGGGCTCGACGTCGAGGCCGTCGAGACCATGCGCTCCGCCGTCGATCGCCTGCCCACCGACCTCGCCCTGCAGACGGAGTTCGGCCGTACGCTGTGGCAGGCCGGCCAGGGCCGCGCGGGGGTGACGGTGCTGACCGACGTACTGAACTCAGACTCCCGCACCCCGGAGGCTCTGCGGACGCGCGGTGAGATGCTGGCCGACCTCGGCCAGTCGGAAAAGGCGCTCCTCGATCTCAACCAGGTGCGCCGGCACCTGCGGCCGGAAGGCCGCGCCGCCCGCGCGCTCGCCCTCGTCGGCACCGGCAACTCCCGCGACGCGGAAGAGGACATGGAGGCCGCGCTGCAGGCCGGCGCCCAGAACGGGCCCGCCCTGCTGTACGCCGCCCGCGTCCGGGCCCTGGGCAGCAACCGGAGCGGCGCCGCCGACCTGGCCCGCATGTCCCTGGCCGCCACCGCTCCCGCACTCGCGCCCCACCAGCGCGCGGAGGCCCTTCAGCTCTCGGAGATCGGCCCCACGAGCTCGTCGCCCTGAGCGCCGTCGACCGCCTGACTGAAGTCGTCGACGCACCGATCCAGCCGATCGAACGACGGACGCTCCAGCATCTGCCCGCTCACGAACTCGCCGTCACCGTCGTAGTTCATCCTCGTGTGCTGGGTGGCCTGGCTGGCCAGCCCGTAGGCGGCCGTCGCCAGCGCCCTGGCCGTACGCGCCGCCCGGCCCGGCGACAACACGGCCACGCGGGAGGCGAGATCCCCCACGGACGCGGCCTGCTCCTCGATCGCGGAGAGCCTGGCGTTCATGTCCTCCCAGCCGTGCTGGGCCGCGACCTCGACCCGTAACCGGAGCTTCAGCACCCCGCCCATCAGGTCGCCGAAGGCCTGCTCGCGCGCCTGCTGCTGGTGCTCCTCATGCCGGCGCCGCGCATCGCGCTCCTCCTTCTTGGCGTTGGACCTGTTGGTGAGCGCGACCCCGCCCAGGGCGCTCAGCGCACCGATGATTCCGCCCGCCGCCGAGATGATGGCCGTCACAATGGAGGCATCCGCCATACTTCGAGTCTGTCATCACAACGGCGCACACGAGCATCACCGGCGCAGCTCGTCGCTGGGGCGACGCCGGACAGCCTTGACCTAGTTCGGGTTGTTCGCGTGGGTGAGGGTCTCCCACGCGACGAACAGGTTGTTGCTGCCCGCGGGCCGCTGCCGCTCGGTCAGCGCCTGCGTGTTCGTCATCGGGATGCCCATGCGATTGTGCAGGCCGTTGAAGCCGACCTCGGTGATCGGGCCCAGCCCGAGGGTGAGGCCGCCGCCGCACAGCCAGCCCGGCACGGCGGCGCCGAGCTGGTACTTGGCGTGGAAGCCGAGCGCGTGCCTGAGCCGCTCCGCGACCTCGGGATAGAGGTCCTGGCCCTGGATGCGGCTGGTCTCGGCGATGTGTGAGATGGAGGACAGGCCGTAGCCGGTATGCGTGAAGTCGCGGCAGGTCTCCTGGCTGAGACCGTCGACGAAGGTGCTCTGGCCGTGCCAGAACCCGATGATCTCGGCCGGGGTGTCGATGCCCCCTACGGGCGGCGGGACCGGCAGGCCGCCGTCGGCGGCCACGTAGACGAAGGCGGGCAGGCGGGCGCGGAACTTGGCCACCGCCCGGTCGTAGGCGGCGCGGTCCTCCAGGAAGACGGCGATGCCCAGGGCCGCCTCCGTCATGGTCAGCTCCCAGTTGCCGTTGCTCGATGAGCCGCCTGCGACCTCGGGCAGGTACACGTTGCGCAGCATGGTGGCGAAGCGGCCGGCGTTGGGCCAGCCGGTGTAGGTGTAGCGGATGATCTCGGCGGCTCGCGGCCAGGTCGAGCCGGCCCAGCCGCTCTGCAAGGGCGCGTTGCTGTTGGTGTGGTCCTGGATCGTCGCGGACCAGGCGTCCATGATCGAGATCGCCTTCTCGGCGTACCGGCTGTCTCGGGTGATGTACCAGCGCAGCGCGAGCGTGTACGCCGCCAAGGCGTCCTCGCGCTCGTCGGTGCAGCCGTTGTTCGGGTTGGAGTAGGACCCGCACTCCACGATCGCCCGCGGGCGCGGGGTCCTGGTCAAGGAGGCGTACGGACTGGCATTCATCTGGTCGTACGCGGTCTTCCACGGTTGCGCGTTCGCCTGGACCTGGGTCCGGACGAAGTCGAGCTGTGGCCGGCTGACGAGCACGCCGGGGTGGGTGAACGTGGCCGGGGCCGCCTCGGCGGCGCCGCCGGTGAGCCCCGCGACCAGCAGGGTGACCAGGGCGGACAGAGAGAGGAACGTGCGGCTGCGCATGGGGATGTCCCTTCGTCCACATACGTGTACGGCATGCATGGGTCTGGACGGTTGCGAGTGATGGCGAACATAAAGCCCGCGCCTGGCCGGGTCAAGGCTTTCTGTTCGTAAACTTTCCTATTGACAGCTCTCTTGCCGGCTGTTTGGATCCGAGTTAATTCACGAGTTGAAGTAAGCCCTCGTATTCACGGCGCGGAGAGAAAGGGACAGCTCATGACCCCCCAGCGCCCTTCAACACGGCTGCTCCTGAGCGTTCTCGGCGCCCTCGATCTAGTGACCGCCGGCCTGGCCGCCCCAGCCGCGGCCGCCACCGGTCAGGTCACCGGCGCAAATGCATGGACGTGGCCGCGGCCGGCCCCAGCTCGGCCGACGGCACCCCGGCCGTCCATTCCAGTACCTGACCGTCGTTCAGTGCGGAGGGGCCTCACGATGGCCTGCTCAGGACATCGGCCAGCAGGTTGAGCGCCTCGATCACCCGTTCACGATCCGCGCCCAGCCCTTCCAGCAACTCGGCCTCCCGCGCCAGCTGCCGGGGAAAGATCGTGTCGACGGCCGTCTCGCCCGCGGGCGTCAGCCGGACCAGCGCGGCGCGCCGATTGGCCGGGCTGGGTTCTCTCGTGATCAGGCCGCGACTCTCCAGCCGGATCAGTGTCTTGCTGATCGCCGCCCGTGAGTGGCGCATCTGGTCGGCCAGGTGACGCGCGATCGTCGGGTTGGGGTCATGGCGCAGCCGCAGACACACATCGAGCTCCGCACCGGTGAGCGGGGCATCGGCATACAGCGGGTCCAGCGCCTCTCCCAGCAGGGCGACGACACGTTTGAGCGGGCCGATCACCTCCATGGGAGAGGTGTCAAGGTCGGGACGGGCCGCGGCCCACAGGTCACGAACGTGATCGCTACTCCGCCTCATGCCGGCCTCCATAGTTGTTAACTAGTTGACTACTAGGTTACCGTCGACGCATGGCAGAGACTACGGCTGTCCGGCGTCCTACCCTGCTGCTGGCCGTCCTGGGCCTGCTCACCGCAGTGGCGCCGCTGGCCATCGACATGTACGTGCCCGGCTTTCCCGACCTCGGCCGCGAGCTGGCCGCGGGCGAGCCGGCGGTGCAGCTGTCGATGAGCGCGTTCCTGATCGGGCTGGTCGCGGGCCAGCTGGTGATCGGGCCGCTCAGCGACGGGCTGGGCCGGCGCCGGCTCCTGCTGCCGGGCACCGCCGCCTTCGCGCTGCTGTCCGCCGGGTGTGCGCTGATGACGACAGCGCCGCTGCTGGTGGCCGGCCGTTTCCTGCAGGGCTGCGCGGCGGCGGCCGGGCTCGTGCTGGCCCGTGCGGTGCTGACCGACAGCTTCCCCAGGGCGCGGCTGCCGGTCTATTTCTCCGTCCTGGCCATGATCTTGGGGGTGGCGCCCGTCCTCGGCCCGCTGCTGGGCGGCGTGATCGTGGCCGCCTCCGGCTGGCGCGCCGTGTTCTGGGTGCTGAGCGCACTCGGGCTGGCGATGCTGGCGGCGACCTGGCTGGGGGTGCCGGAGTCACTGCCGCCCGCCCGGCGCTCGCCGGGCGGCCTGCGGCCTGCCTTCGGCTCGATGGCCGTGTTGCTGGCCCACCGCGCCTTCACCGGATACACCCTGTCGCTCGGCTTGGCCGCCGGGGCGATGTTCGTCTACATCGGCGCCTCCAGTTACGTCTTCCAGGACGGTTACGGGCTGAGTTCTGTCCAGTACGGGCTGGTGTTCGCCGTCAACGCCGGGGCGATGCTCGTTGCCAGCGCAAGTTTCGGCCTGGCCGCCCGCCGCATCGCGCTGCCCGCCCTGCTGACCGGCTACCTCGCCATCGCCGCCCTCGGCGCGCTGGCGCTGACCGTCCAGGCCGTGCTGGCGCCCACCTTGGCCGGTACCTGGCTCTGCCTGGCCGTGACGCTGTTCGGCGTCGGCGGCGTCTTCCCGGCCGCCACCACCATCACGCAGAGCATCGGCCATGCCCGCGCGGGGGCGGCCTCCGCGCTGTCCGGCGCCGCCGCCTACCTGTTCGGTGCCCTGGCCGCCCCGTTGAGCGGCACCACGGTGGGCGCGATGGCGTGGGTCATGCTGGCCTCAATGATGCTGGCGGTCCTGGCACTCATGCTGGCGCGCCCCTGGCGGCCCGTGGCCGAAAGGAGCTTCGCATGAACACCATGTGCCTGATCAGGGCACTGGCAGCGCTGAGCGGCCACCCGATCCGCCTGTCCAGCGTGGCCGCCCCGGCCGACGACCCGGACAGCACCCTCCTGCGCGTGGAACCCACCGACCAGATCAAGCCCGGCCGCGGCACCCGCGCCCATCGGGGAATCGTGTACGCCGCTCCGGCACGCAAGCTGCGCATGGACATCCTGACCCCGCGCGCACCCGGCCCGCACCCCCTGGTGCTGTACCTGCCCGGGGGCGGCTTCGTCACCGCCCGGCGCGCGATGGCCGCCCGCCAGCGACGTTACGTCGCCCAGGCGGGGTTCGTAGTGGCCGGCATCGATTACCGCACCGTCAAGGACGGCGCCACCTACCGCGATGGACTCACCGACATTGCCGCGGCAGTGCGCTTCCTGCGCGCCCACGCCGACCGGTACGGCATCGACCCCGCCCGGATCGCGCTGTGGGGCGAGTCAGCCGGCGGCTACCTGGCCGCCATGGCCGCGACCGACGCCGTCCATGGCATCGCGGCGCTCACCGGCACGCGGGTCGACGCGGTGGTCGACGTGTTCGGGGCCTGCGACCTGGCCACCGTGGCAGACGGCTTCGACCCGGCCACGGTGGCGGCCTACACCGGGCCCGGCGCGGCACTGCCCGCCTACCTGCTGGGACCCGGCCGAGCCCTGGCCGACCATCCCGAAGAGGTGACCCGCGCCGACCCGGCCGGCCATGTCACCGGTGCGACGCCGCCGTTCCTGCTGCTGCACGGCGACGACGACCGCGTGGTGGCTCCCGCACAGACTGCGCGCCTGCACCAGGCGCTGCGCCGCGCCGGTGCGGACAGCACCCGGTACGTGTTGCAGGGGGCCGGCCACGGCGCCATGTCACCCAACGCCCGCATCTGGACCAGCACGCAGGTCATGGCGATCATCGTAAGCTTCCTTCGCGCTCGCCAAGGAGCAGCTCAAGACCCCGATGACGAGACCAGCAGATAGCGGGACCCTGCTTGCCTCGCGACTCGCCGCAGCCCAGGAACCGCCGTCGGCACGGCCGCCACATCGTCTGGCGGTCTGGTGTCCGGGCCATCCGGCTGAGCGCGGATAGTCGATCATCCACGCGAACGAGATGTCCGGGTCGCCGGTCCACTGGAAGCCCTGTGTGACCTGGAGCGAGGCGAACCCGTGGATCATCCGGATCGCGTGGACCATCTCCTCCTCGGGGATGCCGTAGCCGCGCGGCACGGCGGTCATCGTGTCGATCAAGCAAGCCGCGGCCTTCAGCATCGGATCGTCGGGCCCCCGAAAGGCTCGCCGATCGTCGCAGTGCAGGCGCCGGGGTGCGCGGTCACGTACGCGCGAATGGCGGCGAGGTAGGCGGTCAGGGCCGCCAACCCGGACACTAGTGACCCGCGCCCTCGATCATCACGACTGACCCCAGCCCGGAGGGCATAGCCGCGACGATGCCCTGCGTCTCGGCACGCGGGTCGGCCCAGTCGGGGTCGAGCGTGCCCATGACGACCAGCGCGGGCACACCCAGCGTCGGCAGGGCGGCCTCGGCATCCTTCGGTGCGGCCTGGCCCATCTTCTGGGCGATCTTCAGTCGGCCGTCCTGGCGCAGCGTCCTCGCCAGTGTGGCTTGCTGCGCCGCCCGGCAGTGTATCCGCCCGGCCGAGCTCGTGGCCTGGGCGCGCACCCGCTCGCCCTGCTACCGGCACGTGTACCGGGACCTCCCCGCCGCAGGGGCGCGGCGCGGTCGGCCGCGTCAGCGGCGGCCTGGTGCGCGACGAAGGAAGCCGCTCTGCTCCCACTTTGGCAGCCGCAACCGCGTCCGACGGAGACTCACCGCTGGCGTTGCATGGAGAGGGCCTGCCGCCAATGCTCGGCCGCCTGCCCCATGTCGTGGCCGAGGAGCTCGAAGAACTGGCTGGTGGTACGGAGCCGGTCGCCGGTGGGTGTGTCGGTGCCGAAGATCCCGACGCCGTGTCGCGTGGTGTCGGCCCAGATCGCTATCGACCTGGCGCTGGCCGCCCACGTGTGGTACCAGACGTCCACGTCGACGAAATACCGCACCCGGCGCGCCTCGGGCTCCCGGACGACCATCCCTCTCGGCTCCAGCCACTTGATGGCATTGGAGATGGTCGCCGGACTGACGTGGAGTTGCTGGACGAGCTCCGTGGCAGTCAGGCTGCCGCCTTCGCTGAGGAACAGTGCGGCGAACACCCTGGCGGTCATGGGCGCCATTCCGCCCTCGATCATCATGGCGACGAACTGCTCTTCGAACTCTCGGACCGTGCGGACGCCACGGTTGTCGGTGGTGTGCGGAACACCAGAGTGGGGAGCGCGCGTGCGGCGGCGGGCGCGCCAGCTCGTCGCATGTTGCGCTCGGGCCGCCCGGTAGTCGTGCGGGCCGCCGTTCCTGGCGATCTCGCGGGTGACGGTGGACCTGGACCGTCCCAGCCGTCGGGCGATCTCCGCGTAAGTCAGGCCGGCCGCCAGGCATTCGGCGATGCGGCGACGATCCTCGGCGGTCAACCGGTCTCCCGGCATGGCTTCCTCTCTCCGGTTGAGCGCTCGCCAGCCGGTGGCGAACGCGTTGCTGACAGCACTGTTGCACTCAGCTACAAGCCCATTGCACCAATTCATGGCCATTGACCTGCGTATACGTGTTTTGCGAGTTGTCTCATCTCAAAACATGAGCCTAGCGTTTCCCTAGACCGAAGAGGAGGTTTCACCATGAAAAAGGTCGTTCTCGTCACCGGCGCCTCCGCCGGCATCGGCAAGGCCACCGCATTCGAACTCATCCGCGCCGGCCACATCGTCTACGGCGCCGCGCGGCGCGTACACAAGATGGACGACCTCCGCGCCGCCGGCGGACACGTTCTGGCGCTGGACGCACGCCGGCCGGAGGACCTGGAACGCGTCATCGGCGCCATCGTGGCCGAACAGGGCCGCATCGACGTCCTGATCAACAATGCCGGCACCGTCCTGCACGGCGCGGCCGAGGACATCCCCATCGACCTGGCGCGCGACCAGTTCGAGGTCAACGTCTTCGCCCCCGCCCGGCTGACCCAGCTCGCCTTGCCGTACATGCGCGGGCAGGGATCCGGCACGATCGTCAACGTCTCCTCCATCGGCGGCGAGATCGCGCTGCCGCTCGGCTGCTGGTACTACGCGACCAAGCACGCGCTGGAGGCCTACTCCGACAGCCTGCGCATGGAGGTGGAGCCGTTCGGCATCGACGTCGTGATCATCCAGCCCGGCATCATCAAGACCGAGTTCGAGGATCACACGGCACAAGACCTCCGTGAGATCTCCGGTACGACCGCGTACGGGGCGATGGCCGAAGCCATGGCCGAACGCGCCGAGACACAGCTCGGCGAGAACACCCCGGCCAGCGACCCAGGTGTCGTCGCCACCGCCATCCGGCAGGCCATCGAAGCGGCCAAGCCCGAGACACGGTACGCGGTCGGCTACATGGCCGACAGGCTCCTGGAGCTCAACAGGACGTTGCCAGACCGCGAATTCGACAAACTCCTCACGAACACCGCGAAGTAGGACGCCACGATGTCGCACCAACCCCACCCCCGCAGATGGTGGGCGCTCATCGCGCTCGTGCTCATGTCGCTGGCCGTGGGCTTCGACGTGACCATCCTGAATCTGGCACTGCCGAGCATGGCCAAGGACCTGCACGCCGACAACGCCCAGCTGCAGTGGTTCGTCACCGTCTACACCCTGGTTCTCGCCGCCGGCATGATCCCGGCGGGAATGGTGGGCGACCGCTTCGGCCGCAAGAGGACGCTCCTGGTCGCGCTGGTCATCTTCGGGGTCAGCTCGCTGGTCGCCGCCTACGCCCCCTCGACCGGGACCTTCATCGCGGCGCGTGCCGTGCTGGGCCTGGGAGCGGCGCTCCTCATGCCCACGATGCTGGCGCTGATCCCGACGATGTTCACCGCGGAGGAACGGCCGAAGGCGATCGGAACGCTGGCAGGCGCCTCGATGCTGGCCTTTCCCGTCGGCCCGCTCCTGGGCGGCTGGCTGCTGAACCACTTCTGGTGGGGTTCGGTCTTCCTGATCAACATCCCCGTGGTCGTCCTGGCGTTCCTCGCGGTCGCCGTCTGGCTGCCCGAGTCACAGCGGGAGCGCGGCAGGCGGATCGACGCGGGCGGCGTGGTGCTGTCGAGCGCGGCGCTGACGGCGTTGACATACGGCCTCATCGAAATCGGTGAGCGAGGCTGGACCGACGCCGCCGTGTTCGGACCGATCCTCGGCGGGATCGCCGCGCTGGCGCTGTTCGTGCTCTGGGAGCGACGGGCCCGCGCTCCACTGGTGGACCTGTCGCTGTTCGCCAACGCGCGCTTCACCATCGGCACCGCGCTGGCCACGCTCGTCAACTTCACCATGTTCGGCGTCCTGTTCGCGCTACCGCAGTATTTCCAGGCGAACCTCGGCGCGGACGCAATGGGCAGCAGCTTGCGACTGTTGCCACTCATCGCCGGGATGCTCATCGGGATGTCGGCGGCGGCCAGGCTGAGCAGGATGATCGGCCCCAAGCTCGCGGCCGGCCTGGGGTTCGTCCTGCTCACCGCGAGCCTGTTCTGGGGCGCCACCACGGACACGGGAAGCGGCACCGGGTCGGCCGCCGCGTGGACGGCCCTGCACGGCCTCGGGCTCGGCTGCGTCCTGCCCACGGTCATGGACGCGGCGCTGGGCGCCCTGTCGCCCAGCAACGCCGGCGTCGGCGCCGCGGTGACCCAGACCATTCGCACCCTCGGCGGCAGCTTCGGCGCGGCGGTCCTCGGCTCGATCCTGACGTCCGCCTACCGCGCCGCGGTGCCGCAGCAAGCACGCGAAAGCGTCTTCGCAGGGCTGGCCGCCGCACGATCCGCCGGCTCCGCAACCCTGGCGGACACGGTCCGCTCCGCCTTCGTCCATGGCCTCGACATCGTCCTGGCCACCAGCGGTGGCCTCGGCCTCGTCGGCGTCATCGTCGCCCTGGCCTGGCTGCCCGGTACGCCCGAGCGTCCCCGGCCGGGCACACCCCGGCACCAGCAGGCCCACGTACCAGAACATTGATTGAGTGCTTGATCAAAACCGCATCGGCGGGCACGGGTGGTTCACCGCTGTTCGGCCGGCGATGACGTAGCAATGCGCTGGACCCGCACCCCCGTACCGACCTGTCTCCCTATCCACGAGCGAACCCATCCCTGACAAGCCCGGCCAGCCCGAGGCAGGCCACGCCGACGTTCCTGATCCAGCCGGACATGGCCGGCCGTCCGGACAGGTCCGGCGAGCTCACCGCGCACAGCCTGGTCCTGCAGCAGCGCGCCGGGATCTACGATCCAGCCGTGCCCGGCCGGATGCTATTCGCGTTCTTCGCGGGGCGTGATGCTGGCAGGAGTCGTTGATGAAGTGGTCTGTATTCGAGACCACGACCTCGGTGACGATCCACCCCGTGAGCACCTTCCCGGCCACCTGCAGCCTTCCGGGCCAAGGGCGCCCCGACTCGCGTGCCACCGCAATCGGGCCGCTGTCTCAACCGTTTGCGGGCGATGCTGAGCAACTGCGTCAGGATCGCACCGTCACCTTCGGCCAGATCGACACTGATCCACAGCCGCCGCTCTCCGCACCGGAACAGCATGATGGCGTTGTACGGCCTCTCCCTGAACGGCGACTGCCCTCGCTGCGCACGAGCTACTGGACGGGCACCGCCACGGCCAAACGGCCAAGGACGTGAAGGTGCGCTGACGGTTCCGGATGACTACAGGTAGTGGCCCTGTCCGCGTACTCCGGATCACAGCTGGAGGATAGCTCTCATCTGCGCCGCGACCTCTGCCCACTCGTCGCCGAAGGCTGCCTCGGCATGGTGGAACACGTCAAACCCCATCGGCCGGGCCCCGGGACCGCGGGAGGCCACGTCCAGGGTGATGGCCGCCTGCATCCTCCGCCACCGGGGATTCAGCTCCATCTCTCCGTCATCCTCGTAACGGCTGAACTCCATCGCGATCGGTGACACGAGCTCAAACGGCAACCGTTCGGCGAGCCGCTCGTCTGCGGTAGCACCGTTGGCGAGCAGGTCGATGATCTCTTCCACTATGGGGAATGCGGCGAGGTCGAAGTGGTTTGCCGTGGCGCTTGCCAGGTGCGTGAGAGCTTGGAACTGAAGACGTGCCGAACTCGTGGCGAATAGCTCCGGTGCGGGCATCCTCCCCACACCGGTGATGGGTTGCGTGCACACGCTCTGAAGTGAATCAACGAGCACGTACGGCTGCCGCCCAGCCAGCCATTCGCTGTCCAGTCGCACACCGGTGGCGAGTTCGGCGGCTGCCAGGGCTCCCGCCTGCCAGTCGTCACCGTCGGGATCGACTGATTCGGCCATGACCCCCAACTGAGGCCATGCCGACAGAAAGTCCGCGTGGGACCATTCCTCGAACTCCATGGCGTCGAGCGTCAGGAGGACCTGACCTTTCGCGGCCTTGTTGACGCTGTTGTTTCCGTCGATGTCCCAGTAGACGCTGTAGACCTCGGCCGAAGCGCTCACCCGGTTCAAGACAGGCGGCTGGGCACCCAAGAGGCCGTTGTTCTCGAACAGGCTCACGATCGGGCCGTGCTGTCCGAGAGACACTGGAAGCTTGTGTCCGTAGGGGAGCTCGTGGATATGAGCAGGCGGGCCGATCTCTCCGGCGGCGGCGCCGAAGGCCTGGCCCACGACTTCCGCCATGGACGCGTATCCCTCATCGGGGACGACGACGGTCCAGCACATCGCCACGGAGAGCCACTCCACCTCGCGTAACAGCGCGCGATAGTGGTCGAGCGCCTCTTCCTGGGGGTTTCGCATGCGTCCATCCTGTGCGGCGGTGAAACTCGAGGCTAGAGCCGTGACAAAGTGAGGTGCTCTCCGAGCTGGGAGGACATAGCTGCAATAGGTAGTCGTTCATCTGGTTCGCGTGAGGTCGGCGAGGAGTGCGGGGATGAGGCGTTCTTCCATGACAGCGCGGCCGGCGGCGCCCATGGCGTCGGCGAGGGTCTGGTCCCAGAGGCTGGCCGCGGGGCTGCCGGTGAGTGGGGTGGATTCGCCCAGCTCCAGTCCGGAGGAGTAGTCGGCCGCCCCCATCCGCCAGGGAATCGCGCCGTGCCGCAGTTATTGGGCGATGACCGACGTGATGTCTCGCCGTCTGACCCGCGCTCCCGCCCCGTCCTGGCGGCCGGCATGACCAGGTTCGACGCGCGGGACCCGGACCCGGGCGCCGGGCTGCTGGACAAGATCGACGCCCGTGAGCAGGCGCTGACCTGCCAGACCGAACAGATCCAGGCAGAGATCGACGCGCTGACCGCGATGAACGGTCGGGGCATTCACGAAATCCGTACAGACATGATCATCTACGGCCGGGCATACCGCCGCTATACCACCGCTCCCTACGATCCTGTGACGGATGCAGTCAAGGCAACGGAAAGGGCATCATGCGACTGAGCACCATACTTCGGCATGCGGCGATCGTCGGGATCGCGGGACTGACGTTGTCGATCGTCGGCGCCGGCGGCGCTTCCGCCTCTGCGTCGGCTGACAAGACTCTCAGCGGCAGTTGCGAGTCGGACCCCAAGGGTTTCAGCGGCTCGGCACGCTACTACTTCAACGGCGTAGGGCGTGACGTCTTCACCAAGTTCACGTACACGGTGGGTGGTCGCGCTGGATCGAAGACCGACGTGGCCATCGATGTCTATTCGGACAAGAACAACGCACCCGACACGTGGTGGAGCGGTTGGAGCACCGACAAGGCCAAGGTGGGCACGAAGAGCGTGACCGTCAGCATCCCCGCCTCGTCGAAGGACAAGGTCTACGTGAAATTCTGGGTGCGCTGGGACCTTCCGGGCCTCGACCCCACGTGCAGCTTCCAGACCAAGCGGATCTAGCGGCCGATGAACCACCGCGCACTTGTCGCGTCCCTGCTGGCGCTGGTGGCGGTCACGTCGTGTTCCACCGGCGGTGAGCAGGAAATTCCGCCGGTCTTCGTCGCCGCCTCCTCGACGGGGGCGATCGTGTACGACCCGCAGACCGAATCGCACCTCGGGTACGCCTCGGACGGGCGGCACTTGTGGACGGACAAGCAGGCTGCCGTATGCGCGGCCCGGTGCCCTGAAGCGGCCTTCTCCACCGCTACCCGGAAGGTGCTGAGCCGGCGGGGCGATGCGGACACGGTCGTCGCCGAGGGAGGCACGCTCCAGATCCAGCGTTCGGACGGCGAGAAGGAGAGCCATCAGGTCGCCGGTGTGGAGAACGTCCTGTGGCGGGAGAGCCCCGACCGGACGACGGCTCTGCTGCTCTACGCCGACCCCACGCTGCCCGGCGGTGAGATCCTGCGCTTCCAGCGCGACGCTCACGGATGGCGGGCAACAGGGGAGCGCGTGCCCGCCGGGGGGTTCTGGGGCGGCTGCGTCGGCGGAGACTGGGCGGTCCTGACCGGCGAGCGCGGAGGGATACTCAAGGACGGGACCGTTGTTCCTCTTCAGGTCAATCTCGACCAGCCCGGGGAATGCGTGGCCGGCACGCGAGGGGGCGCGGTGGTGTCCCGCTACGTCGACCAGCGCGGAACCCATCACACCGAGGTTCGCGGCATCGACCCGAGCGGGCGGCAGACGTGGTCGCGCGATGTCGCCGCTCGGGCCGGTGTGATCGCCGATCCGTCCGGTACGGCGGTCGGCTTGGTCCACGATGGTGAGCTGGAATTGCTCGACGTCAAGGGGGAGGTCCGCGAGCGGCGCGAGGACGTCGTCGCGGCCAGCTTCACTGAGACGGGCCGCCTGGTGACGGTGAATGCCGACGGCAAGGTCACCTGGGCTGCATAAAGCTCACTCATCCGCGTGTCAGACGGCGTGTACGCCTGTGCGAACGTGCCGGGCCAGTTCGGCCGGCCCACACATTGACACCGCCTGGGCGTCGATCGCCGTCCGGCTTGTCGACGCTGCTGGCATCGCTCCGCTCGGCGAGGTTGTGCCTCCACCCCGGCGAACAGGAGGGCTGGCAGGGCATATCCGGTGCCGGGGTGACCCTGCCGCCCAAGCATGACCGCCTGGTCGGCGTGATCGTCTCGGCCGAGACCGGGTATGCCCACCGGCGCCTGTACGTCGTCCCCCTGGCCGCCGCGCTGGAGGCCAGTCCCGCTCTGGCCGCCGCGCTGCAGGAGGTGACCGGCAGCCCCGTGGTGGTGCAGGTGTACGCCGCCCCCGCCTACAGGCATGCCCTGATGCAGGTCAGCCTGGAGGCGCTCCGCTGCGGGTGGCCGACATCAACGATCCGGGCGTGTTCGGCGTCAAACGCGTCGGCCTGGCCGATGAGTGGCCCTACCCGCCCTATGTGCCCCGCGATCACGACCACGACCTGGTCGAGGCGATGCGAGAGGCGGACGCCGAGCGGCGGATGCTGCTGATCGTCGGAGACTCAGGCGCGGGCCAGGCCGCAGGCGCGGCCTTTCCCAGGCATCGGCTCGTACGCCCACGCGATCACCAGTTGGCCGAGGCTACCCTGCTGCCCCTGGCCGAGCTGGGACCGGGCCTGCTCTGGCTGGACGACCTGGAACTCTACGCTCACCAGGGCATCGGCGAAAGCCTGCCGGCTCCTGCGCACCGCGATGGTGGTGGTGGGCACCATCCGCGCCGAGAAGCCGGCCCAGCTCACCGGCCAGGGCGAACCGCGCGACCCCACCGGCGAAGCGCTGCACGACGACACCCTGGTGACTCAGATCGACTGGGCACGCGACTGGTCGGAGCAGGAACGACAACGGCTGCCGGAGCACGTCACCAACCCGTCGTGCGCCAAGCCGTGGCGGCCGGGCCGGCCTTGGGCCTCTGGGCCGTGGCCGGTTCCCCAACTGGTGCGGCGGCTGCGAGAGGCCCAACGGTCCCAGCACAACTACCCGTACCGGGCCGCCCTGCCACGGGCCGTCCTGGACTGGTATCGCACCGGCCTGACCACGCCGCTGCCCCAGACGGTGGCCCACGAACTCCTCCTGCACAGCTACCAGGTCAAGCCCTCGGCCCCGACGACTTCACCGAAGCGGTCACCGGGGTGCACCCACGCCCCCGACCTCGGCGGCCGCACCGCCCACTACAGCCTGCTGTCCGCCGGCGACCAGAACGCCTTGCACGTCAACGACTGCATCCACGACCACGACGGGCACACCAGCCCGCCCCCGATTCCCGCACCGGCCTGGGAAACGGCCCTTGCTCATGCACCCACGAACGACGCCATCTTCAGCGTGGGCGCGTCCGCCTACGACACAGAACACACAAGGATGTGACTGAACGCGCAATGCTCCTCCTCGCGCGCGAGGAGAGGGACTGTTTTGGGGACGGCTTCCAAGAGAGGGCCCGCGGCTCCCTACGTTGCCGCTGGTCGGCGTCTCTGTACGTCCTTGGCGAGGGCGCGCTGCGTGCGCTTACGGATCTCATTGCGTCGCCTTTGTGTGGTTCTCCGGCAAGCGGCGCCCCGGTCAAGTGATCCTGCACCATCGCACGCCGCCGTAAAGCGTCTCCACGGTCGGCATTCAGAGCACCAGCAGCGTCTTCCCGAGAGCGCTGCGCGCCGCGATGGCGGCATGGGCGTCTGCGGCCTGCTCCAACGGGAAGGTCTGGCCGATGACCGGCCGGATCCGCCCGTCTGCCGCGAGCGCCAGCGCCCTCTCGACGAGTTCCTTCGTCTGCCCCGCGGCCGCGTTGTTCAGGTCCATGAGGCTGATCGTCCGTATCCCGCGCTGCTGTGCCGTGTGCGGATCAACGTGGGCGAAACCGTTGGACGTTCCGTAACTCACGAACCGGCCGCCGTGGGCCACCGCTTCGAACGCCTCGCTGCCGAGCTGACCGCCGGCGCCGTCGAGCACCACGTCCGCGCCGCTTCCGCCGGTCACGGCACGCACTCTGTCGGTCCAACCGGCTTCGGTGTAGTCGAACGCCTCCTCGGCGCCCGCCTCCCGGGCCAACTCCAGCTTTCGGGCCCCGCGAGCTGCGGCGACGACATGGGCTCCGGCCGCGCGCGCAAGTTGCACGACCAACACGCCCGTGCCACCGGCGGCGGCGGTGACCAGCACCCAGGCACCCTCCTTGATCTCGGCGACGTCGGTGATGTTCACCGCGGTGGGACCGTCGTGCAGAATCGCCGCCGCCTCAGGAAGACCCAGGCCATCGGGCACCGGTGCCAGCTCTTCCACGGCGACCGCGATCTGCTCCGCATAGCCGCCGTCCGAGGTCCCGACGGCGACGCGCCGGCCCAACCAGCCGGCATCAACACCCTCCCCCACCGCGATCACAAGTCCGGTGCCACCATGACCGGGCACGTAGGGCGGACGGAGCGGAAAGTAGTCCTTGCCCGCACCGCTGCGCAGCAGCGTGTCGAGGAAGATGATGTCGACAGCGGACATGCCCACCACAACCTTCCCAGGACCCGGGAGGGGATCAGGAGCCTTGTCCACCTCCAGCACCTCGGGGCCGCCGAATCGGTTAACCAGTATGTGCCGCATGACCATCACTCCTCCTGCGCCGACTGTCTCGGCGCCTTCACTGAGCAGTCTGCAACCTCAATCAAAGTCGAGGTCAAATCTGGCCATCGTGAGGCCGCGGGCGCAGGCATAGGTCTTCTCGGTGCTGAACGTCCGACCCGCCCCACGCTGCTCCATCCACATGCGGAGCCAGCAGAACAGGTCATCCAACGGTCACGTCGACCGCAAGACCACTCCGAAACGGCCTAAAGCGATATAGCGCCCGAACGGCCAAAGTGTCCTTCGTGAGCAGTTCGCGCCGAGTGGCTCAATTGCCAGCGCACGGGCTGGCTCAATTGGCTGACGTTCGACAGTTCACGACTGCGTCATCGGCGAAGAGGTCGATCCGCTCGCCGAATGCGGCCGGTTCGTGCGGGGCTCGGTCGGACGGCGTCATGTCGCCGTCGGTGACGTCGACCTTCCTGCTGGGCGCGGTCTGTACACCCGGCGAGAGCACTGCGGCGCGATCAAGGACCTACCTGGAGCGGAGTGCCTATTCGACGCGTTCGGCGTTGGAGTCGTAGCCGCCCCCGCCCGGGTAGACCCAGGCGCCTGTGAGGGTGCGGCCGTCGGGGCTGAAGGTTCCCTGGTAGAAGGCGGGCGAACCCCGCTCACCCGCCCAGATGGTGAAGGTGTCGCCATCGAGTTCGTAGGTGTAGTCGAGGGTGCTGCCGTCCTCGCCGTAGTAGCGGGACTTGATGTCGGTGCTGGGCTCGGCCATCAGCTTCCGTTCCCGGCCGATGATCTCGAAGCCGCGCGTTTCGCCCAGGTGGATGTCCTGTTGGAGGAAGAAGTCGTTCAGCCAGCGATAGGTCACGGTTCCTTCGTGCCCACCGGTGATCTTCCAGGTGCCGACGAGCCTGGTCAGGGCCTGCAGGGCTGGGTCGTTGGTCATCGCCGTCTCCTTCAGAGCGGGTCGTTTGCCTCTACAGACCGGCATCGGCAGGAAAACTCATCGATCCTCAAGGCGTGCGCGCCGGAGTAGTCCTCTCAAACCCTGCATCAATTACGAGGGATTGGAAGCATCCTTCTCAAGGAAGGTTGCGGAAGACCCCTGAGCTCTGCCGATCACCCCGGTGGCCAGGAGCGGACCGCCGGGGACGGCGGACAGCGACGTGAGCTCGCCGCCGACCGGAACTTTCGTCCAGCGGCCGGAGGGATCGCGGTGGGCCAGGGCCGAGTCAGACCCGTTGACGTCGGTGGAGCCGAGAAACCAGTGTCCGCCCCGGCTGTCGGGCACGGGCGGGAGATCACGGCCCATGCGCCCGGCCTTCGCGGAGGTGTCCTCGCTACGCCAGCCGGAATCGGTCTGGGAGAGCAGGAACGACGACATCCCGATCTCCCCAGTGATCCAGATGCCGGACGGATCGGCGGTGATGGCGCTCAGCCGAGGGCTGAGCGGTCCGGGCGGGACATCGTCGGACGGGGGCGGCGCCTTCGGCAAGTGCACGCTCAGGTCGGCTCGGGTCCAGGCCGTATCGGGCGCCTCCCGAACGATCGTCCAGGCACGCCCGTCCCAACGCAGAACGGAACCACCGGCCAGGGCCCACACATTGGACGGACCGGACGCGGCGACCGGACCGACATCGCCGCGCTCGACGGGGAAGTCGCTTTTTCGTCCAACGATCGCCGTCCCAGTGGAATGCCGTAGGACGGTGCGGGCCGTCGGCCACCGGCACACAGGCGGCGATGCCGAGGATGTCCCAGCCGAAGGCCCAGGCGTCACGCTCACCGGTGGAGATGACCCTGTGGGTGCCGGAAACTCGGCCGTTGGGACTGAACTGGGGGTTGGCGTTTCGGCGCTGACAGGCATGATCGCGTCCATGGCGCTGCGGCTGGTTTATCTGATCTTCATTCGGCTCTCAGGCTGGGTGGTGCTGTTGGGTAGCTCGCAGGGGGTCGAAGGAGGCGGAGATTCTGGTCCTGAGACATCAACTCGCGGTGTTGCGTCGGCAGATGGCAAGGCCTCGGCCGTCATGGGCGGATCGCGCGGTGATCAGTGCGCTGGCGCGCCTGCCGGCTCCGACCGGTCGTCGGCGGTTGTTCGTGGCGCCGGGTACGCTCATGCGTTGGCACACCAATCTGGTACGGCGGCGCTGGACATTCAAGCGCCGCGCCCAGGATCGGCCGCCCACGCGCACCTCCATCCAGACCTTGATACTTCGTCTGGCCCGGGAGAATCCGCTGTGGGGTTACCGGCGGATCGCCGGGGGACTCGCCGCTCTGGGCTATCGGGTCGGGGCCTCCACCGTGTGGCTCATCTTGAAGAGGGCCGGTATCGATCCCGCGCCGCGACGCTCGGGACCGACCTGGGGCGATTTTCTGCGTGCTCAAGCTACGTGGATCATTTCTTCCACTGCGACATCGTGCTGTTCAAGCGCCTGTATTGCCTGGTCGTCATGGAGATCAGCACTCGCCGTGTGCATGTGCTCGGCGGCGTCACCGAGTATCCGACCGGGCCGTGGGTTGCGCAGCAGGCCAGAAACCTGATGATCGAGCTGGGGGACAGGGCGGAGGGGTCCAGGTTCCTCATCCGCGATCGGGATATGAAGTTCACCGCGGTGTTCGACGACGTCTTCACAGCCGAGGGCATCCGCATTCTCAAGAGTCCACCTCGGGCTCCGCGGGCCAACGCTCTCGCCGAACGCTGGATCGGCGGCCTGTGTCGAGAACTCCTTGATCGGATCCTTATCGTCAACGCCCGCCACCTTCGACGCGTGCTGGTTGCCTACGAGACTCACTTCAATGAGCATCGCCCGCATCGTTCCCTGGGCCAGGCCGCTCCGTTACGAGCCCTTCCCGATCCTGTTGAGGGCGATATCACGGTCATCCGACGTGACCGTCTCGGTGGGCTGATCCACGAATACGCGCAGGTTGCGTAGGTGGCCGAGTTCTTGGCACTCACCGGCTCGGGTAGGAGGTCCCTTGGATATGGGCCAGACGACCGTGTACGGCGTGACGGTGGCCATGACGTGTCAGATGATGACCATCAGGCATTGACGTGCCCCGGGTTGAGTCCATGCCATGGTGTGCCTTCGTACCTCGCCGATCAATCCCTGCCGGCCGTCCGGCCTCCGGCTCGGGCAAGACCCGCCGCCCCCATGAATGTGTCACGCCCGGCCCGCGCGCGGAGTCCAGCCGCATGCAAGCCCCGGCGGCGCGCGAACCCTGGTGGCGGGCGGCCTTTGCAAGCGGAAACCCGAGCGCAACGCCACCGGCTGACTACGCAACGGCTTCTCTGTTGCGAGGCCGGTCAACGCGGCCGTCATAAATAACCCCAGTTCAGAGCAGATTTTTTCGATCTCTTTCATTTCTTATAGGTGAAAAAGATCATGCTCCTGTAATGTTCGCTTCGTCGTACGCCAAGGTCTGGGGCGCGCCCCTCAGCGGTGACGGCTCCGTACATCCACCGAACATGAGGAATGCTCGTGCTTCGAAGCTTTCAGGTCGCGTTACCCGCAGCGGCCATCCTGCTCGCCTGCACCGCCGCTTACCCCGCCGCGGCGGACAGCACCGACATCGACCGCCCCATCATCGTAGAAACAGTCTCGGGCACCAGCCCGCTGCCCGCAGGCTGCGGAGTCCCGCCGGCCGACGGCTATACCCTGAACCCGAACACCGAAGTCCTCCCCTCGCTGGCCCGCGACCCGAACCGGCCGCAGCACCTCGTCACGGTGTACCAGCAGGATCGCTGGAGCCGGTACGGCAGCAACGGCGCCGTCACCGCCGTGTCGGACGACTACGGCCAGACCTGGCAGCGATCCACGAACCTGCCCGCCTTCTCCCGGTGCAACGGCGGCACGAGCGCCAACGGCGGCGACTACGACGTCACGACGGACAACTGGGTCACGGTCACGCCCTCGGGCGCGGCGGTGGCGGCGTCGCTGTCGATGTCCCGCTCCGGGGACGTGACCGCCATCCTGGTGTCCCGTTCCGGCGACGGCGGCCGTACCTGGGGGGCGCCGACCACCCTGCAGCGCAACGACGACCCCAACTTCTTCAACGACCGGCCGACGGTGACCGCGGACCCGTACCACCCCGGCGTGGTCTACGCGGTGTGGGACCGGGTCGACCAGGAGACGACCAACGGCACGTCGACCTGGGTGCAGCCGGTCTACCTGGCCAAGTCGACCGACGACGGGCGTACCTGGACCAGCAGTAAAGTCGTCGACATGCCGGCCAACAGCGGCGTCATCGGCACCCAGCTCGTGGCGCTCCCGGACGGGACGCTGCTGATCGGCATGCACCACGAGACGGACACCGACGCCTCCACCCAGGTGATCCGCTCCACGGACGGCGGCAAGACCTGGTCGGCGCCAACGCTGAACGTCCCGGCCCCGCCCGCGGTCGCCGTCCGCATCCCGGACCCGGACAACTCCGGCGACCCGATCCGCAACGCCGCCCTGCCGCTGCTCGCCGCCCAGCCGGGCACCCAGAACGTCAACGCCGTCTGGCCCAGCCAGGAGGCCGACGGCACCTTCCACGTCGCCTACTCGCGTTCGGCGGACGGCGGGAAGACCTGGTCCACCCCGGTCCGCCTGGACAAGACACCCACCGGTTCCGCCGCCGTGCCGGTCGTCGCCGCGTCCGAGACCGGCGCCGTGGCGGTCACGTACTACGACTTCCGCAACAACACCTCCGATCCGGCCACCCTGCCCACCGACGTGTGGGCCGTGACCTGTTCGAGCGACTGCACGAAGTCCGGCTCGTGGCGTGAGCAGCACCTCGAAGGGCCGTTCGACGCCCGGAAGGTCCCCTTGACCAGCGTGGGGCGCCTGCTCGGCGACTACACCGGCCTCGTCGCGGGCGGCAACGCCTTCACGGCCGTGTACGGCGTCTCCACCGGCGACGCCGCCAACCCGGTCGACCTGCACAGCGTGATCTTCTCCCGCTGATCACAACCGCGCTGATGACGACGGCGCTGATCACACAGAGTCGATAGAACGGCGGGGTCCGGTTCCACCGGGCCCCGCCTCCTCGTGTTATCCGGTCCTGGCCAAGTGCAGCAGCCAATCAGCAGGCCGCCAAGGTGATCGCGAACTTCGACGGGGTCTTGCTGCTGGCCAACGCGGCGATCTCCCTCATGTGGCGCAGGTGATCGAACTTAACGCCACCGGAGGGTGGGAGGAGTTCCTGCAGGAGGCCGGCAGCACTGCCAGGTTCCTGATACGGGACCGAGACGCCACGTTCTCCGCGGCCTTCGATGCCGTGCTGGTCGATGCTGGAATCCGCATCGTTAAGAGCGGAGTCCGGATACCGGGCATGAATGCGATCATGGAGTGATGGATCCAGACCTGTCGGCGCGAACTGCTGGACCGGACGTTGATCTGGAACCAGCACCACCTTCTGCACGCGCTGCGCGAGTTCGAAGCCTTCTATAACGAACACCGGCCGCAGCGGACTCTCCATCAGGCAACTCCGCTCCGACCGCTTCCCGCCTCTGACACCGCCCCAGCCCGGATCACGGCACTCGTCATCCATCGACGTGATCGACTCGGCGGCATTCTGAGAGAGTATCGACATGCGGCTTGACCTGGTCGAGCGAGCTGCAGCTCCTCCTTGGTGGGGAAATGATTGAAGATGCCGCTCTTGCTCATAAGCGAAGTCACGATGCCTTCAGGTCCGGCACCACGCTGGCCAGGCGCAGCAGCAGCCCGCGGTGTGAGGGGTAGAAGTGGTCCAGCAGCGGCAGGTAGTGGTCGCCGTGGAAGGCGGCCAGCGCCTCCTGCTCGGCCACCAGGCCGCGGTAGTAGGAACCGCGCGGAACCCCTGCTCATGTCAGTTAAGGAACTTAGTCCCTTTTGTCTCACTTGAGCTTGGCACAGAGGGACCCAGCGGCCAGTGAGGCTCGATCAAGGACCGCTCCTCGTCGGTGAGGTCTCCACGCGCCTTGGCGAAGACCTACCAGGAGCGCAGACCTGCGTTGACGTTGCCTTCTCTACTGTAACGGAGCTTCGATATGTTAACCGTAGCCCCCTTTTTCTCCCAGAGAGGCACGCTAGTGGCCGAGTCCGATGAGCTGGAATCGCTTGTCTCCCAGGGACGCAAACATGGAGTACGCAAGCGCGTCATCTTGCTGCAGGCTGCTCGGCTGTTCGTGGAGCGAGGTTACGCCAGCACCGGAATCGACGACATAGGGGCCGCGGTGGGCATCAGCGGGCCTGGGGTCTACCGGCACTTCCCTGGCAAACAGGCCATCCTCCTCGCGCTGATCGAGCTGTCGCTGGAACGCCTGCGGGAGGGGACGCAAGCCGCGCTGGCCGACCGGGACCGGGAGCCGGAGAGGGCGCTGATCGCCCTGGTGGATTGGTTCTCCCGGTTTTCCGTCGAGAACCGGAATCTGACTTTGGTCATGCAGGCCGAGCTGCTGTGGCTGCCGGATCAAGATCGGCGGCGGCTCAATCGCCAGACGCGGCAGATGCGTGAGGAGTGGGCCGGGCTACTGCTCGAGGTGCGGCCGGAGCTGTCCGACCTCGCGGCCCGGATCGCCGTCACCTCCGTCATGGGGATGGTGACGCCGGTGCTCGCCGCCCGGCTGAGCGATGACACCCAAGCGCTGAGCGCGCACCTGCGGGCCCAGATGCTCGCCGTCCTGCATGCGCCGGCCGTGTTGTGACGATTCTGCTCCAAGCAAGAAGTTAACGTGTCTATACTTTCCTACTGCGGAAGGGGCTCTGCAGAAGCGCACGGCCTTGGCGGACGGCCCGTGAGCGCTCGTCCCCATACGGGACGCTGTAGCGCCGGTCGTCGCACCTGGTCCGAGCAGAACGAAGGGCTGAACACGATGGAACACATGGTCGAGGCCAACGGGGTCCGTCTATGGTGCGAGACGTTCGGGGATCCGGCCGATCCCGCGCTGCTGCTCGTGATGGGCCTCGGCGCCCGAGGCGCCACCTGGCCCGATGAGTTCTGCTGGCTGCTCCAGAAGGGAGGGCGGTACGTCATCCGCTATGACAACCGGGACACCGGGCTGTCCAGCAGTGTTGATTACGAAGCCAAGCCGTACACCATCGTCGACCTCGCCCATGACGCGGTCGGCCTGCTCGATGGCTTGGGCGTCGCCGTAGCGGACGTGGTCGGCGCGTCGATGGGCGGCATGATCGCCCAGGAGATCGCGCTCGAACACGCTGACCGGCTGAGCAGCCTCACCGTCATCATGTCGAGCGCCGAACCCCTCGATCCTGAGACCAACACCTTCCGGGGGACACAACGAGATCCACGGCTGGCCGCTTGGGACGCCGAGCAGATCGCCAATCCGCCTAGCAGCCGGAAGGAGCACGTTGAGGCACAGCTCAAGCTGGCTCGCATTCTCACCGGACATCTAACGGCGTTCGACGAGGCCGCCACGCGTGCGATCATCGAACGGCAGATCGAAAGTGCCACCGGTACGGCCCACGCCGCGAAGAATCACATTTTCGCGGCTTTCGCCTCTCGCGACCGCTCCGGGCTCGTCGGCTCGATCACCGCCCCGACCCTGGTAATTCACGGGTCGGACGATCCGATGGCGCCCATCGCCCATGGCAAGGCACTGGCAGCGTCGATTCCCAACAGCGAGTTTCTGCCCATCGAGGGAATGGGGCACGGGTTCCCGCCGCCGGTGATTCCCCGTATCTCCGCCGCAATACTCCGGCACACCGGGCGATAGCCAACAAGGCTGCCACACGATCTCGATGCTGTGGCTGTCCTGGCTGCGCGCTTGGTGCTGTGGTAAGACGCTCGCTCATTGCCCAGCCACGCTGGCAGGAGCCGTGGTTCTGCACGTGGGCCGCCTTCGCCCCTTGGAGACACGCTGACCCCCGCTCGCCACATGTCCCGGGATTCGCGAGCCCGCAGGCCATGCCCTGGGCCGAGCGGGGCCATCTCGCCCGTATCTGCAATCCTCACTTTCGATTAGGGGAAGAACTATGGCACGACACCAATCAAATAGGCGCCGACTTGTCGGCGCCCTATCGACAGCCGCGGCCCTTGTCGCTTCTGTCCTCGTCATCGCCGCCGGCCCGGAACGGGCCGTGGCGGACGCGAACGTCCGGTTAGCCGCCGGCTCTGCGACGGTTCAGCAGCCCGCCGCCACTCCCACGCCTACGCGCAGCCGCAAGCGCAAGCACAAGCCGAGGCCCACCCCCTCGAAGAAGCCCACCGCATCTGCTACGCCGACCAAGACTCCCACCGCATCTACCACGCCGATCAAGACTCCCACGGCGACTCCCACCGCCACGCCGACCAAGAGTCCCAGCTCCACGGCGTCGGCTTCGGCGACACCCACCCAGAGCGCGGTGACGGCGACTGCGCGGCTGCACGCGCGGCCCAATGACGGTTCGGGTCTGTGGCCGGACTTCTCCAACACGGGCTACCAGCACACGCCCGCCAATGCGGGCGGTCTGGGCCTGGGGGCCTATCCGGGCAAGCTCAAGGACCACACGACGGGCATGAGCTCGGCCAAGCCGTTGCGGCTGGAGTACAAGGACGGCAGCGTCATCTCCTTCACGCACTTCCTGGCGCAGAAGGTCATCATCTACGGCGACAATCTGA